>NZ_JAJVKW010000011.1:300000-397755 GCF_024198255.1 Myxococcus guangdongensis
TTCACGTGGTCCTGGGCCTGCGCCGAGCAGCCCACCGTGGCCATCACGAGCGCGGGCCTGTTCGGACGTGTCTCCCTGTAGACGGAGTACAGCAGGTGGTCATCGGCGCCACGCGTCAACGGGAGGGCGCCCCGTCGGCCCAGCGCCAGGGGCGCGAAGTGGTCGACCCCGATGTACTGCGCCGTGTCGTCCGTCGCGATGTCCGCGCCATGGAAGCGCAAGTTGTAGCCGCCCGAGCGGTCCAACCCGCGCAGGCTCTCGGTGTCGCAGCCCGACAGGTCGAAGGACTCCAGGGTTCCACAGGCGGGGAGCTGCTCCATCCCAGGCTTCAGCTTGCACGCTGCCAGCGGCACCGGCTCCCAGTCCGCGCGGTCCTCGATGGCGGGCCCGGGTGACAGGTCCACGGGAATCTCCACGACCTCGAGGTCCCGACTCTGGCAGGACACCGACGCGCCCGCGCACCACAGCGTGACAACAGCACCCACGATACGCTTCACCATGTCAGCCCCCGGGGTTGGGGCCGGCGACACAGGAGGCTCGAGCGAGGAGGGACTGCCGGCCTGCTTCCGACATCCTACGAGCGACGCAAGCCGCCCCCTCCGGATGCCCTTCAACCCAGAAGCGTCTTCCCCATCCTCACCCCTCCGTCCGATTCCAGACCCTTGGCCTCACAACACCAGACACCCGCCGCGGCGCCAGCCCGGGCAAAGCTGACCCGCCCGGCCAAGGCCATCCATCCGGGCCCCTTCTGATAGCTTTCACCCCCATGGGCGACACGGGGGTCATCCAGTTCGGCCGGTACGAACTCCTGGAGCGACTGGGCAGCGGAGGGATGGCGGAGGTCTACCGGGCCCGCTACCCGGCCGCCCCCGGCGTCTCCAAGTCCGTGGTCATCAAGCGCGTGCTGGGCCACTTCGCCGCGAACCCGGCCTTCGCGGAGATGTTCCTCGACGAGGCGCGCATCTGCGTGGGCCTGAGCCACGGCAACATCGTGCAGGTGTTCGACTTCGGCCAGGTGGAGGATGAGTACTTCCTGGCCATGGAGTGGGTGGACGGACAGCCCCTGTCCCTGGTGCTCAAGCGCTCCAAGGAGAAGGGCCTGCCCTGGCTCCCAGCCCCCATCGCCGTGGGCATCGCCATCGACCTGTGCCGGGGGCTCCACTACGCGCACGCGCTGCGTGACGAGCACGACGAGCCGCTCGGGCTGGTGCACCGCGACGTCTCCCCGGACAACATCCTGCTCAGCTACGAGGGCGAGACGAAGCTCTCCGACTTCGGCATCGCCAAGGCCCGCATGGCCGGCCGGGTGAACACCGAAGCGGGCGTGGTGAAGGGCAAGTTCCAGTACTTCTCCCCCGAGCAGGCCCGGGGAGAGGAGGTGGATGCGCGCTCGGACGTCTATGCCGTGGGCGTGGTGCTCTTCCAGATGCTGTGCGGGCAGCGGCCCACGTCGGGGACGGAGCTGGAGGTGATGTTCCAGGCGCAGGAAGGGCGGCTGATTCCCGCGCGCACGCTCAATCCCTCGCTGGACGAGGCCCTGGAGGAGATTCTCCAGCGCGCGTTGATGGCGTCACGGGACGCCCGCTATCGCTCGGCGGAGGCGCTCCAGCAATCCCTCTCCGACTGGCTGGGGACGAACGCGCCGCGCTTCCCGACGCACCTGCGCAAGCACCTGGTGCGCTGGCTCTTCCAGGAGGAGCTGTCCACGCGCAAGCGCTTCGTGGAACCGCCGCCCGTGTTCCTGACCCATCTGGAGTCCTGGCGCGTGCGCGCGGCGCCCGAGCCACCGGAAGAGCGCGACACGCGGCCGGACATCGACGCGCTGCCCTCGTCCCTCCGCGCGACCCAGCCCGCCACCGCCATGCTCGAGGAGCAGCCCGGGCTGCAGGAGATTCGGGCGCAGGTGGACGTCCCCTTCCCACCGCCGAAGCGACGCGAGCCCTCGCCTCCTCCCAGCCCCATCCCCAGCGAGCCCCCGTGGCGGCGCCCCATCACCCAGCTCACGGTGCTGGTGGGCTTGGTGATGATTGGCGTGTTCCTGGTCATGGTGGAGCGCGCCCACGGACCGCGCATCATCCAGCTCACCTCCACGCCCTCCGGCGCCCAGGTGTACCTGAATGGAATCCTGGTGGGCGTCACGCCCATGCCGTTCTCCTCCGAGGCTCACGGCGGCGTGCGGCACGTCGAGCTGCGGCTCGAGGGTCACGAGCGCTGGGAGACCTGGCTCCACCGGAACAGCGACGTCACGAACCTGTCCGCGAAGCTGCTCCCCCTGGCGCCCTTCCCCCCGAAGCGCAGGAGCCAGGGCACCGGCAACTAAAAGCCCGCCGCTCACGGCACCAGCACCAGCTTGCCCACCGTCGTGCCGGACTCCAGCGCCTGGTGCGCCTGGGCCACGTCATCCAGCTTGAAGGTCGTCACCTTCGGCGACACCACCTTCCCCTCCTCCACCCACGCGAGCAGCCGCGCCATGCTGTCCTCCAGCACGAAGCGCTGCTCGAACAGGTACGACAGGTTGAACGCGAGCACGCTCGTGTTGTCGTTCGTCAGCGTCAGCGGGTCGAAGCGCGGCGTGCGCAGCCAATCCCACGCGAGCTTCGCGTAGTTCGGCCTGCCGCCCGTGCGCGGCAGCATCGAGTGGAACCCATAGATGACCAGCTTCCCCGGTGACGCCAGGTGCCGGTAGCTGTCCTTCAGCGTCGACGGGCCGTTCGCGTCCAGCACCACCTCGTAGCCCTTGGGTGACGCCGCCTCCGCGGCCTTCCACAGGTCCTCGCGGCTCTTGTCGATGACCACGTCCGCGCCCAGCGCCCGCGCCGCCTCCACCTTGTGCGTGCTGCCCACCACGCCCACCATCCGGCACCCGGCGATGCGCCCCAACTGCAACAACGCGCTGCCCACCCCGCCCGCCGCCGAGTGCACCAGCACGTTCGTCCCCGGCCTCGGGTGCGCCAGCTCGAACAGCGCGTAGTACGCCGTCAGGAACACCGCGGGGAACCCCGCCGCCTGCTCCATCGTCCACTTCGACGGCAGCGCGAACACCTGGTGCCGGGGCACCACCACGTGCGTGGCGTACCCGCCAAAGCGCGTCACGCCGAAGACGCGGTCCCCGGGTGCCAGGTCCGTCACGCCCTCACCCACCGCGTCCACCGTGCCCGCGAACTCGAAGCCGGGGGTAATCGGCCACCCCACATACTCCTTCGCGGAGGCGTACAGGCCCATGCGGATGACGCAGTCCGCATAGTTCACCCCGATGGCCTGGGTGGCCACCCTCACCTCCCCGACTCCAGGTGAAACCTGATTCAGGTCTTCGACGCGGAGCTGCTCGTAACCGCCGGCCTTCGGGATGACCACCTTGCGTGCGCGCATGTCCCGATGACTATCACGCGACGCACCGCGACAACGTCCGCGCGCGTCCACTCGGATGACGACGCTCGCGTGAGATGTCTCTACACTGTGTCTCGCGCTCGAAGACATGTATCGGTCCGAGCGCGAGTGCATCCCCCACAACCGAAGGAGTCCACCATGCGATTGCGGCATTCGCTGTTCCTCATGGCCCCCCTCTTCGTCGGAGCCCTCACCGGCTGCGGCGAGGGGCTCGAGGAGTCCGTCACGCCCGAAGCGCCCATCACCGAGCAGCTCGGCACCGCCGAGTCCGCCGCCGTCTCCACTCAGGGAATCACGTCCCACTTCCAGACGTGGCTCAACGCCAACGGCTACCAGGGCGACGACTTCGCGCGGTACACCCTGCCGGGTGGCAGCTACGGCGGGAAGAAGGACGCCAACGACACCGTGGTGAACACGCCCGTCATCTTCATCCACGGCAACTCCGACAAGGCGGTGGGCACCGGCACCGCGGGCCAGTCGGGCTGGAACGCGTCGCTCGATTACTTCCTCGCCAATGGCTACAAGACGAGCGAGCTCTACGCGCTGACGTGGGGCCCGGCGGACATCATGCAGACCGCCGTGCAGTACCACTCGAAGCCGAACATCATGCGGGTGCGCCGCTTCATCGAGGCGGTGAAGGCGTACACCGGCGCGTCGAAGGTGGACATCGTCTCCCACTCGATGGGCGTGACGCTCGCGCGCAAGGCCATCCTCGGCGGCGCCGCGAACGACTCCGCCAACGGGGGCGCGTACAACGTCGGCGCGCCGCTGACGAGCTCCGTCGATACGTTCGTCGGCATCGCCGGCGCGAACCTGGGCCTGACGTCCTGCTACCAGACGGGTCCCACCACGCCGACGTGCGGCTCCACCAACGGCCTGTACCCGGGCTACCTGTACTTCGGCGCCGTGCTCGGCCGCTCCACGTTCCTGGACAACCTGCGCGCCACGAGCGGCTACGAGGGTGCGTACCGCTACAGCATCTACTCCACGGCCGACGAAATCATCGGCTACGGCGGCATCGTGTACGGCGACTACACCTCGCGCATCCCTGGTCAGCAGGGTGAGAAGGTGTACTCGGCCTATCCCTACGGGCACTACAACTCGAAGGACCTGACCGGCGCCGTGCAGTACAGCATGGTGCGCAACCACATCGTCCCGTAGCCACACCCCGCTCGTCTCCCGGCGCGTCGTCACGCGAGGCGTCGCCGGGAGCACGGGCCCGAGGACTCGGGCCCACCTCGTGGGAGTCACTTCGAAGTGAGGACCTTGGCGCGCCCGCCGTCGGGAGCGTGAGCTGGCAGTCGTCCACGCCGTGGGGGAGTGGACACGGGCCGGCCTGCCGCCTCGCGAAGGCGCGCGAAGTCCCGGGCGGCCTCATCCAGGTTTCAGGATGAGGCCGCCCCACTCGTTTCCAGCGCGAGCGCGACACCTCGTCGCGGGGACCTCCTCCCAGTCGGAGGTCACCTCTTCCGCTTCGAGCCTTGCCGCGCGCTCACGACCCGGGTCCCCGATGTCCACACCCGGTCGTGCGCGCCGCTTGCATTCACCCCTCCGACCTTCAGGAGATGGCGGTCCTCCCGCCGCGCTCCTCCACGGCGGGCGTCGCCTCATCCACCGGAGGGCGCCGTGCGCCCCCTCGCGCCGAGACCGGCCAGCCTCTCGGCGCGGGGCCGTGCCTCGCGCTACGGCCTCGGTCCGTCCGACGGCGCCGGCGCATCGTCCTGCGCGGGCATCGGCGAGGGCTGCGTCTCCGGCGCGCCGGGCACGGGCGACGGCTCGCTCGGCTTGGCCTCCTTGTCCTCGGGCTTCGTCTTCTCCACGAAGGGCTTCGCCGCCGTCGGGTCCGCCAGGAACGCGAGCACCACCTCGTTGACCGGCTCCGGGCAGTCGAGCTGCACCGTGTGTCCACAGCCCTTCATCGGCGCCAGCGCGGCGCCGGGGATGCGGGACGCGCCGTACTCCATGATTTCGCGCGCCTCGCCGCCGTGCAGGAACGGGTTGGGAATCAGCCGGTCATCCGTGCCGTAGACGATGAGCGTGGGCACCGAGACGCGGTGCAGGTTGTCGCGCACGAAGTCGTTGTTCGCCAGGCCCCGCACCGTGCGGACGTTGGCGTAGGCGTACGCGTCGAACTCCGGCGACTTCGCCAGCCGCACGCGGTCCTGGATGAGCCAGTCCAGCTCCGGCCGCCAGTGCATGAAGTTGCCCTGACGCACGCTGCCCCAGATGCCCGCCTCCGGCGCCGCCTTGATGAAGTCCGAGCTCATCACCCGGCGGAACCACTGCTTCTCCTTCCAGGAGAACTTCTCGAACCCGGCCGGAGACACCAGCACCAGCGCCTCCACCGCGTCCGGGTAGCGCAGCGCGTACGACAGCGACGTCTGCCCGCCCATGGAGTGCCCCGCGAGGATGGGCTTCTCCACGCCCAACACCCGCGCCAGCTCCGCCACCGCGTCCGCCATGGCCTCGGTGGTGTACGGGAACGTGGCCGGCTTGTCGGACTTGCCGTAGCCCGGCAGGTCCACCGCGACGACGCGGTAGCCCTTCGCGTGGAACACGTCCAGCTGCGCCTGCCAGAACTTCAGGTACGAGCCCAGGCCGTGCACGAAGATGACCGTCTTCGCCTCGGGCGTGGGCGCGGGCAAATCCACGTACGAGACATGGAGCGGGCTCGCCAGACCGTACCGGGCGGTGACGTCCGGCAGGGCCACGCGGTGCACGGGCCAGGCCTGCTTCGTGCCCGCCGTGGAGTAGTCGAGGTCCTGGAAGGACAGCGCGGACTCGCCAGCATACGAGCGCACGCAACCGGCGGAGGACAGCCCCGCCGCGAGGAGCAACGCGGTGAAAGCGCGGGAGGAGCTCATGGTCAGAACGCGTACCAGGTGAAGGTGGTGAAGGCCGCCCACGGGTCGCTGCGCACGGTGGCCGAGCCGTCGTAGAAGCTGCCGCGGAAGAGGTAGCCGCCGTGGAGGCCCACGGTCATCAGATAGCGGATGTGGTAGCGCAGCTCCGCGTTGACCTCCGCGCCGATGAACCGGCCGCGCCGCACCTCCGCCACCCAGGGCGTCGGGTCCGCGCCCGAGTTCGCCAGGCCCGTGGCCACCTTGAGGTTGAGCTTGTTGGGAATGATGTCCCACGCCGCCGAGGCGATGCCCGCGCGCAGGCCGTAGCCCTGGTTGGAGATGTCCGTCACCGCGCCCGTGTAGTTGTTCACCGTGCTGGTGAACGGGAACAGGATGAGCATCTTGTGGTTGAACCACACCGCGCCCGGCAGGCCGTACTGGTTCAGCGTGAAGGCGCCCGTGTACTTGTCGTCGTCCAGGTTCGAGTCACCGGAGGAGAACATGCCCTCCAGCGTGACCACGTCGCCGGGGCCGCGGCCCCACTGGTACATGACCTCCAGGTTGGCGGACACGCCGGAGATGTTCAGCTCGTCGATGGGCGAGTTCTCCGGATCGTCGCTCTTGTACTTGCCGCCGTTGTACATCACGAAGCCAGAGGCCCCGAGCCGACCGTTGCGGAAGTCGATGTTGTGGTTGAAGTGCGCGCCCGCCCAGAAGACGGTGCCGGTGGGGCGGTTGATGTTGAAGCGCGCCGTGCCGGTGAAGCCCGGCAGGCCCGTGGACGACGGGCCGCTCTTCACCAGGCCCTCGAAGGCGTACGCGTCACCCTTGGTGTCGTCGTTCAGCGCCCACACGGACACGCCCACGTTGGTGTTGGGGCGCACCGGGTAGACGTAGTCCGCCATCGCCAGCCAGATGTACTTCAGGCGCGGGTCGTTGCGCGTGGCGCGGTCCGCCTGCGCGCTGCCCAGCGGGAACAGGCTCAGGCGCGCGTTGCCCTTCAAGCCGCTGAAGATGGACAGGCCCGTCGCGTCGCTGCCCAGGAAGGCCAGCTTGTAGCCGGTGCGCGTGAGGTCCGACAGCGGCGTGCGCGTCGGGTCGTAGGCGCTGTCGTAGACCGGCTGGGTGCCCACCAGCAGCGTGAGCTGGTTCGGGTTGCGCGTCGGGTAGATGGCGACGTTGACGTTCTTGGTCTGGATGTTCACCTGGTCGGCGTTGAAGCCGCCGCCCTCGTTCTGACCAATCGTGTTGGCCGAGCGACCCCAGAGGAAGTCCACCTCGAACTGCGCGCGGAAGGACGCCAGCCCGTCGACGAAGAACGGGCTGTACTCGATGACGGGAATCCAGCGCTGCTCGATGAAGTACGCCGAGCGGCTCGGCTCGGTGCTCACCGCGCTGCCCACGCGCGAGCCGATGGGACCCAGCGCCACGCCACGAAGGCCGGCCGGGTCACCAATCTGGTTCGTCATGGAGACGCGCGTGAAGAAGTAGTTGATGAGGCTGAACTCACGCGGCTCGGCGTCCTCCTCGCGGTTCTTCTCCTCCTGCCATTCGGCGTACAGCCCCGGCACCGGGGTGCTCTGCGCGGCGGCCGGCGTCGCCAGTCCCACGAGCCCCAGCGCCGCGAGCATCCTCGCGTTGCGCCGCAGCGTCTCGCGTGCCTCGAACCCACTTCCCGTCATATCCACCTCGGCCCCGCACGGCGGGGCGCTCCCGGTACACCGGGCTCGGATGTCACCACTGTCGATGGCTCAAGTACGGCCAGGCTCCTGGGGGACGCGGGCGACGAGCACCCGCGTCCGGACCTCCGACCGGAAGGGAGGGCGGGAGCGCACCCTCCCTCCGGCACGAGGTGAGGCGGACTAGCGGATGGAGTACGTCTGCACGGCGTTGCCCGTGAAGGGCTGGCCGTTGAGCGTCACGGAGCTGGACGTGCCCACCGCGCCGTTGGCGCAGCGGATGCCCGTGCCCTGGTTCTTGAAGTACAGCTCCAGCTTGAGCGTCTTCTGGTCCGCGGTGAAGCCGCCGCGGCCCTCCTGCACCAGGCCACCCGGGAAGGAGAACGTCACGTCGAAGCAGCTCCCGTCGGACGCCACGTTCTCGATGAGGACGGTGTTGGACGTGAAGGAGAGCGGGTTCTTCGGCGCGTTGTGGTCACAGACGTTGTTGGCGATGGTGCCCGGGATGCTGTCGACCTTGAAGTTGCCACCGGCCACCGACATGGTGACGCTCTGGTAACACTGGGACGCCGCGCCGTAGTCGACATCTTCGTTGAAGCCGTTGGGGTGGCTGGGGATGTTGGTCCCCTCCATGATCATCGACTTGCCCTCGAGGAACGCGAGGATGTTCGCGGAGCTGTCGAGCTTGGGGGTCTGGGGCGTCGGGGTGGGGTCGCTGTCGTCATCTCCGCAGCCGACGAAGCCCAGCGCGCAAACCATGACCGCGGACAGCAGCTTCTTCTTCATGTGGTGCTCCCTTCGTTCCGGCGTCACCGCCGGGGTGTCACGACAGACGACAAGCATGCAGGGCCAACCCCAGACATGCCCGCCCAGACAGTGTTCAGCGCGGTGCGTCGGAGCCGGTGGGCGTCATCGCCCCTCGGCGTCGGCGGCGATGGCCGCCTCGCGAAGCTCGCGCTTGAGAATCTTCCCCGCCGCGGACACCGGCAGGCGCTCCACCAGCACCACCCGCTTGGGCACCTTGAAGCGCGCCACCTTGCCGCGCAGGTGCTCGAGCAGCGCGTCACCCGTGCAGTCCACGCCGGGCTTGAGCACCACGAAGGCGCGCCCCACTTCACCCCACTTCGCGTCCGGCATGCCGATGACCGAGCACTGCTGCACGGCGGCGTGCTCGTACAGCACGGACTCCAGCTCCAGCGGGTACACGTTCTCCCCGCCGGAGATGAACATGTCCTTCTTGCGGCCGGCGATGGTGAAGAAGCCGTCCGCGTCCTGACGCGCCAGGTCGCCGGTGTGGAACCAGCCGTCCGCGTCGATGGCCTCGCGCGTGGCGGCCTCGTCCTCGAAGTAGCCCGAGCACATGGAGGGGCCCTTGAGGACCAGCTCTCCCACGCCGCCCGTCGGCACCTCGCGGCCGTCGTCGTCCACCAGCTTCGCCGCGATGAAGTAATTGGGGCGGCCGATGGAGCCCGCCTTGGACACCGCGAACTCGGGCCCCATGCTGAAGATTCCCGGGCCGAACTCGGTCATCCCGAAGCCCTGCTTGAAGGGCACCGCGTGCACCGCCTGCCACGCCTGGATGAGCGGCACCGGCAGCGCCGCCCCGCCGCTGGTCATGAAGCGCACCGACGAGAAGTCCGTCGTCGCGAAGCGCGGCGAGTCGAGCAGCTGCTGGTACTGCGTGGGCACCGCGAAGAACAGCGACACCTTCTCGCGGGCAATCAGCGCGAGCAGCTCCTCCGGCTCCCAGCGGCGCATGATGACCACGGTGCCGCCCGCGGTGAGCAGGGGCAGCGTGTACACGAGCAGCCCGCCCGTGTGGAACATGGGCGTGTGCGTCACCGTGACGTCGCCGGGGCGCACCTCGTGCACCAGCGTGTTGAGCGTGTTCCACGCCACCATGCGGTAGCTGACACACGCGCCCTTGGAGCGCCCCGTGGTGCCGCCGGTGAAGAGCAGGCACAGCGTGTCCTCCTCGGACACGGCGTCGTTGCGCACGGGCGCGGTGGGGCGGTGCGCGAGCACGTCCGGGTACGTGGCGACGCCGGGCAGCCCTTGCGGCTCCAGCGCCACGAGGCGCAGCGAGTCGCCCACGCTCTCGCGCACCTGGGCCACGGCGTCGCGGAAGTCGTCGCCGAAGAGCAGCACGCGCGGGCGGATGGAGCGGACCAGGTCGGTCAGCTCGGAGGCATGCAGGCGCCAGTTGTAGGGGACGAAGATGGCGCCCAGCTTGCCGCAGGCGAAGAGGGCATCCAGGTACTCGACGCCGTTGTGGGCGACCAGGCCCACGCGGTCCCCGGGCTTCACCCCGGCGACGTCGCGCAGCCAGCCGCCGAGCGCCTCGGCGCGCGCGTTCAGGGCGCGGTAGGTGAAGCGGCCGGCGTCGCCCTTGGCCGTGTCCACCACCGCGACGTGCTCGGGCCAGTACAGGGCGCCCCGCCCCATCCAGTCTCCGATGAACATGCGCGCCTCCAAGCTCAGGCCGTCCAGCGGTAGAGGGCGGAGGCCATGGCGAGACCGCCGCCGCTGGCACAGAAGGCCACCAGGTCGCCCTTCTTCACCTTCCCCTGCACCACCGCGTCGTCGAGCGTCATGGGGATGCAGGCCGAGCCCGTGTAGCCCCACTTGTCCATCGTGTAGTGCGCCTTGGCCATGGGCTGGTTGAGCACCTTCATGGTGGCCTCGATGGTGCGCAGGTTGAGCTGGGTGAAGACGAAGAGCTTCACGTCATCCAGCGTCTGGTCCTGCCGCTTGAGCAGCTGGTCCAGCAGCATGGGCCAGCGCTCGGTGTTGAAGGTGGAGGGGAACTTGCGCACGAACTGCACGGCGGGCTTGCCGCCGGTCAGCGGCAGCGTCTCCGCGGTGGCGGGGCGACTCGTGCCGCCGGTGTAGATGCCGAGCGCGTCGTGGTACTCGCCGTTGGCCAGGAGCTTCGCGCCCATGAAGCCGGGCTTGTCGCCCGCGCCCAGCACCACCGCGCCCGCGCCGTCCGCGAACAGGGTGCAGGTCTTCTTGTCCTTCCAGTTCACGTAGCGCGTCATGCCGTACGCGCCGACGACGAGGATGCGCTGGTAGCTGTCATCCGCGGCAATCGTCTTCGAGCCCACGTCCAGCGCCGTCACCCAGCCCGCGCACGCGCAGTTGAGGTCGTAGGTGCCGGCGTTGGGGGCGCCCAGCTTGGCCTGCACCACGGAGGAGGTGGCGGGGCTCAAGTAGTCGGGCGTGTCGGTGGCGACGATGATGAGGTCCAGCTCCTCCGGCTTCGTGCCCGAGCGCTCCAGGGCCTGACGGGCGGCGGCGACGCACAAATCACTGGTGGCCTGGGAGTCCGCCATGACGTGGCGCTGCTTGATGCCCACGTTCTGCTGGAGCCACTCGTCGACGGGCTCGCCGAGAATCTTCTCGACGTCCGCGTTGGTGAGGACCTTCTCGGGGACGTAACGGCCAGTGGAGAGGATCTGCGCGTATCGCATGTGCTTTCGTCAGCTCCGGGCGCTCCGCGCCGGACGGCGCGTGGGGCGCAGGGTGTTCTTCTTGGCGTTCTTGGTGGGGGCGGCGCGCGAGGGCGCGGCCTTGGCGGGGGTCTTGGACGTCTTGAGCGTGTTGCGGCCCGGGGGCGGCGCGGGGCGGGTGTCCAGGCCGTGGCGGATGAGGCCCATGGCGGTGTCGAGCACGCGCTCCAGGCCCGGGTCCTCCTCCCACAGCACCCAGCGCATGCCCAGGAAGTCACCGATGCCCATCAGGCAGTAGGCGAGCGCCTCCGGGTCCATGCGGCGCACCTCGCCCTCCTCCATGGCGCGGGACAGGCCGGTGACGTAGCCCTTGGCGAAGCGGTCGTAGTAGCGGCGGTAGCAGTCGGCGTCGACGAACTCCGCCTGGCGCACCACGCGGTAGAGGTTGGGGTGCTGGCGCACGAACTGGAAGAAGGTGCGCAGGCCCTCGCGCTCCACGTCGATGCGGTTGTCGCACTTGGAGGTGGAGTCCGCGATGAGCCGACGCAGGCGCGTGCCCAGGTCGTCCACCACCTCGACGAAGATGGACTGCTTGTCCGGGAAGTAGACGTAGAACGTGCCGAGCGCCACGCCCCCCTTGCGCGTGATGTCCGCGATGGAGGCGCGCTCGTAGCCCTTCTCCCCGAAGACCGACTCGGCGGCCTTCAGCAGCTTCGCACGCGTCCGCTGACCTCGCGGTGTCACGGGTCCGGAGCGGTCTGGAGAAGTTGAAGGCCGATTCATGTTTCACCTAGCGGTAACACCCGCTCAATGGGGTTGTCAAAGCACGGAGAATGGCTCCGCGCGTCATGGACTGTGGGCGACGCAGGGCGTCACCGGAAGACCTCGTGTCCTCTGTGAGGGAGCGTACTCCGGAAGGCGTCCGAGGCAGCGCGCGCGGTACCGGGCGCGTGGAGGGGCCCTGGATTGAGCCTCGACGCAGTGCGTGCCCGGGTGGTTCGATGGGTGGACCACCTGGGGGAAGCCCACACCATGAAGCGCGCGTCGTCCCTGTCGTTGTCCCTGTTGTTGGTCGTGCTGCTCGGCGCGGGCTGCGCGTCCACACCCGCCGCGCGGAAGTACACCCCGGTCGACACGGGGAAGGCGTTCCTCTGGGAGGTGAAGGGAGCGGGGGGAGGCACGGCGTACCTGGTGGGGTCCATCCACATGGGGAAGCCCGGGGCGCTCGCGTTGCCGGCGTCGATGGACGCGGCGTTCGGCAAGGCGGAGGTGCTGGCGGTGGAGGTGGACACGACGAAGACGGATGCGGCGGCGATGGGGAAGCTGGTGCGCGAGCTGGGGATGTTGCCGGAGGGGCAGAACCTGACGCAGCGGTTGGACCCGGCGACGCGGGAGTTGTTGGGGAGAGCGGCGACGCGGCTGGGGGTGGAGGTGAAGGGGTTGGAGCGGCTGCGGCCGTGGCTGGCGGGGCTGGTGCTCAACAACCTGGAGTTCGAGGCGGCGGGCTACAAGCAGGGGCACGGCGTGGACCGGGCGTTCCTGGACAAGGCGCACGGGACGCAGAAGCAGGTGATGGAGCTGGAGACGGCGGACGGGCAGCTGCGGATGCTCGCGGGCACGCCGGACTCACTGCAGGACCTGATGTTGAGGGACCAGCTGCGGCGGGAGCAGGGACCGGGAGAGATTGTGGAGGCGCTCACGTCCGCGTGGCAGGCGGGGGACGCGGAGGGGATGGCGGGGTTGCTGCTGGAGGGAGCGAAGGATGAGACCTACCGGCCCGTATACGAGCGCGTGTTCTTCGAGCGCAACGTGCAGATGGCGGACCGGATGGAGGGGCTCTTGAGTGAGCCGCGCGTGCACCTGGTGGTGGTGGGCGCGGGGCACGTGGTGGGCGCGGAGGGCATCGTGGCGCTGCTGCAGAAGAAGGGGCACACGGTGCGGCAGCTGCCTCGGGATGCCGCGGTGGAGTGAGGCGCGGGGCGACACAGGAGTGAAGGTGGCGCCATTGGGCTTCAGTCACTCCAGCGCCTCCTTGATGTCCTCGGAGACGATGAGGGCGATGTCCCAGTCTTCCGTGCGGAAGACCTTGGCGTTGCCCACCTTCGACGTGTCGATGCGCATGTCATCCACGGCGTAGTACGTCCCCTCCTTCCCGCGCGGCGCGTGCTTGGGGTCCCAGAACTGCACCTTGGACGCCTGCTCATCGATGCAGCGGATGAGCTTCGTGGCCACCAGGATGATGAAGACATAAGGGTCCTCGACCTCATGCCCCTGCGAGTCCTGGGGATTTCCCAGGTACCAGCACCCTGCTCGGACGTCCTCGTTCAGCCTGAAGTAGCGCACCCGTGGCATGGTGAAGGGCGCAATAGCAGAGCGGTCCGACATGCGCGGCCGGTGTATATCCAGACACCCTCGTTTCACATTGGACCTTCACCCATTGTGAATCATTCTCATCTCCCTGGGAGACACCTTCGTCGTCCCTACAGGAGAGAGAACCCATGCAGAATCCTCGTCAGCTCGTCACCGCGGTCCTCGCCACCGCGCTCATCGGAACGGCCGCCTGGGCCGGAGAGAAGAGCGCCTATCCCGTCACGGTGTACACGGGGTCACGCGAGGCCTTCGGCTCGCTGGCCTCGACGCGCGACACCGCGGACTCCTTCCAGAAGCTCGGCTGTCAGGTGAACACCTCCAGCACGGGCTCGACGACCGTCTATTGCTACGCGCAGAGCGCCTCCGCCGTGGGCGCCTGCCTGTCGAGCAGCGCCGCGCTCGCGGAGGCCGCTCGCAGCATCCAAGGCGACTCGTACCTCTACTTCACCTGGGACGCCTCCGGCACCTGCACGCACATCAACGTCACCCACGGCTCCCAGTACGCCCCCAAGCAGCCCTGATTCCCTCGCCGCACTTGGGAGGATGTGAACCACCGCATCCTCCCACCGGAGCCCCGCCCATTGTCTCCCTGGATGAAAGCCCTGCTCATCGCCTCGCTCTGTCTGGGCCCCGTCCTGGGGTTCCTCGCGGGACGCGCCACTCAGGCTCCCGCCTCGACCGACCTGGAGCCCGTCCTGCGCGAGCTCGCCGCACAACGCGCGCTGCTCACGACGCTCCACGCTCCGCCGCCTCGTGCCCCAGTCGGAGGCAACCTCGACTCCGCCTGGCTCCGCGCGGAGATCACCGAGGCAGTGCGCGAGGCGCTCGAGGAGAAGCCCGCGCCGCCTGTCGAGGCCCCTCCTCCCGAGACCTCCGCGCAAGCGCTCGCGGCCCTCCAGGAGGGTCACAAGGTCATCGACAACGCCATCGCCTCCCGACGCTGGACGGACGAGGATGTCAGCGCACTGCGCCGCGCACTGCGCACCATGACCGCGCCACAGCAGGATGAGGTCGTCCGACGACTCGTCATCGCCCTCAACTCCAACACCCTCGAGGTGCGCACACACGGCGCTCCGTTCTGAGCCTCGCACGCCTCATCTTCTCGAAACGGAAGAGCCCTGAGTCTTCACTGATACACCCGACACGGATTCATTCTCAATCCCTGGCAATCCCGCGGCGAGCCCCAGGCGATGCACTCCAGACCCGGGGTGTCTCATGAAACCCTTGTCTGGATTTGTTTGCCTTCACGGACCGTGAACGCCATCCTGCCGCCCGGAGAGACATCTCGTTTCCTCCAGGAGAGACATCCATGACGAAGAACATCTCGAAGCTCGTGGGAATCGGCATCACCGCCCTCATCGGGACGGCGGCCTGGGCTGGCGCCAAGAACTACGACCCCGTCATCATCGACCTGGCAACGGACAGGGCCTCGGGCTCCCTGGGCGATGCTCGCAACAGCGCGGACACCCGGCAGTTCATCGGCTGCTCCATCACCACGACCGTGGGGAGCGCGCCCATCCTCGGCTGCTTCGCTTACGACGTCGCCGGTACCTACTTCGCATGTTCCTCGACCAACTCGGACCTGCTCGCGACAGCGCGCTCCATCACGACGGACTCGTTCATCTCGTTCAACCGGTACCCGGGGACGGCCACCTGCTCGGTCCTCAGCGTGGTCAACGCATCGCTGGGCGCGCCCAAGCAGCCGTAGCCTGAAGACAACTGTGGGGATGCGCGCCTCCATCGCGCGCGCATCCCCACGAGCAGCCGCCACGATGCCTCCCCCGTCCAAACCCCTCCTCGCGCTCCTCCTGCTGGGCACCTCCGCCACCGCGTTCCTCGCCGGACGGCAGACCGCCCCAGACACGAACGCGCGAATCCTCCAGGAGCTCGCGAGCCAGCGCGCCGTGCTCGACACGCTCCTGTCACGGACCTCCACACCCGACACGCGCTGCGCCATCGCCGCGTCGGGTGCCCCGGTGGCCGCAACCCCATCCACGCCACCCGCAGCGGCCCCCAGCGAGCCCTCCGCGGAGAACCTCGCGGCCGCCCAGGAGGGCCAACGGCTCATCGACGCCGCGCTCCGCGTCAAGCGCTGGACGAGCCAGGATGCCCAGGCCTTCCGCGTCGCGCTCGTCGACATGACGCCGGACCAGCGCACCGAGGCCCTGCGTCAACTCCTCACCACCATCAACAGCCAGGCGCTCCAGGTGCAGACCGGGGGCATGCCGTTCTGAGTTCGCGCCCCCCTCTGTCCTGCCCTGCTCGCCACGACTAATCTATCCATGCTTTTCGCGCATTTCGCGCGAAACCGTGGAGGTCGACATGCGAGCAATCTGGATGGGGATCCTGGCCCTCAGTCTGACGGCGTGCGGCGGCGTGGAGTCCGGCGAGGCACTGGATGTGGAGAACTCCTCCCAGGAGCGCTCCGCGCTCGGCCCTCCCTGTGAGGGCTACGTCGGCAAGACCTGCCGTCCAGGTCCTCTCGAAATCCTCTGCACCTGGAGCGATGGCGCCGAAGGCAACTGCTATTGCCAGTCCCCGCCGTTCAACAAGTGGGTCTGCGACTACAGCGGCTGATGTCTCCCAAGGTCTCCTCCTCGCGAGGGGAGGAGACCTTCCCCCAACCCCTGGAGCCCCCAATGCGAGCCATCCTGCCCCTGGCGCTCTCCCTCTACCTCGCGGCGTGCGGCGACGCGGTGGCGCCGCACGAAGACGTGTCCTCCGGTCCCCAGCAGCAGGACTCCGCACTGACCGAGAGCTGCGACGCCTTCGCCGGCACACCGTGCCGCCCCGGTGGCCCCGACTTCCTCTGCCTGTGGAGCCACGGCCCCGAGGGCTGGTGCTACTGCCACCCCGAGCCCTTCAACACCTGGACGTGCGAAGGGGCCTGAAGCCCGGGTCCCCCGCCGCGATGCGCAACACCCGGATTCGCCCGCGCGGGTAACGCCCTCGCCCACCGTGGCGACCGCGAGCCCCCCCAACGCCTGTCCGCTCCCCGGCACCCCGCGCGCAATCGAGCCCGCGGGGCCCCGTCCGCCCGTGAGCGAACGGACAGCCGAGCGACGTCCCGCGTCGTTCACCCTTGCACTTCCACCCCACTTGCTTATTTTGCACGCCAAATTTAATTTAGCTGTCGAAACCCCAAGGGACTTATAAAAATAAGGTCAGACCCGCCGATGCCCATGGATGAGCTCGATTTCCGCCTGGTGGACCTGCTGCAGCGCGATGGCCGCGCGACGCAGCTGGAGCTGTCACGCGCGGTGGGGCTGTCCCAGCCGGCGGTCGCCGAGCGCATCCGCAAGCTGGAGGAGCGGGGCGTCATCACCGGCTACGCGGCGCGCGTGGACGCGACGAAGCTGGGCAAGGACATCACCGCCTTCATCGGGGTGAGCATCGAACATCCGAAGTACTTCGAGGGCTTCGCCAAGAAGGTCCTCGCGCTGCCGGACGTGCTGGAGTGCCACCGCGTCGCCGGGCAGGACTCGTATCTGTTGAAGGTCAAGTCGGCCAACACGCGGACGCTGGATTCGCTCCTCGTGGAGACGCTGCGCACCATCGCCGGCGTCACCCGCACACAGACCGTCATCGTCCTGTCGTCCATCAAGGAGGACACGCACGTCCGCGTGCCTCCCGAGCTCGCCAAAGGAGAGTGAAAGATGAGCGCCGATGCCATGAGCGCACCCCTTCCCCCGCCGCCGGTCTGGCGACTCGCCCAACGCATGTCGCGCATCAAGACGTCCGCGGTGCGCGAAATCCTCAAGGTGGCCGAGCGGCCGGACATCCTGTCCTTCGCCGGCGGCCTGCCCGCCCCCGAGCTCTTCCCCGTCCAGGCCATCGCCCAGGCGCACGCCCAGGTCATGGCCGACGAGGGCCCCGCCGCGCTCCAGTACAGCACCACCGAGGGCTTCGGCCCCCTGCGCGAGTGGATCGCCGGCCACCTGGGCAAGAAGGGCCGCGTCTGCGAGGCCAACCAGGTCCTCATCACCAACGGCTCGCAGCAGGGCATCGACCTGGTCGCCAAGGTGCTGCTGGACCCCGGTGACCTGGTCATCGTGGAGAACCCCAGCTACCTGGCCGCGCTGCAGACCTTCGGCGGCTACGAGGCGAAGTTCGCCACCGTGGAGAGCGACGACCAGGGCATGCGCATGGATGACCTGGAGCGGGTGCTGGCCACGTGCAAGCCCAAGCTGCTCTACATCGTCGCCAACTTCCAGAACCCCAAGGGCACCACCCTGGCGCTGGAGCGCCGCAAGAAGCTGGTGGAGCTGGCCCAGCAGCACCGCTTCCTCATCCTCGAGGACGACCCGTACGGCGAGCTGCGCTTCCGCGGCGAGCACCTGCCGTCCCTGGCCGCGTTCGATGACCAGGGCGTCGTCGTCTCGCTGGGCACGTTCTCCAAGACGCTGGCCCCGGGCCTGCGCATCGGCTGGGTGGCGGGCCCGCGCGACTTCGTGCGCAGCCTCACCATCGCCAAGCAGTCCACGGACCTGCACACCGCCACCCTCGCCCAGCGCGCGGTGGCCCGGCTGCTCAGGGACTTCGACTACTACGCGCACCTGGACGCGCTCACGCCCGTGTACGGCCAGCGCGCCAACGCGATGCTGGACGCGCTCAAGGCCCACATGCCCCAGGGCACCAGCTGGACGCACCCCGAGGGCGGCATGTTCCTGTGGGCCCAGCTGCCACCGGGCCTGAGCGGGGACACGCTCCTGCCGCGCGCCATCGACCAGAAGGTGGCCTTCGTGCCGGGCAGCCCGTTCTTCGCCAGCGACCCGCGCTCGGAGTTCATCCGCCTCAACTACTCCAACCGCCCGCCCGAGCTCATCACCGAGGGCATGAAGCGGCTGGGTGGCGTCATCTCCGGCGCGCTGTAGACAGCGCCCCTGACACCTCGAGGCCGTGCCGCGCCGCGTCGGACACCCGACGCGGCGCTTTCGTTTCCGCTGAAGTTGAATGTCGATTCATGTTTCAACTTCTTCGGTGCTGGCCAGGGCGGGCCGGGTTGCGTAGCCTGCGCGGCGGGTTTCCCGGCGGCACGGGCCCGCAGGTGGGTTCCGCAAGGCCGCCCCAACACACCGGAGAGAGACAGACATGCAGCTCAAGGACCTGAAGGTGATTGTGACGGGCGGCGCCCAGGGCATGGGGGCGCACTTCGCGCAGCGGCTGATGGAGGCGGGCGCGCAGGTGGCGGTGGGCGACGTGGCCGAGGACAAGCTGGCGGCGCTGCCCGCGGGCATCCACCGGCGCAAGCTGGATGTGTCCTCGGAGGCGGACATCACGTCGTTCGTGGCCTGGGCGAACGAGGCCATGGGCGGGCTCAACGGCCTCATCAACAACGCGGGCATCCTGCGCGACGCGCTGCTGGTGAAGAAGGACCGGACGACGGGCGAGGTGAAGAAGCTGTCCACCGCGGACTGGAACGCCGTCGTCGGCGTCAACCTCACGGGCGCCACGCTGATGGTGCGCGAGGTGGTGGCGAAGATGGTGGAGACGGACCAGAAGCCCGGCGTCGTCGTGAACATGTCGTCCATCGCCCGGCACGGCAACCGCGGGCAGTCCAACTATGTGTCCGCGAAGGCGGCGCTGGCGGCGAACACGGTGACGTGGTCGCGCGAGTTCGGCCCGTTCGGCGTGCGCGTGGGCGCGGTGGCCCCGGGCATGATTGAGACGCCGATGACGCAGGGCATGAACCAGAAGGCCCGCGACGCGCTGGTCTCCGCCATCCCCGTGGGCCGCATCGGCCTGCCCGAGGACATCTGGCTGGCCGTGAAGTTCATCCTCGAATGTGACTACTTCAACGGCCGCACCATCGACGTCGACGGCGGCCTGAACTTCTAAGGCCCTCGCGGCGCTGGCGCGTCTCCTCGCGAGGAAGGCGCGCCGCACGCGCCGCTGCACGGCCACGCCTCGACGGAGGAGTGTCCCCGAGGCGTGCAGCCGGCTCCGCATGCGAAGGCGGACCTCGGCATCGAGGACCACGCCAGTGAGGTCGGACATCCCTCGCGGAAGAGGTGTCCCACCCTGGGCGGCAGCCCGGCTCCCCATGCAACGGCGGTCCTCGGCTTCGAGGACCGAGCCAGCGCGGTTGTTCATCCCCCCGGTGGCTCGCCTCCCCTTGCGCCGCTACCTGCGACTGGCGGCCTCGACCTTCGTCGGATGCAGCATCACCGGCTGGCCGGTGTAGAGCAGCTTGTAGGCGCCGTAGCTGCCGAGCACGTGCTTCACGTACTCGCGCGTCTCGTCGAACGCGATGTGCTCCACCCACTCGTCCAGCTCCGCCTGTGGCAGCGCCTGACGCCAGCGGTCCACCGCGTGCGGCCCCGCGTTGTACGCGGCCACCGCGTACGCGACGTTACCCCCGAAGCGGTGCAAGAGCTGCCCCAGGTACGCCGAGCCCAGCCGCACGTTCTGCGCGGGCTGCAGCAGGTTCGACTCGCCCACGTCCCCCAGCTTCAGCGCCTGCGCCACCTGCTTCGCCGTCGCCGGCATCAACTGCGCCAGCCCCAGCGCCCCCGTGGACGAGCGCGCCGTGGGACGGAAGCGGCTCTCCTCGCGGATGAGCCCCTGCATCAGGTCCGGGTCCACCTTGGACGCCTTCGAGTACCGCTGGATGACGTTGCGGAAGGCCAGGGGCCACGTCGCCTCCCACACCGGACGCGACTCGGGGCTGAGCGGACCCTGCACCTCGCGCCGCAGGGACTCGCGCGCCACCTGTCGCGCGGCCCGCTTGCGGCCCGTGCGCACCATCGTCTGGTAGAGCAGCCGCGCCGGCGCCTCCGACAACCCTCGCGAGTTCACCGCGAGCAGCTCTTCCGCCGCGCCCGGATGCCCCAGCCGCAGCAGCTCCACGCCCGCCGCGAAGCGCACGTCGTGGCGCAGCGGACCGGGCGGCAGCGGCCACACCTCGTCCGCGGGCTCCGCGTCCCCGCCCGTCCCGGGCTCCGGCGACAGGCGCCCCAGTCGCTCCGGGGCCAGCATCGCCAGCCGCGAGCGCGCCAGCATCCCGTACCAGGTCGCGGGCCGCTCGGTGGCCAGCTGCTCGTAGTCGTCGAGCGCGGTGGCGCTCGTCAGGGGCACCGGCTCGCGCACCCTCGCGCGCCAGTACCGAGCCCGCCACAGCGCCTCGTCCGTGCGTGACGCCGCGGGCAGCCGCTCCACCGCCTCGAGCGCCGACAGCGCCTCCGCCTTCGCCTCGCGCCGCGTGTGCAGCCAGAAGGCGCGGAAGAGCGCCTCCGACGCGAAGTTGCCCGCCGGGTAGCGCTCCGCCGTCTCCTGGTAGCGCGAGAGCGCCTCGTCCAGCTGCCCCGTGCGCTGCAGCAGCCACGCCTCGAAGAAGAGCGCGTCATCCGCGTACCCGTGCTCGGGGTAGTCGCGCGCGAGAGTGGCGTACGTGGTGATGGCCGACCTCGGGTCCACCACCGACTGCGAATAGCCCAGCACGTAGAGCGCCTGCGGCCGGTACTCCGCCGAGGTGCACTTCTCCACCACCGGCGTCAGCAGCTGGATGGCGCGGCGGTGCTGGCGCTCCTTGCGCAGCGCGCGCCCGAAGGCCAGGTGCGCCCGACACGACAGCTCGTCCGGCGGGTCGACCTGGGACATCACCCCCACGAGCAGCTCCGTCGCGGGCCCGTGGCGGTGCAGCTCCACCAGCGCCTCGCCCCGGCGCACCTTCCACTTGAGCGGCAGCGGCAGACCCTTGAGCCGCTCCTTCGCGCGCTGCGCCTCACGTGACAGGGGGCTCGTGGCCCACACCTCCAGCAGCGCGCGGTGCTCGACGTTGTAGAGCCCCTGGGCCCGCGCCAAATCACAGATGGCCAGCAGCGCCTTCATCCGCAGCGCGTCCGGCCCCCGCGCCTGACGACTGTCGATGAGCTCCTGCAGCGCCTGCAGCGCCCCCGGGATGTCCCGCTGCCGCTGCAACACGCGCGACAGGCTGAAGCGCGCCTCCGCGTACAACGGCGAGCCCGAGCTCACCTCGCGGTACTGCGAGGCGGCCAGCTCCAGCTTGCGCAGCTTCTCGTTCGCCTGCGCCGCCCACAACAGGCAGTGGTCCTTCAATGGCACATAGTCCACCGCCAGCGCCGCCAGCTCCTCCGCGGCAGTGGCATAGTCGCGGCCGAGCAGCGCGCTCTGCGCCCGCAGGAAGCGCACCGGCAACGTGGGCTCCTGGTCCGCGAGCAACGCACGGGCCTTCCCGAAGCGCCCCCTGCGCACCTCCGACTGCGCCCGCGCGAGGACCCCTTCCGCGAAGTAGGGCGCGAGCTGCTCCGGACCGAACGACGCCACGGACAGCTCCGCGCCGGAGGGCTGCTCGGCGGGAGTGTCGAGGAGCTGTTCGAGCTGCTCCTCCGACAACACCTCACCTGGCTCTCCCTCCTCGGGAGCCTGCGCCCACGCGGAGCCCGCGCCGCCCACCAGGCCCGCGCACGCCACGCACACCGCCATGGCACTCGCGCGCAGCCGACGTCGTCCATCCATGCATGCCCTCGTCGCGTTTCGGGCCGCTGAGGATTTGCACGCCGGGCGGAGTTGGGACCGGGCCTCGCGCACGCCAGACGCGCACGCGTCGTCCAGGCGATACACGCGCGCGACGTGTCCGCGCATCACTGCCAGAAAGAGAACGAAAGCCCCGCGCCCCCACGTGGGTGCGCCTGCGCCAGGGTGCCGCCGGGGACGACGTCACGCGGGGGTGGACAGTGCCCTCACCCGCTCCGCCAGCGCGCGGTTCATCACCTCATAGGCGGCCCGGAACGCGTCGCGCCGGGGCTTGCCCATGAACCACGTCACCACCCCGCTGAAGTCCTCACCGTGGACCAGCCGCGTCCCGGTGCCCTCGGGGCGCAGCTCGAACCCGTGCCGCCCGAACATCAGGCCCGGCACGCCGCCCGTCCACTCCAACCTCGTGGGTGACTCCACCCGCGTCAGCGTGGCGCGAAAGCCGAACACCCGCCCCGAGCCATCCGGCGAGCGCGCCTTCATCGCCACCCTCGCGCCCACCTCCACCTTCCCGTGCGCCTCCAACATCAACGGGTTCCACAAGGGATAGGCCCTGAAGTCGCTCAGCACCGCCCACACGGCGTCAGGCGACGCGTCGATGAAGGCCTCGGTCCTCAACTGGAACATCCACCACCCTCGCGCCCTTCGGCTTCTGCCGACTCAAAGCCAGCCCCAGGCCTACCGAAGGCTTGCTCCGGTGTGAAGCCAACGCTCACATGCCTCCCGGGACGATTGCGGGATGACATGCGAATCGCGAGTTTCTAAGTTAATCAGGAACAAGCGGAGAGACCGTGAGTTCCCCGGATTGAAAGCCGGGACTCGCGCTCCGCCGACAGGTGGAACGAGCCACCACGGGCCGCCCTCCGGAACATCGGATGGGGAGCCCAGACCAGGGGTGCACGGCGAGGGGCACCCACCGCTAGTAGAGGTCGACGGGCATCATCGCGCCCGCCTCGAACTCCGGAGCACGCCGCAGCTGGTCCAGCACGCGCGGCGCGCAGCGCAGGTGGAGCATGGGCATCGAGCCCGGCTCGCTCACCGAACGCACGGAGCCCAGGAGGTGGTGCGCCTCGAGCCAGCGCATGAAGCTCTCGTGGAAGCGAGCGCTCTCCGCCAGCCCGGCCCGTTGGACCTCCGCCCGTGACAGGGGCGGGGGACGTGCGGGCGCGCGCGCGCGAGCAGGCGCGGGCGTCTCCCGGGGCATGACGGTGATGTCGATCCACTCGGGCTGCGTGCGCGCGCTGGCCATGCCAGGCAATGCTCGCACGCTCGAGGAGACGCGGGAAACCCCCGCCGCGAAGCCGTCTCCGGGTTCGCCATTCTTTCTGCTCATGGCCTCATCCTCCCCCGGGCCCGGCGCTCCACTGGCGCCGACCCCGGTTTCGACCCACCACCATCACCGGAAGACAGCCAGGCCCTTGCCCGTTCGGTGACCACCTGAGCGAGGAAGCTTGACCGCATTGGCCAAAATCAAATCCCGCACCTCGAGCGCCGTCAAGTCAGGCGCGCGGCACCGATAGAGCGCCGCGATACCCGCGACATAAGGCGCCGCCATGCTGGTGCCACTCATTCGTTCGTAGAACGCCTGATTGTTACAACGCCGCTCGGTGCTCGAGTACACATTCACCCCGTAACCCATGACGTCGGGTACGACGCGGCGCTCCACGACACCGCTGGCGGAGAAATGAGCCACGTTGCGCTCGAAGTCGACTGCTCCGACGGCCAGGGACTCGTCAAAGGCGGCTGGATAACCAACCGTGTCGGGTCCACTGTTGCCTGCCGCGACAACAGGCAGCACGTTGCTGTCGAGCAGCCGACGAATCATGGTCTGCAGCGCGCGCTGGTTGAGGCGGTAGTCGGCCTCGGAGATTCCCGGAGGCGGCTTGAGCGGGAAGCCCAACGACAGGTTCACCACCGCGGGCCGGGTGACGTTCTGCGGGCTGCTGAACTGGTGCAGCAGCCACTCCATGCCGGCGGCCACGCGGCCCAGGCTGGTGCGGATGGTCTCCGATTCGATGACGGACGCGACGTAGAGGTCCACCTCCGGGGCGACGCCGTGGTGGGTGCCCGCGGCGATGCCGCACACGTGGGTGCCGTGGCCGTCCGGGTCGAAGCCGCGGATGTCGCGCGCCGGATTGTGCGGCGAGTTGGGGAACAGCGACACGTAGCGGAACTGGATGACCTTGGCGGCGTGCTCGGGGTGGTCGGCGTCCACGCCGGTGTCGAGCACGCCGAGCAGCACGCCCGCGCCGCGGATGCCCTGGGCGTGGGCCAGGGGGACACCGCTCTCCTCGGGCCACTCGCGTTCGGCCAGCGAGCTCATGCCCCGGTTGCGCGGGCCGGACTGTCCGGCGGACACGGGGCCGGGGAACGACAGGGGCACCACGTCGGGGATGAACTCGAAGTCGGCGGCGAGCTCGCCGCGCGCCTCGGCCTCCGTGGCGTCCGAGTAGAAGTGGGCCATGGTGGCGCCGATGAGCGGCATGAAGCGGAAGCTGCCCGCCTCGCTGCCCGTCTGCTCCGAGACAGGAGCGCCGGGCAGCGGCGGGGTGGACGCGTCCGCGCCACGGGTGGTGGGGCGCTTCACCTTCGAGCCCTTCGCGACGCGCTTGCGCGCCTCCTGCCCGCTGACGGGCGGACGCGGACCGGGCAGCGTCGCCGAGCGCAGGCCGAGCAGCGACAGCGTGTCCGGGGCGCGATTGGCGACGGTGAAGCGCAGCGCCGTGGTGCGCGGCAGCACGCGCTCACCCTGCTGCGTGCCGCGAGGCCCGACGCGGGCCTGCGTTTCGATGGACTCCTTGGGGACCAACAGGTAGGACTTCATGGGTTGTCGACTCCTTGAACCACCGTGCAACGCGGATGGCGACGGACAAGGGCCACCCGCATCCAGACCGCGTCCGCCATGCCCGGAGCCTCGCGAGCCCGGCGGATGTGAAGGCGCGCTCCCTGGGCGCGCGTCTGCCGGGACCTCCCGCCCGGCGTGATGAGACCTCCCGGAATCCCTGAAGCCATTGTGAGATTGGACAGGACCGGCCTGACAATTAAAGCAGGGTTTCCATGCTGTAGACGCCTGAGCCCCCCTGTTTCGGTCCTGGCGGGACTTTCTGGAGCGTCGGGAAGTATGAAGGAGGCCCTCCGACTGCTCGAAGCGGCACAGGAGGGGTGTCCGCCAGCCGACCTGGGCCGTCCGGGCGGAGCAGGCGGAGAGGGGGAAGTTCGCGTCCCCACAATTGTTCGCCTAGGTCGCCCCCGACGGATTAAGTGGGGCGGACGGTCCGTCCTCTGGAGCCATCGACGTGATTCCTTACTGGCATGCCCCCTCGCTGAAGCTGGGGCCCCTCACCATCGAGCCCTTCGGCATCTTCGTGGCCGCGGGCATCCTCTTGGCCGCCAACCTGCTTGGCCGCCAGGCGAAGCGCCAGGGGCTGGACCCCACGCCGCTCGCCGACTACGCCCCCTGGGGCGTGGGCGTGGGCGTGCTGGTGGGACACTGGGTGCACCTGTTCTTCTACCACCCGGAGGAGCTGTCCAAGAGTCCGTTCCAGATACTGAAGGTCTGGGATGGGCTGTCGTCCTTCGGCGGCCTGGTCGGCGGCATCATCGCGGCCATCTTCTTCTTCCGGCACCGCAAGCTGCGCTTCAACGACTACGCGGACGCGTTCGCGCTGGGCGTGGCGCCGGGCTGGGCGGTGGCGCGGTTGGGGTGCTTCGCGGTGCATGACCACCCGGGCGTGCGCACCGACTTCTTCCTGGCGGTGGCGTTCCCCAACGGTCCCCGTCACGACCTGGGCATGTACGACGCCATCGCGCTCTTCGCCATCTCCGGCCTGCTATACGCGCTGCGCGACGTGGAGAAGATGAAGGGGCGGCTGTTGCCGCTGCTGGCCATCCTGTACGCGGCGTGCCGCTTCAGCTTCGACTTCCTGCGCGCCACGGACATGAGCTACGTGGACGCGCGCTACTTCGGCATGACGCCCGCGCAGTACGGCTGCTTCGCGCTGGTGGCCTACGGCCTGTGGGGGCTCTTGCGCCGCCGCGAGTCGAGCGCGCCGTCCGCGCCGCCCGGCAGTCCCGTGGGCGCGCGGTAGTTTGACGTCCCTGGCCCTCGCGCGAGCGGGGGCCGGGCGCCCCCGGCGCTGGTGGAGGAGCACGCGAGCCGCTGCGCCAGTCGCCGGCTCGCGCACCACCGGCCGCCCCTCCCGCGAGGCGGTGGCGCGTCGGCGGGCCTGGGTCTCACGCGGGCGTGGGCATCCTCACGTGGGCGAGCTTGCGCTCGGCCAGCACCGAGTGGACGCGGGTGATGCGTCCGTCCGCGCCCAGCGCCACGCTCACCACCGCCCGCGTCGCGAGCATCGGGTCCTTCGCGGGCGCGAGGAGCAACACCAGAGCGGGCAGGCCGTTGAGCCACTGGAGCTCCACCGCGCGCGGCGCTCCTCGCATCTCCATCAGCTTCGTCAGGAACGTCAGCACCCGGCGCGCGCCCACCACGGGCACCAGCGCGGCGCGCACCTCGCCCCGGCCGTCCGAGAACGCCTTCACGTCGCCGGACAGGAGCGCCTCGGCCGCCGCGACGTCCCGCTCGAGCAGCGCCGTCATGAAGCCCTCCAGCGCCGCGAGCGTGCGCTGTTGGAGGTCCTTCGTCGGCAGGCAGCGCTCGCCGTCGTACGCCGCCATGGCCGCCCGCGCGCGGTGGTGCACCACCTTCACGTGCACCTCGCTCATGCCCAGCGCCTCGGCCACCTCGCGCACCGAGGAGTCGAACACGTCGCGCAAGAGCAGCACGGCGCGCTGCTTGGGCGTCAGCGCCTCCAGGGCCAGCAGGAAGGCGAAGGAGACGCTCTCCAACAGCTCATAGCGCCCCTCGGTGGAGCCGCCTCCGGGCAGCCTCGCCTCCACCGCGGGCGGGACCTCCTCCTCCCCTGTCTCCAGGGGTGACGGCAACCACGTCCCGACGTAGCCCTCGCGACGTCGACGGCGCAGCGAGTCCCGGGACAGGTTCACCGCCACCCGCGTCAGCCACGGGCGCAGCGCCTCGTGCCGCGCGGGCGGTGAGGACAGGGCGCGGGCGAAGGTCTCCTGCACCAGCTCGTCCGCGTCCGCCGCCACGCCCGTCATCCGGTAGCACAGGCCCCAGAGGTAGCGCTCATGCTCGCGCGCCGCCTCCTCCAACGCCCCTCGCGACAGGTCCGACATGTCCTCAGGCTCCCACTGCCCGCCGACGCGGCGCCACCGCCGCGTGACGGAGCAGCGCGCGCTCCACCGACTCCGCGCTGGCGAAGGACGCATCCGACAGCATCCCCTCCGAGCCGACCCAGTCCCCCACGCGGTACAGGCCCGCGACGTGCGGCACCGCGGGCGCCGGCCTCCCCGACAAACCTCCCGTGCTCGCCGTCGGCAGCAGGTGGCTCACCACCAGCGCGGGCCGGAAGCGGCGGGCGACGAGCACCTCGCGCCAGCCCGGCTGCAGCACGTCCATCACCGCCTCCAGCTCCGCCTCGGTCGCCTCGGAGGCGGACGGCGACAGGTACTTCATCACGTGCACCATGGCGCCTCCCTCCGGCCCCAGCCGGGCGTAGGCCGAGTGCACCGAGGCGTACCACGGCCCATCGACGCCGAGCGCGAAGAGGGCCTCGCGCCTCGGCAGCCGCGACAGGCCCAGCTCCAGCGTGGCCGCCCGGATGGGCGTGGCCGCCTCCGCCTCCTTCGCGAGCACCGCGTCCTCCGGCAGCAGCGACGCCACGTCCTTCGGGCTCCCCGCGAGCACCACCGCGTCCGCCGCGCGCACCGAGCCCTCCGACAACCGGAGGCCGCGCACCTGACCCTGCTCGACGACCACGCCCTCGACGCGCGCGGACACCTCCAGCGTCGCGCCAGCCTCCTTCGCCACGGCGGCCACCGCGTCCACCAGCGCGCCCCAGCCGTCATCGAGGTAGAGCACGCCCGCCTCGACGGCGAGCTGGACCTGCGTCACCGCGGCCTCCGCGCTCAGGGCGTCCAGGTCCGCGGCGTAGGTGGCCACGCGCACGAGCGCGGCGACGACGGCGCGCGCGTCCTCCCGGGACAGGCGCGTGTCGAGCCACTGGCGCATCGACACGTGCGTCAGCGGCTCCGTGTCCACGCGGCGCAGGCTCGCGAGCAGCCGTGCCATCTCCAGCTTGCTGCTCAACTGCAACACGTCGGTCGTGAGGAGCGACACGGGCCCGCGCGGCAGCGTGTGCAACCTGCCGGCGCGCAGCGCGTAGGAACCACCCGACTCCCCGGCGATGCGCCCCCGCGGCTTCACGCCCAGGCGTCCGAGCACCCGCATGCCGGCCCCCGCCCGGTACAACGCATGCGGCCCCAGGTTGAAGCGGAAGCCCTCCACGTCCGTCGTCTGCGCGCGGCCGCCCAGGTGCTTGGAGCGCTCGTACAACGTCACCGCGCAGCCGCCGCGCGCCAGCAGCGCCGCCGTCGCCAGCCCGCCCAAACCGCCTCCCACCACCGCCACCTTCTTCGTCTCCATGTCCGTCCTCCGTCGCCCGCGTCGGGGGAAATCCCGGCGTTCGACGGCTCCACGAAAATGGGCGGCGAAAGGTTACAGCGGGCCTCGAGGCGCCTCCGGATGGCCCCGGACGACAGCCCTCCTGGAGACGACGATGCGACGCGTCGTGAGGGGCGTCACCCCGTGCGGGCGGTCCTGGTGCGCAATTCCCGCCGCTCGGGTGTCATGGCCTCGCGAGCCCTCTCTCACCTGCCACCCGCGTCGACGGAGCGGTTAGGATGTGGGCATCCTGGGGCCGCTGGAGACAGTCATGCGCAACGCCGCCGTCATCGTCATCGCCAGTCTCCTCTTCACGGGATGCAGCAACTACTGGTGGCTCGCCCGCGCGCTCCTTCCGGACCACACCATCAACGGCAGCGGCGGCACCCAGACCCTCCGGGAGCCTCGTCCGAACCCCTCCAGCGAGCCCGTGTACGGCCCCGACCGCTCCTCGGATGCCCCGGATGCGAAGCAACAAGACGAGGCCAAGGCCGCCAACGACACACCTTGAAACATCCTGGCGAGAACCTTCCGCTCCGAGTGCTGTGAGACGTATCAACCGGGTCTGTTTCACCTCGGACCTGGAGCGAAGACGACCCCAGACGTCACGAGAAGCAAGGCAATGTCAGAGGTAGTCGTAGGATGATGCGTGCACGGCGGATTCCCCGCCGGGACTGGACAAGGCACGCATCCATGAAGACGCTCCTCGCCGCCCTGCTCACGCTTCCCCTGCTCGCCTGTGGCCCCGCGCCCGAGGCCGAACCCACGCAGGCTCCGTCGGACACCGAGAGCCTGACGCAGTCGAGCGAGCTGTCCTCCTCCGCCCCCCGCGAGCGCTCCATCCGCCTGCGCACCGGCGTGACGCTCCGCTATGTGGAGCAGGGCTCGCGGCATGGCCCCGCCGTCGTCTTCCTGCACGGCTACACGGACTCGCACCACACCTGGGACTTGAACCTGTCGCGCTTCTCGCGCGACCTGCACATCTACGCGCTGGACCAGCGTGGCCACGGTGATTCGTCCCGCCCCGCGTGTTGCTACACGCAGCAGCACTTCGCGGCGGATGTGGCGGCCTTCCTCGACGCCGTGGGCGAATCGCGCGCCATCCTCGTCGGCCACTCGATGGGCAGCTTCATCGCGCAGCAGGTGGCGCTGGATTACCCGCGTCGCGTGGAGGCGCTGGTGCTCGTCGGCTCGGCCCCCACCGTCGCGGGCAACGAGGTGGCCCTGGGCCTGAAGTCCGTCGTCGATGAACAGGTAGGCACCGTCGACCCGGCCTTCGTGCGCGAGTTCCAGTCGAGCACCTTCGTCCGCCCCGTGCCCGCCTCCTACCTGGACACGCTCGTGTCGGAGAGCCTCAAGGTCCCCGCGCGCGTGTGGCAGGACTCGCTCGACGGGCTCATCGCGGAGGACCACTCGCGGCGCCTGCGCTCCATCCGCGTGCCCGTGCTCGTGGTGGGCGGAGACCAGGATGGCTTCTTCCCCGTCGCGCAGCAGCGGGCGCTCGTCAACGCGCTGCCCGACGCGCGCTTCATCCTCTACCCCGACACCGGCCACGCGCCCCACGCGGAGCTGCCGCAGACCTTCGTGCGCGACGTGAGCCAGTTCATCCAGCGCGTGACCCGATAGTCCGCGCCCCCGCGAGAGGCGCGCCCACATGAGTGCGTCTCACGCGGTCCCCGGGTCCTCGTGCTTCAGGCCCTGGCCCGGCACATCCGAGCGCGCGAGCAGCACGGCGGCCGTGAGGATGAGCACCCCGCCGAATCCCTGGCGCAGGCTGAGCCGCTCGTTCAGGAAGAGCGCGCTCAGCACCACCGCCGTCAGCGGCTCCATGTTGGACACCAGCGACGTGTTCACCGGGCCGATGCGCGCCATGCCCAGGAAGAAGAGGAATACGGCGGCCACGGTGGAGATGAGCGACAGGCCCACCACCGCGCCCCAGCCCAGCGGCGTCGTGGGGAAGGACGGCCCCTTCACCAGCGTCGCCAGTCCGAAGGTGAGCCCCGCGGACATCAGGATGACGGTGCTGGAGACGAGCGGCCCCGCGCGGCCCGCCACGCGCGCGCTGGTGACGACGTACCCCGCGTAGAGCAGCGCGGACAAGAGCCCCAACACGACTCCCAGCGGCGTCACCCCACCCTGGCTCAGGTCCGCCGTGAGCGCCGTGCCACACAGGGCCAGCACCACCGCCACCCACTTGATGCGCCCCAGCTTCTCGCGGAAGACGAACACCTGGAGCAGCGCCACCAGCGCCGGGAATGAGTACAGGAGCAGCGCCACCAGCCCCGCGGGGGCGTGCTGGAGCGCGGCGAAGTACACGCCCGCCTCGCTCACGTAGCCCACCGCGCCCAGCAGGATGAGCGACACCAGGAGGCGCCCTCGGGGCAGCGGCTGACGCAGGGCCACCATCACCGCGCCGAGCACCGAGCCCGCCAGCGTGAAGCGCAGGAACAACAACGTGGAGACGTCCGCGCCCGCCGCATAGGCCAGACGCCCGAAGAGCCCGAGCGCGCCGAAGCACGCACCGGACAGGGCCACGATGAGGAAACCAGCGGTGCGGTTCATGACGGGAGCGACGGCACGCTGCTCCATGCCGCCCGCCTTGTCACGCGTCGCGCGGGGCGACGCCCTCGCACGGACCTCCGGTCACCAGTTGTTCACCGAGCGCAGGTCGAAGACGTCCGGAAAACCATTGGCGCGCAAAATTTGTGTGGCCACCGCGCTGCGTCCGCCAGCGGCGCAGTACACCACCACGGGAGTGCCGGGCGGGCCGACCTCCTTGACGCGCTGGGGCAGCTCCTGCACGGGGATGTTGCGAGCGGCCTCGGGGTGTCCCTGCTGGAACTCCTGAGGGGTGCGCACGTCCAACAGCACCGCGCCATCGGCGACGAGCTGCCGGGCCTTCTGTGACAGTTCCTGGGGCGTCATGGGCGACAGCATGCCCTACTTGCCCAGGGCGGGGCTCGCTCGTCGCACGAGCCCTGTTCCCTTCAGGGCACATCCCCCGGGCTCAGAGCTCCACCGTCTGCTCGAAGCCGCCCGCCCTCACCGTGAGCGACCCGAGCGCGGGGAAGCGCTCGCGCGCCTGGGCCACCACCGTGTCCAGCGCGTCCTTCGCGTCCTCCTCCCGCTCGTAGCGCAGGGTGAGCTCCCTCAGGCTGTCCGAGCGCAGGTCCCGCAGGCCGACGGTGTCCCCAGGGAAGAACTCGAACGCGCGCAGCTTCGGCAGGAACTCCACCAGGAGCGCCAGGATGCGATTGCCTTCACCCAGCGACCACGTCTCGGTGGTGTCCACGCGCGCGCGCCGGCGCCGCCAGACGAAGGCGGGCTTCAGCGTGATGGGACTGTGGGCATCGCCGCTCCACTCCGGCGTGAAGCCGTGCTCGCGCAGCACCTCGACGATGATGCGCCCCACCGCCGCGGCGTCCTCGCTCACCTTCGCGTCCTCCTCCGCGGTGAACTCCTCCTCGCGCCCGTCGTCCTCCTCGTCGTTGACGAGCCCATAGGCCAGGTGCAGCGGGTGGCCCTTCATGGCGGAGGCCGCGTCCTGCTGGTCGAAGAACACCGTGCCGACAATCGTCTCGCCCTGCTCCCGGCGCATGTCCGCCAGCTCGCGCGACACCTCCCAACCACCGCTCATCGTGGTGGACGCGGACATCTCCGCCACGAAGCCTCGCGCGCGCAGCACGTCGAACGCCGCCTCCAGCCGGTCCGCGGGGATGACGTCCGGCCAGGTCTTCTCCTCCTCGGCGCGCGCTCGCACGTGCGCGCAGACCTGCTCGAGCACCCGACGCTGCAGCCGGTCGTCGTAGATGTCATCCCAGTCCGGCATGCCCAGGTAGTCGAAGAGGCGGTTCAACGGGTGGTGGGCGTACTCGAACTGCTCGAGGACGGCCTCCACCACGCCCGGCACCAGCGCCGCCTCGTCCTCGGGCTCCGGGTCCGGCGTCGGCTGGAACCCCAGCGCCCCCAGCTTCGCCGCCAGCTCCAGGGCCTGGGCCACCAGCCCCAACCGCCGCGCGCGTCCCGACTCCGGGACATCACCGCGCGTGGTCGCCAGCGCCTCGAACTGGAAGCGCCACTCGTCCTTGTCGAAGGTGTGCACGCCCACCTCGAGGTGTCCGCTGCCCCGCCACTCGACGACGGCGTCGTGCCCCGCGGGCTCCAGGACCTCCTGCGCCAGCGCGAGCACCTTCAGCTCCCACTGCTCCTTCTCCGACGGCGCGTGCGGGACGAGCGCCACGAGCCGCTTCGCCAGCGTCTCGACCTGCTCGAGCAGGCCCCGCTCCTTCGCCCACAGTCGCAGGCGCACCTCGCCCAGCGTCGACATCAGGGTGCGGACGGCGACCTGCCCCGAATCCGGGTCGACTTCGTCGACGTTGACGTAGCCCCGAGGTGAAGAGGCCCAGGCGACGACCCCCAGCTCGAGCTCCTCGCCCAGCACCTCCCGGGCGGCCTGGCGAAGCTGCCCCTGCAACTCCTCGTTCTCCATCTGTCGCGTCCTTCCCGGTGGGGGGCTCGAGCCGTGTACGGGCTTGCCACGAGGAAGAACGCCGAGGTGCACGGGATGTCGCAGCGGGCCCCACGGCACGGGCCCGTCACGAGGCGCCCCGTGGCGGCGGAAAACTGGAGCCGGCGCCCAGGCGCGCTACAGTTCTGTGCCATCATGTCACTCGACAAGCAGGCACTGTTGCTCCAGCTCGCCGAGCGCCTCCAGCAGAGCGACCGGCTGGCCCACAGGGCCGAGGCCGAGGCTCGCGAGGCGGCCCGCAGCCTGGCCACCGAGTCGGAGAAGAGGGAGGACGGCCGCGCGGCCTTGGAGTTCGGCAGCCTGGCCACGGGACAGGCCAATCGCGCCCGTCGGGTCCAAGAGGAGCTCCAGGCGCTGACGCACTTCGGCCAGGCCCCCATGCCGCGCTTCTCGCGCCGGGGCCCGGTGGGGCTGGGCGCGCTGGTGGACGTCAGCACCGAGGACGAGGACGGCTTCGCCGAGCGGACCTTCTTCGTGCTGCCCGTGGGCGCGGGCACGGAGCTGACGGGCCCCGGCGGCGACGGCTTCCTGTCCGTCATCACCCCCGCCTCCCCGGTGGGCCGCGCGCTCATGGGGCGCAAGGCGGGAGACACCATCGAAGTGACGTTGGCGGGCGAGGTGCGCGAGTGGACGGTGCTCGAGGTCGCCTGACGCCGGGTGTCCCGCCCTGGGCGTCCGGGGTGTCAGGCCCCCGACGCTCGGCGAGGGAGCACTAGAACCATGGGCCCGGCCACGCCTGAATCCGGGAAGATGTCCCCACCCCTCCCAGCGCGCACACCCGAGGCGCCCGCTTCCGCCACCCTCTTGCCGCTGACCTGGCCCGCGGCGCTCATCGGGCTGCTGTTCGGCGTGCTGATGACGTACGTGCCCTACGAGTTCCGGGTGGCCGCCTTCCGGCCCCTGTACCCGTACGTCCGGCTGCTGGGCCTCGTGTATCTCACCGGCAGCATCTGCCTGATGGGCGCCCTGCTCTATCCGCGCGCGCCGCGCTGGCTGGACGTGGGCGGCCGCGTGCTGCTGGGCGCGGCCATCGCGCTGTACTGGTGGGTGCTCAACGTGCTGCCCGGCAGCCTCACGGGCATCGTGCTGTACCCGCTGCTGTTCGTCGGGCTCTTGCTGGAGGGGATTCCCGCCCTGCGCCAGCGCGCCATGCTGCGAGGGCTGGCGGCGCTCACCGGCACCGCGTTCGGCGTGGCGTTGCTGTCCGTGCCGGAGCGCTTCCCGCTGTCCGTCTACGCGCACCTGGCCCCGCTGCGTCCGCTGGTGGGCCTGCTCTTCGCGGCGGGCGGACTGGGGCTCCTGCTTCCCGCGCGCTGGCTGCACCCGCGCGTGCCCGCGCTGCTCATGGGTGTGCTCGCGGTGCCCTTCTCGCTGCTGGCGTACGCGCTGGCGCGGGGCGCGTCGTGGCTGGGCGCCAGCGTCTACACCGTGCTCGCGCTCGCGTGTGTCGCGCAGGCGGTGAACTGGCGGCCGCGCGCGCCGCGCACCGTGGGCTGGAAGCTCTTGCGCGGGCTGGCCTTCGCCGGCCTGGTGCCGCTGCTCGCGCTGGGCGGCCTGGCCGCCTTCCTGGCGCAGAACGCCATCGAGAAGCAGGTGCGCGACGACACGCGCTACGCGGCGGCGGGCGAGGCGGACTTCCTCCGGCGCTACCTGGATGACTCGCGCGAATCGCTGTACCTGTTGCTGGAGTCACCGGGTTTCCGCGCCGCGCTCATGAGCGGGGAGCGCGAGTCCCTCAAGCCCTACCTCTCCAACCTGGCCGCGCGCGAGCGCACCTTCCACGCCGCGCTGGTGCTGGACGAGCGCGCGACGGTGCTGGCCACCTCCGAGGGCCTGGAGGGCTGGGGCTTCCAGATGCGGGAGCTGTTCCCGGAGCCGCCCGCGCCTGGGGAGCTGCCGCTGTCGCTGCCCTTCACCCGGCCTCCCGACAAGCCGCTCGTGGCGGTGGCGCTGCCGTTCCAGCTGGACATCCACGGCGCGCGGCGGGGCCTGCTCGTGGGGCTGCTCTCCCTGGAGCGGCTGAGCGAGGCCGCCACGCCCGCGTCGCGTCGCTTCCGCGTGCAGGTGCTGGACAGGCGGGGCCAGAAGATTCTCCGGGACACCGCGCCAGGGGCGCAGTTGCTGGGCTCGGCGCACCTGCCCGAGGCGCTGCAGGAGGAGCTGGCGCGGCCCGGTGGCGGCGTGCTGGAGGCGTTCGACGCCGCGGACCGGCGGGTGCTCGCGGCCGAGGCGCCCGTGGAGGGCTCGCCCTGGAGCGTCGTGGTGACGCAGGAGCTGGGCGTGGCCTACGCGGCGATTACGCGCATGAGCGCGGCCGTGGTGGGGCTGGTGCTGATGGGCGTGGTGATGGCCCTGGCGCTCTCGCAGCTCGTCGCGCGCGACGTCATCCGACGGCTGGGCACGCTGCGCGAGGCCACCGCCGCCCTGGCCGCGGGCGACCTCACCCGCCGCGTGGAGGTGGAGGAGGACGACGAGCTGGGAGAGCTGGCGCGCGGCTTCAACGAGATGGCGGACCGCACCGGCGCCACGCAGGAGGAGCTCAAGGGCGCGGTGCGCGTGCGGGAGGAGTTCCTCAGCGTGGCGAGCCACGAGCTGCGCACGCCCCTCACGCCGCTCAAGGGCTTCGCGGCCCTGACGCTCCAGCGCCTGGAGAAGAGCGGCGACTTCCCGGAGCGCGAGCGGCTGCTCAAGGCGCTGCGCTCCATGGCGCGGCAGACGGAGCGGCTGGCCCGGCTGGTGGATGACCTGCTCGACACCGCGCGCATCCAGGGCGGCCGCTTCGAGCTGGAGCGCCAGCGCGTGGACCTCCTGCCGGTGCTGAGCGAGGTGATGGAGCGCTTCGAGCTGCGCGGCGAGGGCGGCGTCACCTTCGAGCTGCACGTGCCCGAGCACCCCGTGGAGGGAGACTGGGACGCGCCCCGGCTGGACCAGGTGCTCACCAACCTGGTGAGCAACGCCGTGCGCTACTCGCCCCAGGGCGGCCTCGTGCGGGTGACGGTGGAGGAGGCGCCCGACAGCATCCTCGTGCACGTGAAGGACGAGGGCATCGGCATCCCCCCGGAGAGCCTGGCGGGGCTGTTCCGTCCCTTCGCGCGCGCGTCCAACGCCACCGCGCGCCACTACGGCGGCCTGGGCCTGGGCCTGTTCATCTGCCGCGAAATCGTGGAGCGCCACGGCGGCACCATCTGGGCGGAGAGCCCGGGGCCGCAGCAGGGCAGCGCGTTCCACGTCCGGCTGCCGCGCGACATGGCGCCGCCCGCCGTGTCCGACGCGGCCGCGTGACTCAGGGGGCGTCCGCCGCGGGCTCGGGCGCGCCCGGCACGGACAGCCACTCGTCCGGGATGTCGCCCCGGGGCAGCTCCAGCACGAACGTCGAGCCCTGCCCCAGCGCGCTCGTGGCCTTCACGGTGCCGCCGAACGCCTCGACAATCTGCCGGGTGATGTAGAGCCCCAGCCCCAGGCCGCCGTAGTGCCTGTCGCTCACCGCGCGCTCGAAGCGCTCGAAGATGCGCGGCAGGTCCTGCGCGGAGATGCCGATGCCGCCGTCCTCCACGGTGAGGCGCGCGGTGCGCCCGTCGGCCTCCACCGTGAGGCGCACGGGCTGGCCCGCGCCGTACTTCAGCGCGTTGGACAGGAGGTTGGTGACGACCTGCTCCAGCCGCAGCCGGTCCCACCGCCCCAGCACCGGCACCGGCGCGTGCATCTCCAGCGAGCAGCGGAGCTGGGCCGCGGACGGCGCGAAGCGGTAGAGGATTTCCGCCGCCACGCTCGCCAGGTCCATCTCCTCCAGCTCCAGCTTCAGCCGGCCGGCGGTGATGCGCGACACGTCCAACAAGTTATCGACAAGGCTGGTCAGCTTGCGCACCTGGCGCTGCACCACGTCCAGCGTCTCGGAGACGCGCTCGGCGGACACGGGCTTGCCGTGGGCGGCCAGCACGTCCACCTGCTTCTGGAGCAGCTGCACCTTGAGGTGCAGCGGCGTCAGCGGCGTCTTCAGCTCGTGGCTGGCGATGCCCAGGAACTCGTCGCGAAGCCGCACCGCCTCGCGCGCCTCGCGCAGGAGCCGCGCGTTGTCCAGCGACAGCGCCGCCCGCCGCGCCAGCTCCTCCGCCACCCGCTCCTCCTCGTCGCCGAAGGCGGGCGCCCCCTCCGAGCGGAACAGCGCCAGCGCGCCGATGACCCGTCCGCGCGCCACCAACGGCACGCCCAGGTAGCGCGTCACCCCCAGGAGCGCGAACAGCCGCGCGTGCTCGGCGTCCCGGGTGAGGGCCTCCACGTGCGTGTCCGACAGCTCCGCCACCCGCTCGGTGCGCCCGGTGAGGAACAGGGCTGGCAGCCCACGCGGGTCCAGCGGGTCCGGAGGGTAGCGCCGCAGCATGTCCACCAACAGGACGTGGCGCTCGGGCTCCGCGTGCACCGCCGCCGCCGCGCGCACCGCCTCGCCGCCGGGCCCCAGGAAGAACACCCCCGCGTCCGCCAACGTGGGCACGAGCAGCCGCAACAGCGGCGCCGTGCACTCCTCGTTCTCCAGCTCCGCGGCCAGCAGCGCGCCCGCCTCCGCGAGCACCCGGGCCGCGCGCATCGCGTCCAGCCGAGGCGCCTCCACCTCCCGCGCGCGCAGCAGCACGCCCGCGGGCTTCGCGCCGGGCTCCTGCCCCACGGGGAACACGCTGCCCTCCAGCACCACCCGCGTCCCGTCCGGACGGCACAGGCCCCAGCGCTCCTCGCGCACCACCTCGCCCGCGAGCGCCCGGGACAGCGGCGACACCGCGAGCGCCCCACCGCCCTGGTCCACTTGCACCCACGCGCAGCCCGGAAGATTGCCGTGAGACTCGATTCTCGAGGGCGCGGGAACCCCGAAGCGCAGCCCCGCTTCGGCGTTGAATGCGAGCACGCGGCCCGTCGCGTCCATCAGCAGCACGGCTTCGCCCGTCTGCTCCACGAGCAGGCGCAGGGCCGCATCGCCCGCCCGTTCCACGAGCGCCTGATGAATCAACGAAAGCTGGGCGCGGCCAGAGGACATGAGTTCAGGGACTCTCCGCTCGTGGCATGGTGGCATCCCCACCCGCATGAAGGAAGACAACTCCCCGCCCTCGCACAACATCCAACGGCACGCGGTCCGAATCCCAGGCCCGGGGTCAGGCCAGCCCCCTTGCTTGGCCTGCAGGAAATCCTGAATCGTTGGATAGTTGCACACCGTCCGGACGCCCAGCCCGGATGAGCGCGGTCCACTTCCTCGAGCCTCAACATGCAGACGCCGCCCCCCAGGCCAGACTGGACTCCACACGAGCGACGCTACCGGCTCGTCATCGACAGCCTGAAGGAGGTGGTGTTCCAGACGGACGTGCAGGGCCTGTGGACGTTCCTCAACCGGGCGTGGACGGAAATCACCGGCCACGCGGTGGACGTGTCGCTGGGCAAGTCCTTCCTCGACTTCGTGCTGCCCGAGGACCGCGCCATCTGTCAGGAGAACCTGCGCCGGTTGATGACGCGGGAGCTGGACCACGTGCGCGTGGAGGTGCGCTACGGGACGCGGCAGGGAGGCTTCCGGTGGGTGGAGGTCTTCGGCCGGGTGATGGTGGGCGACGACGGCGAGCTGGTGGGCACCTCCGGCACGCTCAATGACATCACCGAGCGCAAGGCCTCGGACGGGGCGCTCGCGCGGCGTGAGCGCTACCTCACGGCGCTGGTGGAGATGCAGCAGCGGCTGCTCGCGGTGCGCGACGGCGGAGATTTGTACGGCTCCGTGCTGTCGTCGCTGGGGCTCGCGGCGGGGGCCAGCCGCGTCTACGTCTTCGACCTGCACCCGGGACCGTCCGGCGAGCGGATGTGCAGCCAGCGCGCGGAGTGGTGCGCGCCGGGCGTGCACGCGGAGATCGACAACCCGGACCTGCAGAACGTGCCCATGGTGCCCGTGCTGGAGCGCTGGGAGACGACGCTGTCGCGGGGCGACGTCATCGAGGGCCTGGTGGCGGGCTTCCCCGAGTTGGAGCGGGCGCTGTTGGACCCGCAGGGCATCCTCTCCATCCTGGTGCTGCCCCTGCGCGTGCAGGGCGTGCTGACGGGCTTCGTGGGCTTCGACAACTGCGCGGAGGCGCGGCGGTGGGACCGGCTGGAGGTGGACCTGCTGTCCGCCGCGGCGGGCGCCATCTCCGTCGCGTTGGAGCGGCGCGAGTCGGAGCGCGCGCTGCGCGAGCGTGAGCGTCGCTTCCGTCAGCTCGCGGAGAACGCGTCGGACGTGCTGTACCTGTACCGCCGCGAGGCGCCCCGGGGCTTCGTCTATGTCAGCCGGGTGGCGCACGCGAAGCTGGGCTACGGGCCGGTGGCGCACTACGGCGACGCGGACCTGTGGTACCGGCGCGTGCACCCGGAGGACCGCGCGGCGTTGGAGCAGCTGCTCGAGGCGCCGCGCGCGTCGGCGGGAGCGCCGGTGACGGTGCGCTACCTGCATCCGGACGGCCGCATGCTGTGGCTGGAGCACGTGGTGGTGCCGGTGACGGACCCCATGGGGCGCATGGTGGCGGTGGAGGGCCTGGCGCGCGACATCACCGAGCGGCGGCAGGCGGAGGAGGCGCTGCGGCTGTCCGAGGCGAGCTTCCGCGCGCTGCTGGAGGGCGTGCCGGACGCGGCGGCCATCGAGCGGGACGGGCACATCGTCTACGCGAACGCGGCGCTGGTGGGCACGCTGGGCTTCGAGCGCGCCGAGCAGCTCGTGGGCCGTCAGCTCTCCGAGTTCGTCAAGGACATGCGCGGCGTGGAGGCGGTGCGCGCGGGCGCGCTGACGGGAGAGCGCAGGCTGGTGCGCCGCGACGGGCGCACGCGCGTGGCGGAGGTCGTCTCGCTGCCCCTGCGCTTCGACGGACAGCCCGCGGTGGTGTCCATCGCGCGCGACGTGACGGAGCAGCGGCAGTTGCAGGCGCGGCTGACCTTGGCGGACCGGTTGGCCTCGGTGGGCACGCTGGCGGCGGGCATCGCGCACGAAATCAACAACCCGCTGGCCTTCGTGCTGTCCAACCTGAGCTTCATGTCGGACGAGTTCCGCCGCAACCTGCCCCCGGGCGACGGCGCCGCGGCGCTGCAGGCCCGGCTGCGCGGCGAGCCGGACCTGGCCGAGTGGGGCGAGGTGCTGCACGAGGCCTGCGAGGGCGCGGAGCGGGTGCGGCAAATCGTGCGTCAGCTGAAGACCTTCTCCCGGCCCGACGAGGAGCGCGTGTCGCCGCTGGACGTGCACACGGTGCTGGAGTCGGTGGCGATGATGGCGGCGAACGAAATCCGCCACCGCGCGCAGTTGAAGCGGGAGTACGGCGACATCCCCTCGGTGATGGCGAACGAGGGCAAGCTGAGCCAGGTGTTCCTCAACCTGGTGGTGAACGCCGCGCAGGCCATTCCGGAGGGCTCCGCGCACCGGCACGAAATCCGGCTGGCGACGCGCAGGGACGGGCTGTCGCGCGTGGTGGTGGAGGTGCAGGACACCGGCGTGGGCATCGCGCGCGAGGTCATCGACCGCATCTTCGACCCGTTCTTCACCACCAAGCCCGTGGGCGTGGGCACGGGGCTGGGCCTGTCCATCTGTCACAGCATCGTCCACGGGTTGGGCGGTGAAATCACCGTGGAGAGCGAGCCCGGCCGGGGCACCACCTTCCGCGTCGTGCTGCCCACCACGGAGCCGGAGGCGCGCGCGGCGGCGACGGCGCTGGAGCCCTCGGGCTCGCCGGTGGGCCCTCCGCGAGGACGGGTGCTGGTGGTGGACGACGAGCCCGCCGTGGGCCGGGTGTTGCAGCGCATCCTGCGTGGCCACGAGGTGGAGGTGGCGTGCAGCGGACGGCAGGCGCTGGAGTTGCTCGAGCAGGGACTGAAGCCGGACGCGGTGCTGTGCGACGTGATGATGCCGGACCTGACGGGGAGGGACGTCTACGAGCTGGTGCGGCGCGCGCACGCGGGCCTGGAGGGGCGCTTCGTCTTCGTGTCCGGCGGCGCCTTCACCACGGGCGCCCGCGAGTTCCTGGCGAGCATCCCCAACCTGCTCCTGGAGAAGCCCTTCGACGAGGGACGGGTGCGGCGCGTGGTGGATGACCTGGTCCGCCTGCGACCTCCGGAGGCCTGACGCCCCATGTGGACCGATGAGGAGCTGCGCGACTTGGACGGGTGCGCCGCGCGGCTGCTCGCGCGGGTGCGCGAGTCGGACGGGCTGGAGCAGGTGCGCGCGCAGGTGGCCGAGGCCCAGGTCGTGGACGCGGGGCTCGTCGCGGAGATGACGGCGGGGCTGGTGAAGAGCTTCGGGATGTACCGCGAGCCTCGCTACCTGCGGCAGGAGGCGTACGCATGGGAGGAGCTGGACGGCGTGCGCCGCGCACGCGTCCGGCCGCTGTCGGGCCTGTTGCTGTACTGGGCGGGTGGCGACGTGAGCCCCTTCGTGCCCCAGGAGGTGTGGGGCCAGGGGCTGGTCGAGCACTTCTACGAGGAGCTGGGGGAGGAGAACGCGCTGGACTACAGCGCGACGAACTTCGACACCTGCGGCGGCTTCGGGCTGGGCTCGCTGGGGGATGCGCTGCTGGAGCTGGCCGAGGACCGCGAGCTTCGCGAGCTGGCGGTGTTCGCGCCGCTCGAGAAGTTGCTGGTGGTGCGCTCGCTCCAGTGCGCGCGCGAGGCGGTGCGGAAGGCCGTGGAGTCGGAGGCCTTCCGCGCGCTGCCCCGTGAGGCGTCGTTCCAGGTCCTGGCCATGCCGGGACACGACGAGCCGGCGTGCCTGCTGTGGCGGACGCCCTGACGGACTACTTCACGCCGTCGAGCGACAGCGGCCCGCTGTCCAGCAGGCGCTGACGCGTCACCACCTGGCCGTACTCGGCGGAGCGGAAGGTGCGCCCGCCCGATTCGGTCGTGCCATGCAGGCGCACCTCGGAGGTGTCCGGAAGGTAGCCCACGCGCAGGCGCAGCTCGCGCACGGCGGACAGCTCGAGCGTCGTCTCCGGGCCCTGGGAATAGGGCAACGACGTGCGCAGCGGCAGGGGAACCACCAGGCGCGAGGACACGGTGGCACCGGGCGCCAACGGGCTGACGTTGGGGACCTCGGGCATCTCCACCTCGAAGTCCTCCGGCACGGGCACCAGCGCGCGCAGCAGCACGGCGCCGTCACCGGAGAGCTCCACGTAGGCGCGCTCGGGGGCGAGGCCGACGAAGCCCGTGGGGCCCCACTCCGGCAGGCCATCCACGAGCAGCACCTCGCGCGGCGAGCCGTTGTGCACCACGTACGAGACGGCGAGCCCCTCGGGCCCGCTCGACACCGACTCCACCTTCAGCTCCACCACGTCCGCCTGGGCCACGCTTCCTCCCGCATTCACCGGGCGCTCCGCCCGCGTGCAGCCGACGATTATGGCCAGCGCCATGCCGAGGGCGCCAGCCTGGAGCAGGGCTCGCATGGACTAGTAGCGCGGGCGGGTGGGCAGGTTCAGCTCGTCGCGCAGGACGTTCTCGCCCGGGCGGCCCGGCTGCACCACGTCCGGCGTGGCGGGGTTCTGGTCCAGGTCGATGGGCAGCCCCACCGCGGACGTCTCGCGGTTGTTGACGCCGTTCTTCTCGCCGCGCGCCAGCGTGCCGTTGGCGTAGTCGGACGCGTGCACCAGCTCGTGGAACAGGGCCACGATGGGAGGACGGGTCATCCACTCCTCGCCGCCGAGCGAGACGCGCGTGGTGTTGTAGTTCACCGTGCCGTCGGTGCCCTTGCCCGGCGTGCCGTCCGTGTTGAACCAGGCGTCATCGCGGTTGGCGGGAGACGCGGAGTTTCCGCTGGTGGTCTCCTTGATGGTCGTCGAGTGGCCGCTGTCATCCAGCGTGCGCAGCAGGTCCTGGCCCGAGGGCAGCGAGCGCATCGCGTCCAGGTCCGACTGCGTGCGCGCCTGGAAGTCCGCGCTGCCCTCCACCGTCACGGAGCGGCCGCGCTGGCTCGCGTTGGTCATGTCGACGATGGTCCGCTCGCTCGCGGCGCCGTCGGTGGTCTCGTTCTCCTCGACGTAGAGCTTGTCGTCGCCGCCGTTGCCCTCGACGAGGTCCGCGCCCTCGCCGCCCGCCACCGCGTCGTTGCCTTCACCGCCGCTCAGCCGGTCATTGCCGCGGCCGCCGATGACCTGGTCATCGCCCGCGCCGCCCGTGGCCGTGTCGTCGCCCGCGCCACCGTCGATGTAGTCGCGGCCGTCGCCACCATCGAGCTGGTCGTTGCCGTCCAGGCCGTAGAGCACGTCGCGACCCGCGCCGCCCTCCACCCGGTCGTCGCCCGCGCCGCCCTCGACGTAGTCGTCACCGTCGTCACCGGACACCGTGTCATTGCCCGTGCCGCCGATGATGGTGTCGTTGCCCGCGCCGCCACGGATGGTGTCGTGACCCGCGCCGCCCTTCAGCGTGTCGTTGCCGTCGCCACCGTCCAGCGTGACATCCACCGTGACGTTCGGGTCCACCGTGATGGTGTCGTTGCCGGCGCCGCCGTTGATGATGGCGTTCTTCGACTGCTCGGGCGACAGCGTCACCGTGTCGGAGCCCGACTTGATGACCAGTCCACCGCTCTTGTTCATCGTCACCGTCGCGGTGTTGTTCCCCGCGCCCAGGTCCACCACCGTCTGACCGTTCGCGTTCGTGCTCACCTGCGGCGCCGTCGCGGAGCCCGCGGCCTGCTTCACCTTGTCCGCCAGCTTCGCGATGGCCTTGCCCAGCCCGCCGCCAGGGCCGGGAGGAGGCGCACCCTCGAAGTCACTGCCACCCGTGCGGGACTTCGTGCTCGCGCGCGTGGGGGCCGCGTCGAAGCCGTCCTTCATCCGCTGGTCCACCGCCGTCTTCACGACGTTGGGGCGCTGGGCCGGCTGCTTCGCCGTCTCCTGCTTCGGCTCGGGCTTCACGTACGAGGTGCTGCGCGAACCGGTCTTCCCAATCGTGGACATGCGGCTTCTCCCTGAGGCGGCCCGCGACGGTAAAGCGGACCAACGCCGAACTCCTTGATTATCGGAACCTCGGGAACCCAGTTGCTTCGAAGCCCGGGGCGGGGAGTGGATCACCCGTTCAGCGGGGGCGCGGGACTGGGTGACTGGCGCGCGACGTGTCCGCGCCGCATCCAGCGCCTGTCGTTCCAGCAGGTTGGCGGGGGAGTACGGATCAACCCGGCACATGAGCCCCAGCCTCAGGGCGGCGATGCCGGAGAGGATTGCCCGAGCGAAGCCCTCCTCGACGTGGAGAAGGCATCCCCTGCTCGCGGCCCTGCCCCCATGTCGACGCCGCACCGGAGGCACGTGTCCGAGCAGAGCACGCCCCCGCGGAGAGCAGGCGCATCCCTGCGCGGTCCTGAATCCACGTCGACGGCGACGCTGGAGGCGAGGCGCCCTCAGGGGCACCCCGCCATCATCGGCTCACCTCGAAGCGCTGCTCAGTAGTGCGGACGCGTGGGCAGGTTCAGCTCGTCGCGCAGGACGTTCTCACCCGGGCGGCCCGGCTGCACCACGTCCGGCGTGGCCGGGTTCTGGTCCAGGTCGATGGGCAGGCCCACCGCGGACGTCTCCAGGTTGCGTACGCCGTCCTTCGAGCCGTTCGCCAGCGTGCCGTTCGCGATGTCGGACGCGTGCACCAGCTCGTGGAACAGACCGACGATGGGGGGACGGTTCATCCACTCGTCGCCGCCCAGCGAGATGCGCGTGGTGTTGTAGTTCACCGACGCATCCGAGCCCTTGCCCGGCGTGCCGTCCGCGTTGAAGAAGCCATCGTTGAAGTTCGTGCCCGACGCGGTGTTGCCGCCAGACGTCTCCTTGATGGTCGTCGAGCGGCCGCTCTTGTCCAGCGTGCCCAGCAGCTCCTGCCCCGACGGTAGCGAGCGCATCGCGTCCAGGTCCGACTGCACGCGCGCCTGGAACTCCGCGCTGCCCTCCACCTTCACCGAGCTGCCGCGCTTGTCCGCGTCCGTCATGTCGACGATGGTCCGCTCGCCCTTGGCCGCGTCCGCCGTCTCCTCGCCCTCCTCGACGTAGAGCTTGTCGTCGCCGGCGTTGCCGCTGACGGTGTCCTTACCCGCGCCGCCCGCCACCGCGTCGTTGCCCTCGCCACCCGACAGGGTGTCGTCGCCACGACCGCCGATGACCTGGTCATCACCGGCGCCGCCCGTGGCCGTGTCGTCGCCCGCGCCCGCGTCGATGTAGTCGCGGCCCTCGCCGCCGTCCATCTGGTCATTGCCGTCCAGGCCGTAGAGCACGTCGCGTCCCGCGCCACCCTCCACCCGGTCGTCGCCCGCGCCGCCCTCGACGTAGTCGTCACCGTCGCCACCGGACACCGTGTCATTGCCCGTGCCGCCGATGATGGTGTCGTTGCCCGCGCCACCGAGGATGGTGTCGTGACCCGCGCCGCCCGTCAGCTTGTCGTTGCCCTCGCCACCGTCCAGCGTGACATCCACCGTGACGTTCTTGTCCACCGTGATGGTGTCGTTGCCGGCGCCGCCGTTGATGATGGCGTTCTTCGACTGCTCGGGCGACAGCGTCACCGTGTCGGAGCCCGACTTGATGACCAGTCCACCGCTCTTGTTCATCGTCACCGTCGCGGTGTTGTTCCCCGCCCCCAGGTCCACCACCGTCTGACCGTTCGCGTTGGTGCTCACCTGCGGCGCCGTCGCGGAGCCCGCGGCCTGCTTCACCTTGTCCGCAATCTTCGCGATGACCTTGCCCAGCCCACCACCAGGGCTCGGCGGCGCGTTCTCCGTGGTGCGCGCCTCCGTGAGCACCTGCGGCCGGGACGCCGAGCCCGCGCGAGCCGGGGCCGCGTCGAAGCCGTCCTTCATCCGCTGGTCTACCGCCGTCTTCACCGCGTTGCGCTGCGCCTGGGCGGGCTGCTTGGCCGTCTCCGCCTTCGGCTCGGGCTTCACATACGTGGGGGTGCGCGAACCCGTCTTGCCAATCGTGGACATGTCTTCCTCTTTCGGCGGGCGCGCTCCCAATGCGGTCCCGACCCTCTGAAGTCGCGGTCGGAGAAGCCCCAACCTTCCCGATTATCGGAATCCCGGGATGGCAGTTGCTTCGATTCTCGCGCCCCGGGAACCCGCGGGGGGGTGAGGTGTCTGGTGACCCGGAATGCCTCGCACGGCAATGTCTGACGTCTGGGTTATCGGTCATCGGGGGGACCCTCCTCCCGGTGACCGATGCGTCGCGGGGGCGGACGGGCGAGTGTCCCTCCCGTAAAGCCACACACCCCGAGGAACCGCATGAATCGCACCCTGCTGCTGCTGTCCGCCGCCGGATTGCTCGCCCTGGGCGCGCTCTCGCTGGGCAAGCCTCCGCCGCCGCCCGCGCCTCCTGCCCCGCCCGTCACCGACACCAGCCACACCGTGGCCCAGCCCGACGAGCCGCCCGCCACCACCCTGCTGCCGCACGTCATGTCCGCGCCGGATGACGGCGCCCTCGTCCTCTCCGGCAAGCTGTCCGGCAGCTACGTCCAGACGGGCCCCAGCGAGGCCTTCGCGTGGCTGGAGATCAAGGCCCGCCCCAACCCCACCGCCGCGCGCCGCGTCCCCGTCAACCTGGCCCTGGTCGTGGACCGCTCCGGCTCCATGAGCGGCCAGAAGCTCGCCGACGCCAGGAGCGCCGCCGCGGAGCTGGTGCGCCGCCTCACCGCCGAGGACCGGCTGGCCCTCATCCACTACGGCACCGACGTGAAGGTCCTCCCCAGTCGCCCCGTCACCGAGGCCGTCCGCCAGGAGCTGCTCTCCGCCATCGCCAACATCCGCGATGACGGCTCCACCAACATCAGCGGAGGCCTCACCGAGGCCGCCGTCGCCCTGCGCCCCCACCTGCGCGAGTACCGCGTCAGCCGCGCCATCCTCCTGAGCGACGGCCAGCCCACCACCGGCCTCGTCACGGAGCCGGAGCTCCTCCACCTGACGCGCCAGCTGCGCGACGAGGGCATCACCGTCAGCGCGCTCGGTGTGGGCGAGGACTACCAGGCCTCCCTCATGCGCGGCATGGCCGAGCAGGGCGGCGGCTTCTCCGGCTTCATCGAGGACTCGGCCCGGCTGGCGGAGGTCTTCTCCCGCGAGCTGGACCAGGCCACCAGCACCGTCGCCCGGCAGGTGGAGCTGCGCCTGGAGCTGCCCCCCGTCGCCCGTGACGCGCAGGTGCTCGGCCTGCCCTCCACCCGCGAGGGCGCCACCCTCAAGGTGCCGCTGTACGACCTGGCCGGCGAGCAGTCCGTGCGCGTCGTCGTGAAGCTGACGCTCGACGCCCAGGCCACCTCCGACGCGCTCACGCTGCTCGAGGCCCGCGTGGGCTACATGGACGTCCCCCGCGACACGCGCGCCGAGACGAAGCTGGCCCTGTCCGCCATCGTCACGAACGACGCCTCGCTGGTGCGCGCCAACCTGGACCGGGACGTGCGCGTGCACGCCGTGCGAGCGTTGGGAACCCAGCAGATGCGCGCCGCCGCGGCGGAGATGAAGCGCGGCAACCGGGGCGCCGCCATGGGTCTGTTGGGCAACGCCCGGAAGCTTTTCGGCTCGTCCGCGGACGCGCTCTCGGGGGAGCTTGCGGAGCTGGACCAGACCCAGGCAGCCTATGAGGGGGCATCGAGTGACGACGAGGTCCGCCGCGAGTCGCTGAAGCTCTACAAGAAGACCATGAAGAACTTCGGCGAGAACAACGCCTACTAGTCAGGACGGTGCAGCCCCATGGCCCTCTCCCTGCAGTTCCTCCACCGCGAGGAGTTCGAGTCCCGCACCTTGCGCGCGCTGGGGGGTGGAGCGTGCATGGGCATCTTCGCGGCGCTGGCGCTGCGCCTGTGGGCCCCCTTCGAGCCCGTCGTCCGGCTGACGCTGGAGCCGGGCTACTTCGCGGTGCTGGGCGCCGCGCTCGCCGCCGCCCGGACCGCCAAGGGTGGAGGCTGGGGGCTGCGCGCGGCCCTCACCGTGCTGCCCGTCTTCCCCTTCCTCTTCTCCGCCCCGTGGCCCCTGGCCCAGAGCGTGGCGGGCTGCATCGCCGCCGCGCTGGTGACCTGGCTGGGCCATGGCCGCGAGCAGCCCGGCGCGCCCGTCCCCGTCGCCCTGAGCGCCGCCGCCGCGGGTGTGCTCACCCCGGTGGGCCTGTACGTGCAGCAGGTGCTGGACGCCCACTTCCTCGGCAACACCGCGCTCGTCTCCCTGGTGGTGGGCTACGCCTGCGTGGCGCTCTTCTGGAGCATCGGCACGCTGCCCTCGCACCTGGTGCTGCACACGGACGCGGTCGAGGCGCGGGGCAAGTCGCTGCAGGGCACGCTCACGGGGGAGGCCCAGGAGCTGACCACGCGCGCGCTCGGGCTGTATCAGCAGTGCAAGACCTCCGCGCTGCGGCTGCCCGCGAGCCCTGGCCGACAGGAGCTGCTCGGCGTGGTGGAGAAGATGGCCTCGGAGAGCTTCTCCCTCGCGGAGGCGCACGCGGGCCTGACGGCGCAGCTCGACTCCGTGGTGGCCCATGACGTGGATGCCCAGGTGAAGGAGCTGCGCGCCCGCGCCGCCGCCACCCAGGACAGCGTGGCGCGCCGTCAGCTGGAGCTCGCCGCGTCCTCGCTGGGCGAGGAGCTCAACCACCTGGATGCCCTGGGCCGCAAGCAGGAGCGGCTGCTCGCCCAGCTCCACGCCCAGGTGGCGCTCCTGGAGCGCGCCCGCGTGTCCTTCATCGGCGCGCAGGGCCACGAGCTGGGCGCCAAGGGGGAACAGGCCGCGCAGCTCGCGCGCCGGCTCAAGGGCCTGGGCGAGGAGTCCGCCACGCCGCCCGCCCCCGTCGACGACGCCGCCCGCCCCGCCACCAGCGCGGCCACGCGGCTTCCCAGCTAGGACGCCCGTTCAGGAAGCCTGGCTCTTCTTCTTGCGCGCCGCGGTCCGACGCTGCTTGGGCTTCTGCTGCTGCGTCCGGGCCCGGAAGCTGCCGGGCGGCGCGTGCAGTTCGTCCGCGATGCGACGTTCGATGGCCTCGCGGGTGTCGCGCGCCACCAGGAGCGCCGCCTCGATTTCCTCGCGCACCCGCGCCGCCTGCTCCTCGGCCGCCGCGCGGTACTCCGAGGTGGGTCGACGTAGGGCGAGCGAGCCCCGGTCCTCCCCTTCCACCGGCTGGGTGCGCCGCGTCGTCACCGCAGCCTGCCTCCGAGCCCTGCTCCCTCGCGCCTTGTCTTCCCCAGCCTTTTCCGCCATGAGGGCCTCCCCGCGCTGATCCCTTGCGTCGAACATGGGCCCCGCGCTTCCCGCCGGGAAGTCCGCCGCATGACTCGGCCCCCACCCGGGCGGGAGGGCAGGCGGCCCACCGCGGGGACGCACAGCAGCGGTGCTTCTCTTGGGCCGCAGAAAAACGTAAAAGCCGAGCGGATGATTGTGGCGCGAGCGCGCCCGGGCCCTGCTACTCACAGCGGCGCCGCATGCCCCAGGCCGGCGGGCATGGCGCGGCCCACCTGCTCCACTGCCCCGACGGGCAGCGTCCACCTGCGAGGCATACCGTGGCGGTCAGCGCACCCTTTTCGTTTCTGAAGAACCGGAAGCACAACCTGGACCGGATGACGCTGGGCGACCTGGTCTATTCGTTCTTCACCTACTACGCCGTGCTGGCCTACATCACCGTGGGCATCGTCAGCCTGGTGTACGCGGTGAAGTGGTTCGAGAGCCCCGTGCGCACGCTGTTGTCCATGGCGGCCGCGAGCGTGGTGTTCCCGCTCGGCTGGTTCCTGGTGCACAAGCACATCCTGCACAGCCGCTTCCTCTACAAGTCGCCCCTCACCGCGGCCACGTGGAAGCGCATCCACTTCGACCACCACCAGGACCCCAACGACTTGCGCGTGCTGTTCGGCGCGCTGGCCAACGTGCTGCCCACCGTGGGCGGCGTCATGGCGCCCATGGGCTACCTCATCGGCGGCAAGGCGGGCATGGCGGCGGCGCTGGGCTGGGGCATGGTGATTACGTGCTTTTATGAGTTCTGCCACTGCATCCAGCACCTGAACTACACGCCGAAGCTGGGCTTCCTGAAGGACATCAAGCGCCTGCACCTGTCGCATCACTTCCACAACGAGCAGGGCAACTACGGCATCACCAACTACTTCTGGGACCGGCTCTTCGGCACCTACTACGCCAAGGCCGCTGACCTGCCCAAGAGCCCCACCGTCTTCAACCTGGGCTACACCGCCGAGGAGGCCCAGCGCTATCCGTGGGTGGACCGGCTGTCCAACGGCACGCGCGGGGACGGACACCCCAAGCGCTTCTGGCAGGGCAAGGACGGCCAGGGCACCCAGCCCGAGTAGTGCCAGGCCGCGCTCGCGCGCGACGACGGGCGGGCCCCCACGAGGAGGACCCGCCCGCCGTCTCAGTCCGTGCTCACCGGAAGGGCGCCACGATGCCGCCCTCCGGGAGCCTCACCTCCTCGTCGGCTAGAACTTCACCGCGCCGGTGGGCAGCAGCAGGGTGCTGGTCTCCACCAGGCCGCTGGCACCGGGCGCGGAGACATCCACGATCGAGCGCGACACGTCCAGGTGGAGCACCGCGCGGCCACGCGTCCTCAGGTCCGACACCTTCGCCTCGAAGGTGATGGGGGCCACGCGGGCGTCGAGCTGCGAGGCCTGCGCGGACTGACGGGCGAAGTCACCCATGGCGTTGAAGTGCACGGTGATCTGCACCTTGTCGATGCCGGGAGGCACCGTGAAGCGCGCGGCCAGCGGCGCGTGGACCCCGTCGGCGAGCTCCAGCAGGTTCGACACCACCTGCACGTTCACCGGCTTGCCCTCGGCGGTGATGGTGACGTCGGAGACGGGCACCTTCAGCGAGGTGAAGTCCATCAGGCTCTCGCCCTTGAGCCGCAGCTCGAAGCTCTGCGTGGAGGGCGTGCCGGGGTCCTCGCCACCGGGCACCGGGTCCGGGTCCTGACCACCGGGCACCGGGTCCGGGTCCTGACCACCAGGCACCGGGTCCGGGTCCTGGCCACCGGGGGTGGGGTCCTCACCGCCGGGGACGGGCTCCTCCACGCCGGGGTCTTCATTGCCAGGGACCTGCCGGGAATCATCACCACCGCAGGCGGAGAACAACAGGGCCGAGGCCCACAGGGTCGACATCAGGAACTTCTTCATGACTTGTTACCTCAAAGGCTTTCAGTGATTCGGTTGTGTCTGGAATGGGTTTGGGACGGCGACGCTCACGGAGGAGGAATGCAGAACAGCCCCGTGGGAATCGTCGGGTCGATGGCGAGCGCCTGCGCCGCCTGCGGCGTCGAGGGGCCGGGGTCGAACCCGCCCGGGAACGCCGTCGTCTCGCAGGAGTTGTTGTAGGTGTCGAGCTGCGTGGCGAGCGTGTTCAGCTGGGTGCAGTTGACGGTGCCCAGCGCGGTGAGGATGAGCTGGAGCAGGTTGGCCGGGACCGTGGCGCCGCCGAACACGCGCTGGTTGCAGGTGGCCACGAAGAGCTGACGCCCCGCGAGGAAGCGGATGCGGTCCAGCTGGCTGCGCGGCAGGTTGGTGATGGGGTAGCGGTCCGGGTCACCCCAGAGGATGCCCTCGGCGCCCGCCAGGCCGAGCACGACGCCGATGCTGCCCAGCGGAATGGGCCCGCCGGCGAGGCACTGCTGCACCGCCGGGATGTGGTTCTTCCAGAAGCCCAGCGAGCGCGTCGCGTTGGCGCACGCCTGCGGCGGCTCCTCGCAGGCGATGCGCGCGGTGCACACCGAGCTGCCCAGGTCGAAGCCCGCGGTGAACGTGTTGTCGATGTTGTTGTCCGGCAGGCCGTCCAGCAGCGCCAGCGTGCGGCACTCCGTGACGTTGTTCAGCGTGAGGCTGAAGTTCGACGTCACCGACTGGCCCACGGGAATCACCACCGGAGGCAGCGGGCTGAACGTGAAGCCCCGCGTCGCCAGCAGCGGGTCCAGGGCCGTCAGCATGATGGACGGCAACGTCGGATGGACGTTGTTGACCTGGAAACTGTAGTTCGCGGTGAACGGATACGTCGAGGCAACCACCGACGCCTGCCCATTCACCAGCTTCGTGCACGTCAAGTCGTGCGCCTCGGCCACTCCCGACAACCCCACCACGGCGGCACACGCCGCCCCCATCCAACTGCTCCACGCCTTCATGTGTCTGCCTCGTCTTTGCTTCGCGGCTCGAGCCCCGATGACCCGCGCCGGGCAGACCCTTTTTCACCGGATGTGCCACGCGCCCGACCTGTCAGGTCGCATTTGTGGCAACGAACCCACCTCCCTCCAGGCCGACCTGCCTGGACCCGAGGGGTGCTTGCGTGGCCCCCGCGTTTCCCTCCGTGGGTAGAAGTCTTCCCACTCGGAAAAACGGATTCTTCTCCGCGTGGGTAAAACCCGGGAGCAGGCAGGCGCGCGGATGGGGAACCTACGGCCCTTGCACTGGCGTCACCCACACCGTGGGAGTGACTACCACCTCACGGGCGGCATCTACGAAGACCTTCGTTGACATCTACGAACCCGTTCGTATGATGGCCTCGTGGATGCTCGAAGCGAGGGAGTCATGAGCGAGGCGGTGCTGCCGCGCCCCACGGATGGCGAGCTGGCCATCCTGCGGGTGCTCTGGGAGCGAGGAGACAGCACGGTGCGGGAGGTCCATGAGGTCCTCTCGCGGCGCGAGCCCGCGGACGCGGGCCCGGGCTACACGACGGTGCTGAAGCTGATGCAAATCATGACGGACAAGGGCCTGGTGGAGCGCGACGAGACGCAGCGCGCGCACGTCTACCGGGCGAAGGCGACCGAGCAGCGCACGCAGCGGCAGTTGGTGACGGACCTGGTGGAGCGCGCCTTCGGCGGCTCTCCGGCGCGGCTGGCCATGCAGGCTTTGTCCTCGCGCAAGACGAGCCCCGAGGAGCTGGCCCAGCTTCGCCAGCTGCTCGAATCCCTGGAAGGAGCGGACGAATGAGCAGCCTGGTGATGGAGTCGCTGGGGTGGGCGTTGGTGCACTCGCTCTGGCAGGGCGCGCTGGTGGCGGTGGGGCTGGCCGCGGCGCTGTTGACGGTGGGCCGTCACGCGGCGAACGCGCGGTATGCCCTGGCGTGCGGCGCGCTGGTGCTCGCCGTGGCGCTGCCCGTGGCCACCGGCTGGCGGCACGCCTCGCGCGCCCGGGCCGAGCGGTCCGAGTCGTCGCGGGGCGTGGAGCAGGGGCTGGACGCCCCGGCGTTCCAGGCGGCGCGGGCCCAGGTGATGGCGCGCGTGTCGCGGGCCCTTCGCGCCGAGCGCCAGCCCGCGCTCGAACAGGCGGAGGGCGAGGGCTTCGACTGGCGCCACGCGACGCCGACCTCGGCGCTGGCGTGGCTCTGGGAGCGCGCGAGCGAGGCGGCCCCCCGGCTGCTCAACTGGCTGGTGTTCGCGTGGGTGGCGGGCGTGGGGCTGAGCTCCGGACGGCTGACGGCGGAGTGGGTGCGGCTGCACCAGCTGGCGCGCCGCGCGCTGCCCGCGCCCCGGGAGTGGCAGGAGCGGCTGGACGCGCTGTCGGGCCGCCTGGGCCTGAAGCGCGCGGTGCGGCTGCTCCAGTCGGTGGAGGTGGACGTGCCCTCCACGGTGGGCTGGCTGTCGCCGGTGGTGCTGCTGCCCGTGTCCACGCTCTCCGGACTGCCCACGCGTCAGCTGGAGATGGTGCTCGCGCACGAGCTGGCCCACATCCGCCGGCATGACTTCGCGGTGAACCTGGCGCAGGTGGTGGTGGAGACGCTCTTCTTCTACCACCCGGCCGTGCGGTGGATGTCCAACGTCATCCGCGTGGAGCGCGAGCACTGCTGCGACGACGTCGCGGTGGGCGCCAGCGGCAACTCCGTCTCCTACGCCCGCGCCCTCACCGCGCTGGAGACGCTGCGCGTGATGCCCCCCGTGGAGAGCCACGCCATGTCCGCCCTGGGTGGCTCGCTGCCGGAGCGCGTGCGCCGACTGGTGACACCGCCCGCGTCCCGCTGCTCCTCGCGCTGGGTGGCGGGGGCCTCGGTGCTCACGCTCGTCAGCGGCCTCGCCGTCGCCGCGCCGCTGGCGTCGCTGGTGCTGCCCCGGACGCCTCCGAGCACCCTCGCCCCGCTCGCCGGGCTCAGCGCCCTCCCCGCGCCTGTCGCCCCGCCCGCGCCTGTCGCCCCGCCCGCGCCGGCCTTCCCCGCGGTGGACGTGAAGGTGGACATCGCGCCGAAGGTGAAGCTGGCCGCCGCGCCGAAGGTGAAGGTGGACTTCGAGCGCGAGGACGACGTCGACGGGAGCACCCAGGTGGGCGCGGGGCAGCCGCTCTCCGTGGACCAACTGGTGGCGCTGAAGGTCGCCGGCGTGACGCCGGAGCGGGTGAAGGAGCTGCGCGGCATGGGCTTCGAGCCCACCGTGTCCAACCTGGTGGACATGGGCCACGCGGGCGTCTCCCCCGAGTTCGTGAAGCGGATGAACGAGTTGTTCGGCCGCAAGCTGGAGGCGGGCACGTTGGTGGAGCTGCGCCACCTGGGCGTCACGCCGGAGTACGTCGCGGCGCTCTCGGGCGCGGGCTTCGACACGAAGGACCCGCGCGACGTCATGGACGCCCGCGCCGTGGGCGTGAGCGAGCAGTACGTCCAGGGCTTGAAGGCGGCGGGCTACTCGGGCCTGCCGCTCCAGCAGGTCATCGAGCTGCGCGCGGTGGGCGTGGACCCGGGCTTCATCGGCGCGCTGGGCAAGGCCGGCCTGACGAAGCTGACGGCGGACGAACTCCATGAACTGCGCGCGGTGGGCGTCACGCCGGCGTGGCTGGAGCAGATGCGCTCGGCGGGCGTGGGCACCAAGGACCCGCAGGAGCTCACCGAGCTGCGCGCCCTGGGCGTCAACCCGGACTTCCTGCGCGAGCTCAACGCCGCGGGGCTGAAGAACCTCACCACCGAGGAGCTGGTGCGCCTGCGCGCCGGCGGCGTGAACGCCGAGTTCATCCGGCGCATGCGCGACACCCAGTAACACCTGTCACACCGTCACGCAGAGGTCGGAGGGCTTTTTCCCTCCGGCCTCCGGACACCCGCCTCCCCTCTCATCACCGCCTTCCCACGGAACGGGCCCACGCCAGGGCGCGCGCCGGACGGGAGGGCTCCATCCTCGAATCGAAGGAGCCTCACCATGCGTCGAGCATCGTCCTCGTGGTTGTTGTGTGTCCTCATGCTGGTGACGAGCGCCGCCTCCGCCGCGAGCGAGCTGCGCGGGACGTGGAACGCCTCCGCGCACCCGAAGTCCCCCGACCAGCTCCACCTCAACCTGAGCCACCCCGAGGACGCGCAGAAGGGCCGGGGGCACATGGGCTTCAGCGAGGCCCGCGCCGCCTTCCAGGGCCTGCCCACCGGGGACGGGCCGGCCACCTTCACCCTGCCCCGTGAAGCCGGCACCTTCGCCTTCACCGGCAGTTTCCAGGACGGCGAGGGCGCGGGCCACTACCGCTTCACGCCCAGCGATTCCTATATCAAGACCATGGCCTCGCTCGGTTACGCCTCGCTGACCCCGAACCAGCAGTTCCAGCTCGCCGCCACCAACGTCACCACCCAGCGCATCAAGGACCTGGGCGCGCTGGGCTACAAGAACATCCCGGTGGAGAAGCTGCTGATGGTGGGCATCTTCGACATCACGCCCGAGTACGTGAAGGAGCTCTCCAAGCTGGGCTACGAGAAGCTCGACCTGGACCAGCTGGTGCAGGGCCGCATCCACGGCGTCACGCCCCAGCGCGTGAAGGAGCTGGCGGACGCGGGCTACGCGAAGCTCGCGTGGGACGACCTCATCTCCATGAACATCCACGGCGTCACGCCCGCCTTCGTGAAGGAGATGAAGGAGCTGGGCTTCAAGGATTTGGGCCCGAGCAAGGTCGTCGCGCTGCGCATCCACGGCGTCAGCGAGGACTTCGCCCGGCAGATGCGCGAACTGGGCTTCCAGGACGTCGCGGCCGACAAGCTGGTCGCCTTCCGCATCCACGGCGTCACGCCGGACTTCGTGAAGGAGATGCGCGAGCTGGGCTTCAAGGATTTGGACGCGGACGACTTCGTCGCCTTCCGCATCCACGGCGTGAAGCCCGCCTTCGTGAAGGAGATGCGCGAGCTGGGCTTCCCGAAGCTCACGTCGGACGAGCTGGTGAACTTCCGCATCCACGGCGTCACGTCGGACTTCGTCAAGAAGCTGCGCGACGCGGGCTACACGAACATCACGCCGGAGGAGCTGGTGCGCCTGCGCATCCACGGCATCGACGAGACGTTCATGCGCGCCATGTCCAAGGGCGACAAGGGCAAGGGCGGCAAGTAGCGGATGGACCAGGGGGCGCCCGGGCCGGGGCGCTCGGGCGGGCGGGGGCCCGTCGCCAGGGCGTGAGAGCGTCCACTGGACGACGGAACACGGGGGCAAGCGCGTGCACGTGCGGGACGCCAGCCTCACCTTCGCCAGCGGGCGGCGTGGAGGAGGTGGGTGCAATGGTGTCACTGCGAATCGCGTGTGTCGGGTTGCTGGCGCTTTCGGCGTGTGCCTCGTCGAGGCCCTCGGTGGTGAGGGCGCCACGGCAGGAGGCCGCGCCCATCGCGACCTTCCCGGACGAGGGAGGCACCTACGGCTACCGCGCGGAGGACCCGGTGCGGGTGGGCTGGGGCAACCCGGGCATCATGGCCTTCTTCGAGCTGCTGCGAGGCCCCCAGGGTCAGCGCGTGGCCTGGAAGCGGCTGGGGCCGTGTGATGAGGGCCCCTCGCGGGAGTACGCGGACCTGGTGATGTTCGAGGTGAGCTACGACGGCCTGGGCCTCCCGGTGCGCATGTACCTGGACCCCAGCCACGGGGCGTCCATCCGCGCGCCCCGGGGCTTCACCATCGAGGGCCTGTCCTCGCGCGACACGCCCCAGACGCCCGAGGACGTCATCGAGCTGTAGGCGCGCGAGGATTCGGGCGCGGGTGCTCGCCTACTCCAGCGACGGGGACGCGTCGCCGGGGATGAGCACCTTGCGCGCGAGCGCCACGGGCAGGCCCAGCTGCAGGAAGCGGTCGTGGAAGTCCTTCAGCACGAAGGTCTTCCCGCTCGCCTCCAGGTGCTTCTTGTAGTCCTCGCGCAGCTTGAGGATCTGCATGCGGCCCAGCGCGTAGTACAGGTAGGTGGGGTTGGAGGTGCCGCGCTCCACCTCGCGCAGGGCGGGGAAGGGCTCGAAGTAGGCAATCTCCGCGTAGCGCTTCGCCACGGCCTCGACCGGCTCGTTGTACACGTGCAGCGCGAGCGCCGCGTACCAGCGCGCGTGACGCTGGAGCGCGCGGCGCAGCTGGCCCAGGCGCACCGCGGGGTCACCCTCGCCCAGGCCCTCGTCCACCATCATCTGCTCGGCGTAGTGGGCCCAGCCCTCCACCACGGAGGCGGGGGTGAAGACCTTGCGCACGTCGGTGGGAATCTTCGCCCCGTAGAGCAGCTGCACGAAGTGGCCGGGCATGGCCTCGTGCACGGTGATGCCCAGCAGGCCCGCGCGGTTGAAGTACGTCAGGTGCTGGGCCTTCTCCTCGGAGGACCACTCCGACTCCACGTTGGTGATGTTGTAGTAGGCCTCCTTGGCCTTGCTCTCGAAGGGGCCCGGCGTGTCCATGGACGCGAAGCCCAGCCGCTCGTACGGGGGCGTCTCGCGCACGGACGGCAGCGAGTCCGAGGGCAGCGTGAGGATGTCCTTCTCGCGCACGAAGCGCTGCAGCTCCACCAGCTGCTTGCGCGCCAGGGGAATCAGCTCCTCGGCCTGCGGGTGGTCCTTCACCAGCGCGGCCATCACCTCCGCGGGGGACTTGGTCGGGTCCACCTTGGCCGTCTCGCGCGCCACCCAGGCCTGGTACTCGCGGATGGCCCGCTCGTTGATGTCGCGCAGCTGGTCCGCGTTCAGCGTGACGTGCTCCTCCAGGGCCAGCTTCTTCTCGAACCGCTCGCGGCCCAGGCGGAAGTCGCCGGTGGCGCGGGGGAGCAGGTCCTGCTCCAGCCACGCGGTGAAGGCCTCCATCTGCTCGAGCGCCTTGGCGCGCGCGGCGTCGAAGGCCTGGCGCTCGGCGGGGGGCAGCTTGTCGGCGCCCTGGGCCTCGAGCGCGCGAGGCAGGTCCACGCGCAGGTACACCTGGGTGCCGCGCGCGTCGCGGATGGCCTGCTCGGCCCACAGGCGGGGCACGTCCTGGAGGTTGACCTTCGCGGCCTCGAGCACGCGCGGGATGTCGTTCATGCGCGAGCGCATGTGCATCATCCGCTCGGACAGGGGCGCGAAGTCGCGCGAGGACAGGCTGGACAGGCCGCCGGAGACGAGCCCCACGTAGGCGCCCGGGTTGCGGCGCCAGACGCGCTCCTCCTCCAGCTCCATCAGCTCCGCGCGGAGGGCGTTCTCGAGCACCACGCCGTCGACGGCGTCGTCACCGGAGAGCGCCGAGCAGTTCACCTGCTCCAGGCGGGTGAGCCAGCCGCGCAGCGCCTCCGCCTTCCGGTCGAGGGCCTCCTGCGAGACTTCCTGCAGGTGGGCGTCGTGTTTGTGGAAGCCCAGGCGCGTGGCGCGCACGGGGTTGGCGGCGGCGAACCAGTCGAGGTACTCGCGGATGAAGTGGGAGTAGGCGGTGGTGGCCGCGTGCGAGGGCGTGGGGAGGGAGGACGCATCCCTTCCTTCCTTCGGGCGCGAGGCGCACGCGCAGACACTGGCCAGCAGGACGACGGCGACACGGATACGCATGAGGGCTCTCATCGAGATTGACGGGCCCCAGTCTCCGCACTGTGCGCCTGAAGGGGTAGGCGGAAACAAGGGCCGACGTCGGACGCCGTCCTGCGCTCAACCCGCCACGTCGCCCCCGAGGTCACGGTTGACCGTGTGGTGAATCACCCTTGTGTGTCCGCGCACGTGGGTCCGTCGTGCGGCGGACGCTCGCGTGTCGCGCGGCGACGACTTGAACACACGGATGATGTCGGCCCAGGCTCGCGGACATGAACACTCGTGCCTGGGTCTTCTGTGGAGCTCTGGGATTGTTGGGGACCGCGTGCGCCACGGTCTCTCCAGTGAGGCCGCTCGCTCCCGATGGCGACTATGGAACACGGGCGCCCTTCATCTTCCAGGCCGCCGCGCCGGATGGTCGGTGGATTCTCGCGTGTCAGGCCCGCGAGGACACGGACCAGGATGGCAAGGTGGAGGTTCGCTTCGACCCGCATGGTGGGCTCATGGGAGACACGGCTCGGCCCTATCTCTTCCTCGAGCCGGGCGAGGGCCTCGCCGTCGATGATGTCCTCACCTGGGACACAGAGGGACGACGACTGGCCCTGCTGCGCGATGGCGCGATTCACCTCCTCGACACCACGACAAACGAAGAGACGCGGCTCGGCGACTGGAGCCTGGCGGACGACGAGACGAAGGCGCCACGTCCACCCATGCGCGCCAGCTTCTCGCGGGACGGCCAGCGCCTGCTCTACCTCCGGCGAGAGGGAACGCGGACGGTGCCGGTGCTTCGGGATGTGACGAGCGGCAAGGAGCGGAGGGTGGACACGGGACCAGGGTTGCTCGGACAGGCCTTCCTTCACCCCGATGGCCACTGGATGGTCTTCGACGTGGTGGTGAAGGACACCGACCAGGATGGAGTCCTGAGATGGCCCCAGGAGCAGACCACGCTGGCACCCGCGCGGTGCCGAGGACGGGTCCTGTCGAGTTCGTACATGGGCTTCCGCGGAGACCAGCCCGTGCGACGCTTCCAACGCATCACGGGAGGACCCCTCATCGAGGGAGAGGACATCCTCCAGCCGCTCGGTGAAGGACTCCTCCGGCGGGCTCCGGACGGTACGCTCTTCTTCGAGGACGAGGATGGCGACCGGACGACGTGGGTGCCCGCGAGCTGCAAGGCCCACGTGCTCGCCGGGGATGCGCCTCGCGAACAACCCGTCGTCGGCTGTGATGCGCGGAATGAGCTCGCGGACCTGCGGGCCGGTCAGGTGCTGGGCCTCGTCACAGACGAAGACGAACCCGAGACCATCGACACCCGCGGGCGCGCGCTGCACTTCCTCCAGCCGAGGCCCGACGGCACACCCGGCAGGCGGTCCGCCTCCTGGGGCCCCGTGCGATGGCGTCCCGCCGTGCAACCCCAGTGACGCCTCACGCGCGCGACGTGTCTCCCAGCAGCGTGTGCGTCCACGGCGCATCCACCTCCGCCGCGCCGATGGCGACCATCACGTTGGCCAACGTCCCCTGCGCGAACATCTCGCGGATGCGCGCGTCCGACGCGCCCGAGGCCCCTCGCACGTACTCCACCTGCTTCGCGTAGCAGTCCCTGGAGCAGCACCATGAACGCCACGACCCGTCCCCCCAAGCCCTCCGCGAGCGGGCGCAGGACACCTTCTCCAAGCATCTCGAGGACCTGTCGAGCGGTCGCATCCCGCAGTGGGTGGAGCTCTTACGGAGGACGGGGTGCTGGAGTTCCCCTACGGCCCGGAGGGCTTCCCCCAGAAGGTCGAGGGCAAGGAGGCGCTGCACGGATACATGAAGAACTTCCCAGAGCACTTCGACGTGCGCTTCAAGGACCTGCGCTTCCACGAGACGGTGGACCCGACGCGGGTGGTGGCGGAGTTCGCCAGCGAGGGCACGGCGCGGTCGACGGGGCGCCCGTACCACCAGAAGTACATCTCCGTGGTGGAGACGCGCGACGACCGCATCACCCGGTACGTGGACTTCTGGAATCCGCGGGTCGCCATGAAGGCCATGGCGGTGGAGGAGTCGCGCGGCATGGGCGCCTCCTTCCTCGGCGCCGGGGCCTCGTGAGTGTGAGGGGCGCTCGGACACGCGGGCGATGAGCCCCTCACCTCCTACCGCCAGACGATGACCGCGCGCCGCGTGCCCTCCAACGTCCCGGGATGTACCCGCCGGAGGGGCCCGAGTGACCGAGCATGCGCAGCGACAGACCTCCCGCTTCCTGCCCTTCCTCGCGTGGCTGCCCGCGTGGCGCCCCAGCTCGCTCAAGCGCGACCTGGTGGCGGCCCTCACCATCACCGCGCTGCAGATACCGGAGGCCATGGCCTACGCGGAGCTGGCGGGCGTCCCACCGCAAGCCGCCTTCTACGCGGGCCCGGTGGCACTCGTGCTCTATGCGCTGCTGGGCACATCGCGACAGCTCGTCGTCGCCATCTCCGCCACGGTGGCGGTGCTCTCCGCCTCCACGGTGGCGAGCCTCGCGCAGACCGGAACCCCGCGCTTCATCGCGCTGACGGCCGCGCTCGCGATGCTCGCCGGAGTCATCTCCCTCCTGGCCGGAATGCTCAAGCTCGGCCGCATCGCCCAGTTCTTCTCCGAGTCGCTCCTCACGGGCTTCGTCTTCGGGCTCGCGCTCGTCATCGCCATCAAGCAGGTGCCCAAGCTGCTCGGGCTCGATGCCGGCGGTGGCAACTTCTTCGAGCGGCTCTGGCACCTCGTCACCCACCTGCCGCAGACACACCCGCTCACGCTCGTCGTGGGCGCGGCGAGCCTCGGGCTCCTGCTCGTGCTGGGCCGCTGGGTGCCGAAGCTGCCCGCGTCCCTCGTCGTCCTCGTGCTGGGCACCGCGTGCATCGGCCTGCTCGGACTCCAGAGCCACGGCGTGAAGGTGGTGGGTGACATCCCCTCGGGCCTCTCCGGCCCCGCGATTCCCGACGTCGGGTTGAAGGACCTGCTGGGCCTCCTGCCGGGCGCGTGCGGCATCGCGCTGGTCACCTTCGCGGAGGCCATCGGACCGGCGCGCGTGCTCGCGTCGAAACACCGCTACGAGGTGGACGCGAACCAGGAGCTCATCGGCCTGGGCGCCGCGAACCTGGGCGCCGGGCTCTTCCGCGGGCTCTCGGTGGGCTGCAGCCTCTCGAAGTCCGCCGCCAACGACGCGGCCGGCGCCCGGACACAGATGCCCAGCCTGCTCGCCGCCGCGCTGCTCGCGCTGGTGGCGCTCTTCTTCACGCCCCTGTTCCGCACGCTGCCGGAGGCCACCCTGGCCGCCATCGTGGTCCTCGCCACCGCGGGGATGATGGACGTGAAGGAGATGCGCCGCCTCTTCACGCTGCGCCGCACCGACTTCCTCCTGGCCACGGGCGCGATGCTGAGCGTCCTCGTGCTCGACGTGCTCCCCGGGTTGTTGGTGTCGGTGGGGCTCTCGGTGGCCTTCCTCGTCTGGCGGGCGAGCCAACCCCGGCTGACCGAATTGGGCCGCGTCCCGGGCACCCTCGACTTCGCCGACGTCCACCGGCGCCCCGCGCCCCTCCGCATCCCGGGCCTGCTGATACTCCGGCCGAACGAAGGCATCTTCTTCGCCAACGCCACCGCGCTGCGAGACGCCGTCATCGCGCGCGTCGACCCGTCGAGCACCCCGGTCCACACCGTGCTGCTGGACCTCGAAGTGACAGCGGACCTGGACGTGCCCGGCGCGGACATGCTCGGCGAGCTGAAGGAATCACTCGACCAGCGGGACATCACGCTGATGCTGTCCAGGGTGCTCGCGCCCACCCTGTCGCTGCTCGACAGGACCGGCGTGACGGAGCGCCTGGGCGAGCGAGACCTCCAGCCCCAGACGCTCAACGGCGTCATCGAGTACCTCACCCGCCGGGCGCACCACTCGAAGGAGGAGTGGGCCCTCATCCGCGATGGTCTCCAACGCCTGGTCGAGCTGGTCGACGAGGCGCACGACTCCTCGGAGGACGAGGGTGAGCGCCGAAGGCTGGAGGAGCTGCGTCGCACCCTGTCGCGGCTCGACACGCCTCACGGGCCCCCGGAGTGACGGGGAGCGAGGAAGCTCAGCGTCGTGGGTCTTCCGGCTGTTCGCCCCGCAACTCGCGCATGATTCGGCGACGGTGGAAGACGCGGCTCTCCAGCAGCCCCACCAGCCAGCTCGTGAGGGAGATGGAGGGCGCCACGCAAGCGGCGAGCAGCGGGTTGCCCAGTGCGGCCTCGCAGCCCACCGCCGCCGCAATCCAGATGGAGGCGGCCGTCGTGATGCCGAAGATGGCGCTGCCCTTCTTGAGGACGCTCGCCGCGCCCACGAACCCGATGCCGGAGGCCACGCCCTGGATGATGCGCAGCGAATCCGAGGGCGTCCCCGTCAGGTTCGCCCCGGACGTACAGAAGAGCGCGGCGCCCAGCGTCACCAGGTAGTGGGTCCGTACGCCGCCCGGCCGCCTCCGGTAGGGCAGCCCCAGGACGATGCCCGCCGCCCCCGCCACGAACAGCCGAACGAGCAGCTCTCCACTCCCGAACTCCGCGGCCATGACACGCGGCCCCCCGACCGCGCGCCAAAGGTGGTGCTCCCGTGTGGCGCTCGCAACACACGCCAGCGCCGGCCTCCCCTCGGGACCAGGGCGCGTTCAGAAGCCGATGGCCGGCAACGGTGGCCAGGGCGCCCCCTGGAGCGCGTGCTCCAGCGCCTCGGCATGGTGTCGGACGACCGCATGCTCCGAGGTCGTACGGAGGTCGTGGAGCTGCGCCCGCGCGGCGCCGCGGTCCGCGTCCTCACGCGCGTCACGCGCCACGGTGGCGAGCAGGCGCAGGAGCCGGAGCATCACGGAGGGCTCCGTGGCGCCGTAGCGCAGGACCGGCTCGGTGACCTGCTCCAGATGGTCGCGCAGCGAAGGTGAGCGCAGGAACACGCGCGGCGTTCCCGCGCCATCCGGCAGCACGCGCGGCCCCAGGTGCATCGAGCCCAGCTCACGCAGCAGGAAGGTGAGCTGGTCCAGCGCCTCCACGGCCGTGTACGGGTCGTTGATGCCGGGGGACAAGGCCCGGGTGGCGACATCCACCAACTGCCGCACGCCCAGCGACACGTCCCGCGCCTCGTCCCGCCAGCGCCCCAGGCGGATGGCGCGCGACACGAGCGCCGCCGTCTCCTCGCGCCCCGCGGCCTGGCCCCAAGTCCCCGACACCACCCACCCCACCTGCTCACCGCGCACCACCGGCTCTCCCACGGCGCGCTCCAGGTGCACCACGAGCCCCCTCGCCGTCGCGACCGCCAGGAGCGCCCGCGCATCGACGGCGACGATGAAGCCGCTCCCCACGGCCCGCAGCGGCCACGACGCCGCCGTTCGCGAGCCCGACGCGCCGGGCCCATCCAGGTCCGCCACGCTCGAGCCTGACGCACCGTCCTCTGCTCGCGAACCCGAAGTGCCGGGCACCCTCACGTCCTCCGCGCGCAACGGCTCCAGGCCTCGGGCGACCGCCAGCGTATCCACGCGCACCCGCCGGACCAGGTTCTCCACGCGCATGAGCTGCAACGTCTGCAGCACCTGGAACACGAGCGCGCCCTCGCAGACGACGAGCAGCCACATGGCCAGCGCGAGCGCGGGGCGAGGAACGCGCCCGACCTGCGCGACGAGCCCGAACTCGTGGGCCGCCACCAGGCAGAAGACGCTCGTGGCGATGAACACCGGGATGACGACGCGGATGCCCGCGCTGTGCAGGTACAGCCGCAGCAGGCGCGGCGAGTACTGGCCCGCCGCGTTCTGCACCACGAGCATGGACAGGGACAGGACGATGCTCAGCGACGTCAGCGACACGCCGAGCACCGTCGACAGCATGCTCCGCGCCTCCGCGGGCGTGGCCGACCAGGCCGCTCCACTCAGGCCTCGCACCACCGGAGCGCCTGGGCTCACGAAGAAGATGCCCAGGCTGGCCCCCAGCAGCGCGCCCACGAGGGGAGGGACCCACAGCCGGTGACGCCGCCACTCGTGGAAGGACCTGCCCTCGTCGCGCCGTCGTCCCGCCCCGGCCCACGCTCCCGCGCGAGGAAGCACCTGTGTCGCCGCCATGTGCGTCTCCTCCCTCACGAGGCCCTGGGTGCTCCGTTCCCCCATCCGGCGCCTGCGACGAAGCTGGGCGCCGGCGGGCGCCAGGACAACGAGGGCCCACACCGAGAGGGAGGCGTTCGTCCCCCAGCAGGAGCCCACCGCCCGGGGCCCACCACGGTCGAACCCCGCGAATCCGGGAGGCAGGGCGCTCCCCCCAGGCGCACGCCCACCCGGCCCCGGGACAGCCGACGTGTGCGGGTCAGGCCTTCCCTCCGGGCCCGCCCGTGCATACCTGGAGCGTGTTGGGTGGCAAGGAGGCGCCAGAGGGCCGGCTGGCGCCTCCGCTCTCGTCCCCGGGACGACCGGACGGGCCCCGAAGCCACTCCCCTGGAAACCACGCATCACGTGGCCGCGCCAGACGCGTGCGGCGCGCCCCGGGCTGGGCTAAGCGTCTCGACGTGAGCCCAGGCTCCGCGCCGGCCGAGACCCGGGGCCCGCTCACCTGAGGAGGAACCAAGCGATGTCCGACGTCGTGAAGAAGAAGCGCCGCTGGCCGTACGTGCTCGGGGGAGTCTTCGCGCTCCTCGTCGTCGCCGTGCTCGTGGTGCTCTGGCGGCTCGACGCCATCCTGTTGAAGACGGCCAAGGAGCAGGCCGCCACCTATTCACAGAAGCTGGGCCGCCCGATTGAAATCGGCGACATCTCCACCCAGCTCTTCCCCAGCGTGGGCGCGGTGGTGGAGGACGTCTCCATCGGCGCGGGCGAGGGCGAGGACCTGCCGCTCGCGACGCTCGCCAAGGTGGACGTCAGCGTGGCCGTGGGGCCGCTGCTCTCCTCGAGCGGCAAGGACATCCAGGTGAAGAACGCCGAGGTGTCCGGCCTCACCGTCAACGTGGTGCGCCTGGCCGACGGCACCACCAACGTCCAGCGCCTGCTCGAGCGCCTGGCGGAGCAGTCCCCTCCCGAGGAGGAGAAGCCCGAGGAGGAGTCGAAGCCCACGGACCTCTCCGGCGTGCACGTGGAGCGCGCCGCGCTCACCGACGGCACCATCCGCTTCGTCGACCGCGCCGGGGGACAGGCCGCGCGCGAGCTGGCGGTGAAGGACCTGGACGTCGAGGTGAAGGACCTGCGCGCCGGCAAGCCGCTGGTGGTCGACCTGGCCGCGGCGGTGCTCGCGGAGAAGCAGAACCTGAAGCTCTCGCTGCACGCGGCCCCGCTGCCGCCCACGCTGATTCCCACGCCGGAGCGCGTGACGCTGAAGGCGGAGAAGATTGACTTGTCCCCGCTGGGCCCCTTCCTGCCGCCCGACGTGGGCCTGCAGGCGGGCACGCTGGACGCGGACTGGAAGGCGGAGCTCGGCGGCGCGGTGCCCGGTGGCAAGGGCCCCACGCGGCTGGTCGGCGCCATCTCCGCGCTGGGCATGCGCTTCGCGGGTGCGGAGGGTGGCAAGGCGCTGGACGTGGTGCTCGACACGGACGTCACCGGGGACCTGGCCACCGGAGACCTGTCGCTCGACAAGCTGAAGCTGGACCTGGGCCCGGCGAACATCACGGGCAAGGGCCGCGTGAAGGGCATGCTGTCGGACGCGCCGTCGGTGGAGGGCTTCGAGCTGGTGGGCCGCGACCTGGACCCGGCGGTGCTCGCCGAGTACTACCCGCCGCTGAAGAAGCAGCTCAAGGGGATGATCGCCGGCCCCATCGGCCTGGACGTGCGCGCCAGCGGGACGCAGGCCGCGCAGGCCATCAACGTGTCGGTGGACCTGACGCCAGTGCGCCTGCGAGTGCCCGCGCAGCTCACCAAGGAGTCGGGCGGCGCCATGAAGCTCACCGCGAACGTCACGGGCGCGGCGGCGAGCGGCGGCGCGCTGAAGTTCGACGCGAAGGCGGACCTGTCTGGCGTGGACCTGCGGCCGGGCCTGCTGGTGGACAAGGCCCCGGGGCAGCGGATGGAGATGACCGCGGCGGGCACGTACGCGCCCGGCAAGGGCGGCGTGGGCATGAAGGTGGACGTGCCGAAGATGACGGCGCACCTGCTCCAGGACACGGTGACGGGCAGCGCGTCGTTCGCGACGGCGGGCACGGGCAAGAAGCAGACGACGACGTTCTCCGCGGACGTGAAGGCGAACAAGCTGGACGCGGACGCGCTGCTGTTCGACGAGCAGGAGCTGGCGGCGCGCAACGGCGGCACGGTGCCCGCGCCCGGGTCGGCGGAGCTTCCCCCCGAGGACCCCGCGCGGTTCAACGGCTACCGGGGTGACATCCGCTTCGCGGTGGGCACGCTGCGCTACACGCAGATGGACCTGACCAACGTCACCGGCGTGGTGAAGATGACGGACGACCTCATCTCCGTGGAGAAGTTCTCCTCGGGCGTGTTCGGCGGCAAGGTGGTCGCGGACGGGACGAGCATCCGCCTGGGCCCCGCCGCGCCGCAGCGCCCGTTCGAGGCGAAGGTGAAGGTGGAGGGCGTGCAGGTGGCGGACGCCATCGCGCAGGCCACGCCGCGCAAGGTGATGACGGGCACGTTCAACGGGAACGTGGACGTGAAGGGCATCGGCTACACGCCGGAGAAGCTCAAGGAGACGCTCCTGGGCGGCATCAGCGGCAACATCCTGGGCGGCACGCTGCTGGGCAAGGATTTGGTGTCGTCCGTCTCCGAGCCGCTCGCCAAGGCGCTCCCCTTCGCCTCCAAGGCGCTCAAGAGCAACGAGGTGACGTCGCTCAGCGAGAACCTGCCCTTCGGCGTGCAGATCAAGAACGGCGTCGCGCAGCTGTCCAAGCCGATCACGTGGACGCGGCCGGAGGCGGCGCTGAGCTTCGACGGCGGCATCAAGCTGGACGGCACGCTGGACCTCACGGGCGCGGTGGCGCTGACGCCGTCGACGGTGAAGACGTTGACCCTGGGCAAGGTGACGCCGCCGTCGGACATCCCGGTGGGCCTGAAGTTGACGGGCCCGGCGTGGAAGCCCGAGGTGACGGGCGTGGACGTGAAGCCGGCGGTGACGACGTTGGCGAAGCTCGCGGCGTCCTCGCTCGCGGGCAGCCTCATCGGCGGTGAGCGCGGCCAGCAGGTGCAGCAGGCCATCGAGGGCGGCGAGGAGAAGCTGCGCGCCGACGCCGAGGCGAAGCGCAAGGAGATGGAGGCCAAGGCCGCCGAGGAGAAGAAGCGCCTGGAGGCCGAGGCGAAGAAGCGCGCCGAGGAGGAGGCCAAGAAGCGCCTGCGCGGCATCTTCGGGAAGTAGCGCACGGTACGACGGGAGCCCTCACGGCCCGGTCGAGCGGATGTCCTCCCCAGGACGCTCGCTCCTCCGGGCCGTGTTGCATGAAACACCCTGAAACGGTGTGAAACAGCGCCGCGCTCCAGCACACACGCGGGCTGTCCTCGGGGACGATGGTGGCATGCGCCCTGCTAAGGCCCCCTGCCGATGTCATCCAGGCAGGGAGCGAGCACGATGAACCCGAGCGAGGACTGCGGCTGCACGGACCCGGCGACGACGCCCATGCCCTACGTGGCGCCCGTGAGCGAGCGCCACCGGGTGCTCATCCTCGGCGGAGGCACGGCGGGCATCTGCGTGGCGGCGAGGCTCGCGAGGCTGGGGCAGAAGGGCGTGGCGATCCTGGAGCCCTCGGAGCGCCACTACTACCAGCCGCTCTGGACGTTGGTGGGCGCGGGCGAGGCGCGCATCGAGGACACCGTGCGCGCCGAGGCCAGCCTCATCCCCCGAGGCGTGAAGTGGCTGAAGGACGCCGCGGAGGAGGTGGACCCCGTGCGGCAGGAGGTGCGCACCCGGGGCGGGCTGCGCGTGGGCTACGACTTCCTGGTGGTGGCGCCCGGCATCCAGCTGGACTGGGACCAGGTGCGGGGTCTGCGTGACGCGCTGGAGACGGAGCACGTCAGCAGCAACTACGACGTGAGGCTCGCGCCCAAGACGTGGCGGATGCTGCGGGCGTTCCAGGGAGGCACCGCGCTCTTCACGCATCCGACCACGCCGGTGAAGTGCGCGGGGGCGCCGCAGAAAATCATGTACCTGGCCGCCGACCACTTCCGCCGCACGGGCATCCTGGAGCGCTCGCGGGTGGTGTTCGGCTCGGGAGCGAAGGCCATCTTCGGGGTGCAGCCCTTCGCGCGGGTGCTGGAGGACGTGGTGAAGCGCTACGGCATCCAGACGCACTTCGGACACGACCTGGTCGCGGTGGATGGAGCGCGGCGCGAGGCGACGTTCGAGACGATGCGCGAGGGGCAGAAGACGCGCGTCACGCTGGGCTACGACCTGCTGCATGTCACGCCGCCGCAGAGCGCGCCGGACTTCATCCGGAACAGTCCGCTCACCTCGCGCGAGGGAGCGTGCAGCGGCTGGGTGCGCGCGGACAAGTACACGCTCCAGCATCCGGGGTTCCCGAATGTCTTCGCGCTCGGGGACGCGTCGGACCTGCCCACGAGTCGCACGGGGGCGGCCATCCGCAAGCAGGCGCCGGTGCTCGTGCAGAACCTGCGCGACGTCATGGCGGGCCGAGCGCCCACCGCGAGGTACGACGGGTACGCCTCGTGTCCGTTGACCACGGGGTACGGGAAGCTGCTGCTCGCGGAGTTCGACTACGACGGCAAGCCCACGCCCAGCTTCCCGCTCATCGACACGACGCAGGAGCGACGGGACATGTGGTGGATGAAGAAGTACGGCCTGCCCCAGCTCTACTGGAAGGGAATGCTGCGCGGGCGGGCGTAGTCCCAACGTTTTTTGCGCCCTGCACGTGCTCCCGCTCTACGGCAGGGGCATGCTGCGCGGGCGGGAGCCCCAACGCGTGTGACACATGCGCGTTGCCCTCGTCTGCTCCACGGCAGCGGCGCGCGCATACCGGACACGCAGCGCCACGGGCGTGCCTGCGAACCCACTCCGCGCTATGCACCCCGGAGCATGCCCACGTCCCGCACTCCCCAGCGTCCGCCCCGGCTCGCCTTGTCCGCGCTCGACGCACTCGCGGGCGCCGTGCTCCTGGTGGACGCGGAGCGCCGCATCGCGGGCGCGACCTCCGCGCTGGAGTCCCAACTCGGCGCCCCCATGCGCGAGGGCACACCCCTCGCGGAGCTCCTCTCCCTCCAGGGTGGCGCCGAGCGCCTGGACACGCTGCTCACCACGGGACGCGAGACGACGGCGAAGCTCCGCGCCGGAGGCACCGTCAGGGTCCGCGCGATGGCGCTCGGCAAGGTCGGCTGGGCGCTCACCTTCCGCCAGGACGCCTCCCCTGCCGCCCTCGACGGCACCGAGGTCTTCCACGGCCTGTGGACCCAGGACGCGGACCTCCGTCGAGTCTTCCGCATCGTCGAGAAGGTCGCTCGCACCGAATCGAGCGTGCTCGTGCGAGGCGAGTCCGGCACGGGCAAGGAGCACATCGCGCACGCCCTGCACGAGCTCTCGCCGCGAGGCAAGGGCCCCTTCCGCGCCATCAACTGCGCGGCCCTCCCGCCCAGCCTCCTGGAGAGCGAGCTGTTCGGCCACGTCCGCGGAGCCTTCACCGGCGCGGTGCGAGACAGCCCCGGACACTTCCGGCTCGCGCACGGTGGCTCGCTCTTCCTCGACGAAGTCGCGGAGCTCCCCTTGGACCTCCAGGCGAAAATGCTGCGCGTCCTGGAGACGCGCACCGTCATCCCCGTGGGAGGCCGAGCCCCCGTCCCGGTGGACGTGCGCATCATCGCCGCCACCCACCGCGCACTGCGTCGAGAGGTCGAAGCCGGCCGCTTCCGCGCGGACCTCATGTACCGCCTGCGCGTGGTCCCCATCTTCCTCCCCACGCTGAGAGAACGTCGGGGCGACATTCTTCCGCTCGCACTGCGCTTCCTCGACGAACTGCACCAGCGAGGGACGCGGCGCGTGGAGCGAATCGCGCCCGGCGCGCGCAAGCTCCTCGAGTCCCACGGATGGCCGGGCAACGTGCGCGAGCTGCGCAACGTCATGGAGTACGCCTACGTCATCGGCGAGGGCCCGGTGCTGCGCGAGGTGGACCTGCCCCCCGAGTTCTCCGAGGCGAAGGCCCTCTCCTCCGCGGCCACCGGGACGACGACGGGAGCCACGCTCGACGAGGAACAGGTGCGCGCGGCCCTCACCCGAGCGGGCGGCAATCGCTCCGAGGCCGCGCGCCTGCTCGGCGTCAGTCGCGTGACACTCTGGCGCCGCCTGCGGGCCTTGGGCGAAGCTGCGCGGTGAGCGAGCGACCGTCCTCGAACCAGGGCGACCGTTTCACCCAGGTGTTTCACCTGTTTCCTCGAAGTGGGTGCCACGACCGGCGCGCTCGGGCCGTCACTCGGAGCCGCATCGCTGGCATGGGGCTCGCAGTACCGCTGCACATGCGCTGCGACCAACACAGGAGGGAAGTGGACATGCTCTTCCGGCAGCTCTTCGACTCGGAGTCCTCGACCTATACCTACCTGTTGGCGGACCTGACGACGCGGGAGGCGGTGCTCATCGACCCCGTGCTGGAGCAGGTGGAGCGGGACACCCGGCTGATGGAGGAGCTGGGGTTGAAGCTGGTGGTGGTGATGGAGACGCACGTGCACGCGGACCACGTCACCGGCGCCGGGCAGCTGCGCGAGCGTTTGGGCGCCCGGGTGATGGCTTCGGCGAAGGGTGCGCCCTGCGTCGACCGGCAGCTCGCGCATGGCGACGTGGTGCGCGTGGGCCAGCTGGAGCTGCGCGTGCTGGAGACGCCGGGCCACACCGACGACAGCCTGAGCTTCCTGTGCGACGGCCGACTCTTCACGGGGGACGCGCTGCTGGTGCGCGGCACGGGCCGCACGGACTTCCAGAATGGAGACCCGGGGCAGCTCTACGACTCCATCACCCGCGAGCTGTTCGTCCTGCCCGACGCGACGGAGGTGTTCCCCGCCCATGACTACGCGGGCTTCACGTCGTCCTCGGTGGGCGAGGAGAAGCGACACAACCCGCGCCTGGCGGGCAGGACGCGTGACGACTTCGTGCACTTCATGAAGTCGCGGCAGATTCCTCCGCCGCGCAAGCTGGACGTGGCCGTGCCAGCCAATCGCGCCTGCGGCCTCACCGCGCCGACAGATTCGGATTCACCCTCCGCGTGACGTGACACGTGCCCGCTGGGGGCACGTCGCCAGTCCCTCCCTTCCAGGGCCCCGACCGCCTCCCACGATGGACGCGGAGCGGGGACCCTTTTGCTCGAATCGAAGGAGTCGCAGCTTGAGTCACCTCTACGACAGCGCCCATCCCCGGCCCGAGGGTTATCGCGACGTGGACGTCCAACAGCTCGCGGCCGGGCGGTCCCCGGGGCTGCACCTGGTGGACGTGCGCGAGCCCGCCGAGCTGGATGGGCTTCTGGGCCACATCGAAGGCGTGCATCCGGCGCCGCTCGCCACGGTGCGCGAGGCAGCGGCGCTGTGGCCACGGGACACGGAGGTGCTGCTCATCTGTCGCTCGGGTGCGAGGTCCGCGAGAGCGGCCACGCAGTTGGTCCAGATGGGGTTCACGCGGGTGATGAACCTGGGTGGCGGGATGCTCGCATGGAACACACGAGCGCTGCCGGTGGTGCGTCTGACCACGGAGCCGCTCCCGAGCCTCGGCCAGGTACGCGACATGCTGCGCGCAAGGCTCACGGGGATGCGCGTGCCCGCGGTGGAGTCCCTGTCACCGGAGCCCTCGCGCGAGGACCTGAGCGCGGTGCTGGATGCACTCCAGGCGGAGCCGCCGAAGGAGCGCAAAGACGCGGCGGCGTTCGAGAAGACGCTGCGCGAGGTCCGGGACCTGCTCGCGGTCGCGAGGACTGGAGGCAGTCGTCCATGATGTGGGCCGTGGGGATGGCGGGCGCGTTGCTCGTCGGGGTGTTGTTGGGGTTGTTGGGAGGTGGGGGCTCCATCCTCACGGTGCCGCTCCTGGTGTACGTGCTGGGGGTGGAGCCGCGCACGGCCATCGCCATGTCCCTGGTGGTGGTGGGCGTCACGAGCGCGAGCGGTGCGCTGCTGCACGCGCGAGCGGGCCGGGTGAAATGGCGCACGGCGCTCCTGTTCGGAACGGGAGGGATGGCGGGTGCGTTCCTGGGTGGGAAGCTCAACCCGCTCCTGTCGCCCACGCTGTTGCTGCTGTGCTTCGCGGGGGTGATGGTCGCGGCCTCGGTCGCCATGTTGCTGCGCTCGGAGGCACCGACGCCGACGACGAGCAGCCCCGTCACGGCCGACACGCGGGGCACTTCACGAGTCACGTCCGAGCCGCCTGGCGCAAGCGAGCCACGCATCCCGGGCCCCCTCGACAGGCCCGCGCGGTCCACCCGCCTCGAGAGCGGTTCCTCCGTCTCCGTGGCGCGCGTGGTGGTGCAGGGAGTGGGCGTGGGAATCCTCTCGGGACTCGTGGGCGCGGGAGGCGGCTTCCTCATCGTCCCCGCCCTGACACTGGTGGGGCTGTCCACGCCGATGGCCACCGCCACCTCGCTGGTGGTCATCGCGCTCCAATGCGCCGCGGGCCTCGTCGGACACCTGGGACACATCGAGCTCCCCTGGCGCCTCACGAGCGAGGTGCTCGCCATCGCCCTCATGGGAAGCATGCTCGGAGGCCGGTTCGCCGGACGCGTGGCCCCCGGAGTCCTGCGCCGAGGCTTCGCCCTCTTCGTGCTCGCCACCGCGACGTTCCTGCTCCTGGCTCAGCTTCCGCCCACCGTGCACACGTACCTGGGGCAACGACTGTCCAACGCGGGAGCCTGGCCCTGGCTCATCCTGACGACCACCGTGGGGCTCTCCACCCTCGTCGTGCGCAAGCACCTGCGCACGGTCCGACAGCGCACCACGGTCCGAGGTCTCTGACACCAGACGCTCACGCACGGGCGCCCACCGAGCTCACGGCCCCCCGGCAACACGCGCAAGCGCCACGGCCCGCCCTCCGACGCGCCCCCGCGCTGCCACGTCATCGCGCCATCACGCGCACGGCACCTCGCCCCGAATCCGTCCCACCCCCGACGGGCCAACCCGCGTCCTTCACCACATCGGTTGACCCGTGCCCCGCGCGCGTCGAGAGTCCCGGCATGAAGCTGAGACCCATCGCAGAAGTGGGCGCCGAGCTGGGCCTGTCCCCCGACGACGTGCATCCCTGGGGCACCAACCGCGCCAAGGTTTCCCTCGGCGCGCTCGGCAAGCAGGGCGGAAAGCAAGGCCGCCTCGTGCTCGTCTCCGCCATCAACCCCACGCCTCCGGGCGAGGGCAAGACGACCATGTCCGTGGCGCTGGCCATGGGCCTGCGCAGGCGAGGACGCCGCGCCGTGGCCGCGCTGCGCGAACCGTCCCTCGGCCCCGTCTTCGGCGTGAAGGGCGGAGGCACCGGCGGCGGACAGGCCAGCCTGGAGCCCGCGGCGGACATCAACCTGCACTTCACCGGCGACTTGCACGCCATCACCAGCGCCAACAACCTGCTCGCCGCGCTGGTGGACAACGCCGTGTACTACGGCCAGCCGGTGGCCATCGACTCGACGCGGGTGCGCTGGCGGCGCGCGCTCGACATGAACGACCGCTTCCTGCGCAACGTCATCGTGGGTCTCGGCGGCAAGGCGCACGGCGTGCCGCGCGAGGGTGCGTTCGACATCACCGCCGCCAGCGAGGTCATGGCCATCCTCGCCCTGGCCGAGAACCTCGAGGACCTGGAGGAGCGCCTGGGCCGCGTCGTCGTCGGCCACTCGCCGGACGGCAAGCCCGTGCGCGCGCGGGACGTGGACGCGGCGGCGGCCATGGTCGCCCTGCTCAAGGACGCGCTGATGCCCAACCTCGTCCAGACGCGCGAGGGCGGACCGGCGCTCGTGCACGCGGGCCCCTTCGGCAACATCGCCCACGGGTGCAGCTCCGTGGTGGGCACGCGCATGGGCCTCGCGTACGCGGATGAAGTCGTCACGGAGGCGGGCTTCGGCTTCGACCTGGGCGCGGAGAAGTTCCTCGACATCAAGTGCCGGAGCACGGGCCTGTGGCCGCGCGGCGTCGTCCTCGTGGCCACGCTGCGCGCGCTCAAGTACCACGGCGGCACCCCGCTCCCCCGCGTCGCGGAGCCGGACGGCGCGGCGCTCGCGCGCGGCTTCGACCACCTGGACAAGCACCTCGAATCGGTGCGCGCCTTCGGCCTGCCCGCGGTCATCTGCGTCAACCGCTTCCCCCAGGACACGCAGGAGGAGCTCGACGCCCTGCGCGCCTTCGGCCGGGAGCGCGGCGTGGAGATGGCGGTGTGTGACGGCTTCACGCGCGGCGGCGAGGGCTCGCTGGAGCTGGCGGACCGCGTGCTCGCGATGCTCGACGGCACGGACGCGTCTCCGCCCACGCCGCGCTTCCTCTACGACGTGAAGCAGTCCCCCGAGGAGAAGGTCCGCGCGATTGCTCGCACCGTGTACGGCGCGGACGACGTGGCCTTCACCGCCTCCGCGCGCAAGGACCTCGACACCGTGCGCGAGCTGGGCGGCGCGGAGCTGCCGGTGTGCATGGCCAAGACGCACCTGTCGCTCTCGGACGACGCGACGAAGCAGGGCCGGCCGCGCGGCTTCACGCTCACCGTGCGCGAGGTGCGCCTGTCCGCGGGCGCGGGCTTCATGGTGGCGCTCACCGGCGACATCCTCACCATGCCGGGCCTGCCTCGCGAGCCCGCCGCCCGCCGCATCACCGTCCACGAGGACGGCCGCATCACCGGGCTCATGCAGGGCGAGTAGCGCGCGCTTCGACGGGCGGCCCACGCCTCACACAGAGGGGGCCGCCCGGAGCGACGGGACTTAAGCGCGGAACGACGTGGACAGCGACTCGAGCCGCCCCAGGGTGGCGTTGATTTGAGTCACGGCCTCCTCGGCCGTCATGGTGGAGGTCACCACGTCCGCCATCATCGAGGACAGCTGCGTCATCACCTCGGTCATCTGCGCGATGCCCGCGTTCTGCTGGGTGACGGAGGCGACAATCTGGCGCGCGGCCTGACTGCTCTCCTGCACCACGGTGGTGATTTCCTTCAGCGAGTTCGCCGAGGCCAGCACCTGCTCGATGTTCTGCTCCATCTTCTCGCTGTCGCCCTCCGCGATGGAGGTCGTCTGGCGGATGGCCTGGTTGATTTCGAGCAGAATCTTCCCGATGCGCTGGGTGCTCTGGAGCGACTGTCCGCTGAGCGCGCGCATCTCCCGCGCCACCACCGCGAAGCCCCGGCCCTCCTCGCCCGCGCGCGCGGCCTCGATGGCGGCGTTGAGCGCGAGCACGTTGGACTGGTCCGCCAGGTCCTTCACGCTGCTGATGATTTCGCCGGCGTGCACCGCCTGGTCGCTCAGGTGCGCGATGCTGCCCACCAGCGCGCCCACGCGCTCGCGAATCTGCTGCATGCCCTCCGCGCTCTGCTCGATGGAGTGCTGCCCGGAGGTGCTGAACTGGTCCGCCTGCGCGGCCACCTTCAACACCATCTCCGCGCGGCTCGCCGCCATGCTGGAGGTCTGCGCGATTTCGGCGATGGTGGTGCTCGCCTCGGTGAGGCTGCGCGACTGGTTCGTCAGGAAGTTCACCTGGTCCTGGCTCGCCTGCGTCAGCCGCGTCGCCGCCGAGGACAGCTCCTCCACCACGGACTTCAGCGTCGCCGGCACGTCGCGCAGCCGGTCCGCCATCACCTGCAGGCTGCGGCTCAGCTCGCCCACCTCGTCCTGCCGCCCCAGCTCCAGCGGCTGCGACAAGTCGCCGTCGTGCGCGATGCGCCGCGCCACCTCGGACAGCCGCGTCAGGGGCTCGGCCAGGTCACGGTGCAGCCACCACGCGAGCCCCGCCGTCGTCCCCAGCGACAGGAGCGCCAGCACGACGACCAGCCACGTGGGACCGCCCGCCAGCGCCACCACGACGAGGACGGCGAGGAGCACCGCCGCGGCCACCGGGGACAGCATCACCTTCTGCTTCAGCCTCAAGCGCACCGAACGGCCTCCGTCCCACCCGAGTCTCCACGCACCCCGTCCGCCCCGGCCAGGGTCCGGCAGTTGAAGCGCGACTCCCCGAGGAGCCTGCAGCGCCCGTCCATGTCGCCATCCTTCCGAGGAGCCCCGTGGACTCCTTGAAGCTCGGACGGACCGGTGATCCGCCGAAGTGCAGGATAGCCAACTGAGACCCGGCTGCTAAGGGTCCCCCGCCCTCTGACACACACCGGCGCCGTGTGGTTTTCCACCAGTCTGGGTTCAAACAGACCCGGGACGCGGGAGGATCATCACAAGGCGTCGAAGCGGCGGGAGCCCTCGACGCGGAGGACGAAGTCGGCGCCGAAGGCGCCCGCGGGGGTGAGGGCGCCGGGGGTGGGCTGGGCGAGCAGCTCCTCCACGGCGAGGACGGAGGAACGGGCGGTGAAGAGGTAGCCCTCGCACACCTCCAGCCAGGCCTGGGCCAAGCGGCCGTCTGGGGCGCGGGCCTGGGCCCAGACGTACGAGCGACCGGACGTGCGCAGGTCCGCTCCGGGGCCCTTCACGCGGGCGTCGACGAGCTTCATCAAGCCATCGCGGACGGGGCCGAGCTTGAGGGCGCGGCGGAGGATGGGATGGGTCCACCGCAGGGCGCGGGCGCCGTTCGCGGGGAAGGCCATGTACGTCGTGATGTTGGGGATGCCGGTGGTGTGGAACGCGGTGGAGAGGTCGCCCCAGGGGATGGGCATGACGGAGCGCTCGCGGTCGCTGAAGCGCACGCGGCGGGCGCCGTGGCCCATGGGGTAGGGCTCGAGCCGGCCGTTGCGGCGGACGCTGCCGCCCTCGGGGATTTGGAGGAGGGCGGACTTGGTGGTGCCGGGGCTGGCCTGGGAGACGGCGGCGATGGCGATGTCGAGTTCGGTGGCGCCGGGGACCTGCTCGCCGACATAGCGGGCCAGACAGTCGGTGGGGACCACGTCGAAACCGACGCCGGACATGAAGGAGACGCCGCGGGATTTGGCGTCGGCGTCGTGGCGGAAGGAGCCCTCGAAGACGGGAATCTCGCCGGTGATGTCCAGGTAGTGGGTGCCGGCGGCGAGACACGCCAGGCGCATGGGCTCGCTGGTGTGGACGAAGGGGCCCGCGGCGTGGAGCACGAGCGGCAGCCCCTCCATGGCGGCGGCCAGCTGGCGCGGGTCGTCGAGCGACGCGGGGCGGACCTCCAGGCCCAGCAGCTCCGCCAGGGGCGCGAGCTTCTCGCGGGAGCGGCCGGACAGCACGGGGCGGTGGCCACGGCGCACGGCCTCCTCCGCGATGAGGCGGCCGGTGTAGCCGGAGGCACCGTACAAGAGCCAGCGAGGCGAGGTGGTCGAGGTCGTCGTCACGGCCCGCGACGCTACCAGGACGCGCCGCGTCGGGCGGCTCGGCGTGTCGGCCTGACCTGCTATCTGTCAACGCCTTCAACACTTCCCTCGAAGAGACCTTCCGAACAGCAGGAGGCCCGATGCGGCGACCACCTCGCTGGACCGTCTTGCTGCCCCTCGGGCTTCTCCTCGCGGGATGCACGAGCCCCAACCCCTTGGTTCGAGTCACGCGCCGCGCGGACGGCATCCTGGTCGTCGATGGCCCCGCGGCGGGTCCGTTCGACACGCAGGAGGAGCTGGCCCGAAACGCCTGTGCGCTCGTGACGGCCCAACCTGGTGCCGCGACGGGCAGCCAGGGCATGGAGTACTGCGTCCTCTGGTACTACGCGAAGGAAGAGGGGAAGTACTTCATCAGCTACCTGTCCGACGTGGGCGGAAACAGGGCCAGCGGCAGGAAGTACTGCGAGGTTCCTCGCGCGCTCAACGCCCCGACGCAGGGCGATGTGTTGCTACTGGGGCCGGGCCACAACCATCCCCACAATCGCCAGTTCTCCGCCGAGGACCTGGGCTCCGGCCGGGCTCCCGGCTGGTCTCCTCAAGGCCCCTCTCGCTTCCATGACCCCGTCACCCGACGCACCTGGGACCGGGAGCTGCTGGTGTTCTTCAAGGAATGGGACGGGAACTGCACGACCTATCGCTATAACTACGCGACCCGGGTGGTCTCCGCCCTGCGCGATGGAGCATGGTTTCCCATCGGCAAGGTCGAGGGAGAATGAGGAGACCTCAAGATGTTCGAGGGCCAGGACTGGCTGCCATGAAGACGCCATCGACGACCGCCATCTATCGAACGCTCCTCGGCGCCACCCTCGCGGGAGCGCTCAGCGGCTGCTCCTACTTCGGCTATCACAAGCAGGAGAAGGCTCGATGGGCGCCGCCGGAGCAGCACCGCGACATCGATTTTCCGGACGCGTTCACGAACGGCCTTCACCTGACAGGCCCCATGGCGGCGGCCATGGATGCGGCCCTGCGAGACTTCCTTCCCCCAGGAGGCAGGCCCGCGGGGCGCGGCACCGACCCTCGCGTCGAGGAGTGCCTGTCTCGTCGCGGCACCTATGAAACCTTCATCCTCCAGGCGAACGAGGACCTGTACTTCGTCCGCTTCTCACCGGTCCTCGACCGATGCGGGCTGGATGTCCCCATCCTGGATGGGGGCGCCGTCTACGCCATCGATGGACAGGGGCAGATTCTCGAGGCGCGCTGAGCGGCTCACCACCGCGCCACGGCGGCCTCGGAGCGCTGGCTCACGTGCGCGTCCTCCACGCAGACCAGCAGGGCACGCAGGGCCGAGGCAGACGGCGCGGTGAGCAGCGCCTCACGCAGCCTCGTGTTGCGCAGGAGCGCGCCGATGCGCGCGAGCACGTTGAGGTGCAGACCCGCGGGGTCCGGCGGCGACACCATCCCCACGAAGACCCGCACGCGCCCGCCGTTGGCCTCGCCGAAGTCGAGCCCCTCCTGGTGAATCCCCACGCACGTGACGATGCGCGGCACGCCGATGAGCCGGCAGTGCGGCACCGCCACGCCCCCCGTCATCGCCGTCGAACCGAGTCGCTCGCGCGCCAGCAGGTGCTCCGTCAGCTCCTTCGCGGGCACCCGCGCGCGCGCCGCCATCAGCCCCGCCAGCTCGTGCACCACACCCACCCGCTCCCGCGCCTCCAACGACAGGCGGACAGCGTCGACCTCCAGGAAATCCGTCCACCGCAACATGCCGCACCTCCTCGGGCAAGCCGCCACCGCCCGAGTCCGCGCAGAGATGCATCCGCGCTCTCGAATCCGCACCCCTCCCCGCGAATTCATCGAGCCCACTACACACTTCTCTCTGGCTTTCCGGACTCGGTCCGAATCACCCCGTCCCTCGCGGGTTCTCGACCTCGTCCAGGTTGAGAACCCGCGAGAGCTCCCGGGCCAGGAGCGCCGCCGTCGGACCCGGCGCGGCGCCCTCGACGGGGGTGACGCATGAACGACAACCGCCTCCGCCCCGAGGGCAGCGCCCACGTGCGCCTCAATACGCCGCCCGGGCGACCTCGCCGCGCTGGGGCAGATGCTCCTCCTCCGCGCGAACGAGCAGCGCGTGAATCGCCGCCGCGGACGGCGCGGCCATCAGCGCGTCACGCACGTGCACGTCCCGCAGCAGCGTGGCGATGCGCGAGAGCACGTTGAGGTGCAGGCCCGCCGTGTCCGGCGGCGACACCAGGCCCACGTAAATCCGCACCAGCCCATCCTCGGGCTCACCGAAGGCCAGCCCACCCCGGTGGATGCCCAGGCAGGTGGCGATGCGTCTGGCGCGCGCATGTCGACAATGCGGCACCGCCACGCCGCCCTCCATCGACGTCGGGCCGAGCTGCTCGCGCGCGAGCAGGTGCACGGCGAGCTGCCGAGGGGCCACCCCGGAGCCGGGCGACATCAACCCCGCCAGCTCGTGCAGCACCCCCACCCGCTCCCTCGCCTCCAGCGCGGGACGGATGGCCTCGACCTCCAGGAACTCCGACCACCTCCACATGACGACCTCCCCAGGACGGCGAGACGCCGCCCGCTGAAGTGGAGCCCCCTCGCTCCACCTCGCACTCACCCGAGGCCCGGTGGCTTCCTGCGCCATTCCGGGCCTTCCACCATGAAGCTCAGAGCGCGGGTGCCACCCGCTCGCGACCGGACAGGACGATGCACGCGGCCAGCACACGGGCCGCGAAGCCATCGCGCTCCTGCGCGTCGAACGCGCACGCGAGTTGTTCCGGGTCATCGTCCAGGAACAACGTGGAGCCAATCCTGTCATGCAGATGCTCCAGCAACGCCCGGCAGCACGAACACCGCCGAGCTCCCCTCAAGGCATGCTCCGCACGCTCACGCGCCTCGGCCAGCCGAACCACGCCCAACATGCGCACGGCCTTGAGCGGCGCCTCCCCGAGCAACGAGCCGGGCTCTCGCCGAGGTGCGGTACGGAACAGCGGCAGTGACGGCAGCGACGCGAAGAATCGACTCAGCACCATGGGGTCCTCCCCACCGGGCCACCCGCGCCCGGCACGAGCCCCCCCCATCGCATCCGCCGTGCCGCCCACCCTCAACGCCAGACCCCCGGAATCCGAGCACTTTTCCCCGGGCGAGCCCCACCCCACCGTGCAGACCGCAACCGCGTGCCCCCCAGCGCCTCGCGACGCGCGAGGTCCCCACCCGCTCGCCCGCCCGGGCGGCGTGGCATCATGCGCGCCCATGAAATCCCCTTCCCCGTGGCTGCTCCTCGGCGCCCTGCTCTTCACCGCCTGCGATGACTCCACCCCGACGCCCCTGTCCCCCGACGCGGGCTCCCAGGTGGACCGCGGCCCGCGCGCCATCCCCCTCGAGGGCGACCCCAACGGAATGTTCTGGGACGCCACCACCCAGACGCTCTTCATCGGCGACGACCAGAACCACCGCATCCTCAAGTACCGGGACGGCGAGGGCATCTCCGTGGCCGCCACCTGGGCGGACGCGCCCGCCAACAGCACCAACCTGGGCGAAATCACCCGCATGCAGGACGGCACCCTCGTCACGGTGCGCTTCGGCTTCGGCAACGCGGGCGCGGTCCTGTTCGTCCGCCCGGACGGCACGACGGGCACCGTGCCGAACCTGCCCATCAACCGCCGCCGCATCGGCGTGACGGTGACGAAGGACGGCCGCATCCTCGACAGCTACTTCGTGCGCAACAACAACGTGAACGTCGGCTCCATCGCGCAAGTCACCCTGGAGGGCACGGAGACGGAGCTCGTCGGCGCGCTCCAGAAGCCGGTGGGCGTGCTCGCCGTGGACGACACGCTGTACATCGCCGACCAGATTGCGGGGAAGGTCTACCGCTCCTCGCTCGCCGCGCCCGCGGAGCTCACCACGCTGGCCACCATCACCGAACCGGACCTGCTCTCCGTCGGCCCGAACGGCACGCTGCTCACCGGAACGCGCCAGGGCACGGTGCTGAGCATCTCCACCCGCGACGGCGCCACGTCCGCGCTCGCCACGGGCTTCCAGCAGGTCCGAGGCCTCGCGTACGACGAGGCCAACCGCCGCATCTTCGCCGCGGACCACGACGACGACGAGACCAACGGCACCACGCACTTCCTGCAAATCATCCCGGTCGACTGATGCGACACCTTCGTTGGATGTGGCTCTGGGCGCTGGCCTCCACGCCGGCGCTCGCGGACGAGTCGTGGCTGAAGCCCACGCTGGTGGGCGAGCTGGACTACCGCCAGCACGGCTCGGACGTGGAGGGCTTCGATGGCTTCACCTTGGCGCGCCTGCGATTGGGCGCGGAGGCCCGTCCCCTGCCCTGGCTCGTGGCGCGGGGCGTCGCGGAGTGGGCGCAGGAGAAGCCCGCGCTGATTGACGCCTTCGTGGCGATGACGTTCGGGGACGTGAGGCTGTCGCTCGGCCTCAACAAGACGCCGCTGTTCCCCAGCGCGCACGACGAGAACCTCCAGGCCCGCGCCATCCCCGAGCTGTCGGGCCTCGCGCAGTCCTTCTGGCCACGAAGAGACCTGGGCCTGGAGCTGCGCTGGGCTCCGAGCCACCTGCCGGTGGAGAGCTGGGTGCGCGTGGGCAACGGCTCGCGCAGCCCGCTCGGCAACGACAACCAGCTGCCCGCGCTGGACGCGCGGGTGGACGGACGTTGGGGGCGCTCGGCGGGGAAGCCGGAGTCCTCCTGGGGCGTGCGGGTCGGCGCGGGAGCGCACGTGGAGAGCGCGTATGACCGCGCGGGCATCGGCGGCATCGGCGCGCAGGGCTTCGTGTACTACCGCCCTCCGCCGGTGAGTGGCTCGCGCACCGTGGCGGAGGCGCATGCGCGGCTGGACGTCGGCCCCGTCCGGGTGGCGGCGGAGTCGGCGGCGGCGTGGGAGCGACGCTCGCGGGACACGGATGGCAACCCCGACACGCCCAGGGAGGTCCTGCCCCGCCTCGAGAGCCAGGGCGCCTCGCTGGAGGTGTCCTGGGTGGTGTGGGGCAAGCCCCGCGACGACGGCGGCACGTGGCCGCGAGCGGACGAGGACTCGACCCAGGCGCTCCAGACGTTGCGGGAGGGCCGAATCCCCCGGGGAGCGCTGGAGGTCGCCGGACGCGTCGAGCGACTGTGGCTGGGACGCGGCGCGCCGGATGTGCAGACGGGCGGCGCGACCAGCGGAGCGCTCGCGGTGCGCTGGTGGACCACGTCCTTCTTGGGCGTGGGCGTGGCGGGCTACGTCCAGCGCTACGACACGGCGCCGTTGGAGGAGCCGGACCGGCGCGACTCGTGGCTCGTCCTCGCGCGCACGACGGTGAGCTTCAACTGACCCTCAGCGAAGGGCCCGACCCTGCAGCCGGGCCTGCTCCTGACAGGCCCCCTGGCACTCGGGGAACAGCAGGAGGAAGCGGGCCTGCTCGCGGCAGCGCGGAATCAGGCCCGAGTGGGAGGGCGTGGAGCACAGCTGTTGGAAGCCGTCCCACGACTCCTGGAACACGAGGGCGCGCTCATCCGGCTCCAGGGACAGCACGGCGCGGCGCTCCGAGCCCAACCACCCCACGACGAACGCCAGCGAAGCCCCCAGCGCGAGGATGGAGAGCAGGTCCTTCCACCAGGGGCTCGCCAGGGAGGGCGGCGCGTCGGGGGCCTGGGGAGAGGAGTCATGGACCAGACGGAGCTCGGGACGCATGCGCCCACCAGGGGCAAACCCCGTGCCGCCAGGGCACGAGGCCACCTCCGAGCAGGACCCCATCACCGAACTCCACGGCCCCTTGCATTCAGCAAGCAGCCGCGCGCAAAGCCATGCATCACGCAAGGGCCCCGCACCGACAGGAGGCCAGGCGCCCTCAGCGCACCGCCTGCCGCAGGAGGGGCGCAAGCTCCTGTCGGCACGCCTCGTCGCACTCCGAGAAGCGCGTGAGGAACTCCGCCTGCTTCTGGCAGCGCTTGACGAGCTTGGGTCCGCCGTCGCCCATGCACAGCAGGCGGATGTCGTCGAACGTCTCCTGGAAGAGCGCCTCGCGCTGCGCGGGGGACAAGGCGTTCAGCGCGCGATTCTCTCCGCCCTGGAGGTAGGCCCACACCCCGGCGAGCACCAGCAAGACGATGCCCAGCGTCACGGCCTGGCGGACGCGCTTCTGGCTGCGGGTGGGCGCCCTGTCCCGGGTGAAGATGTTCTCCTCTTCCCCCTCGTTCCCGTTCGGACCCATGGCCCCATGTTCCACCGGAATGAGGGGGGCAGGGCCAGGATTCGTTGTCGCGGGTGTGAAGAAGTGGCGGCCCGGGTTGCAGCCTGCACGACGGGAGCGGCCCGGGGGTTGCGCATCGCACGGTGCGCGAGGGCCCGGGGACGCGGAAGTCCCCGAGACGACTCACGGGCCTCGACGAGACACGGCCGGGCGCAGCCGATGCACTTAGAATTGACGCATGGATGCACGGATGGAGCCGGCCCCGGTCTCGGGCGAGCGGCCGATGCGGGTGTTGGTGGTGGACGACGAGCGCAACATCCGCCACACGCTGCGGGTCTGCCTGGAGGGCTTCGGCTGCGAGGTGCGAGAGGCGGCCACGCCGGAGGCGGCGCTGGCGGCGCTCGCCCAGGGGCCCGCGGACCTGGCGTTCGTCGACCTGAAGCTGGGGACCGCGAGTGGCCTGGACCTGTTGCCCCGGCTGCTCGCGGAGTCACCGAACCTGGACGTGGTGCTCATCACCGCGTACGCGACGTTCGACACGGCGGTGGAGGCGGTGCGCCGGGGCGCGCGCGACTACCTGCCCAAGCCCTTCACCCCCGCGCAGATAAGGCACGTGTTGGACCGCTCGCGAGAGCACCGGGCGCTGTCCTCGCAGCTGGAGAGCCTCGAGGGACAGCTCGCGCAAGCGGTGCCGGAGGCGACGCTGGAGACAGGGTCCCCCGTGATGCACGCGGCGATAGGGCTGGTGTCACGAGCGGCGACCTCGGACGCGGCGGTCCTGCTGCGAGGAGAGAGCGGCACCGGCAAGGGCGTCCTGGCGCGCGCACTGCACTCGATGAGCGTGCGCAGGCGCAGACCCTTCGTCACGGTGAACTGTCCGACGTTGTCGGAGCAACTCCTGGCGAGCGAGCTGTTCGGCCACGTGCGAGGCGCGTTCACGGGAGCGGTGAAGGACCAGCCCGGCCGCGTGGAGCAGGCGGAGGGCGGCACGCTGTTCCTCGATGAAATCGCGGAGATGAGCCCGTCGCTCCAGGCGCAGCTCTTGCGTTTCCTCCAGGAGAAGCAGTTCGAGCGATTGGGCGAGGGCCGCACGCGCAAGGCGGACGTGCGCGTGGTGGCGGCGACGAACCGCGACTTGGAGAAGGACGTGGCGGAGGGACGGTTCCGCGAGGACCTGTTCTACCGGCTCAACGTCATCGAGGTGAAGCTGCCGTCGTTGCGTGAGCGACCGGAGGACCTGCTCGCGTTGGCGAGGCGCTTCGTGACGTTCTTCGCGAAGACGGGGCAGCGGCCGGTGACGCCGGAGCTGTCACCCGCGACGGAGAAGATGCTGCTCGCCTACCCGTGGCCCGGCAACGTGCGCGAGCTGCGCAACGCCATCGAGCGAGCGCTCATCGTGTGGCCCGCGGGAGTGCTGGAGCCGCAGGCGTTCCCGGACCGCATCGCGGCGGCGGCGGGCTCGGTGGTGGCATTGGGAGGGCCGCACACGTTGGAGGAGGTGGAGCGCGAGCACACGCTGCGCGTCATGGCCTCCGCGCCCACGTTGGACGAGGCCGCGAAGGTGCTCGGCATCGACGCCTCCACGCTGTGGCGCAAGCGCAAGAAGTACGAATCCTGAAGCGCTCCCCTGCTCCCCTCCTCGCGAAGGCTGGGACGAGGGAGCGTGCGCGGGGCCGCGAGTGATTGCCGGGGCCTGGGGAGGTGAGGACCGTTGAGGTGCGACCCCACTGAAAGGATTGCACCCGTGGACGTCATCGACCTGTTGATTCAGCAGCACCGTGAAGTCGACGCGCTGTTCCTGGCGTTCCGCAACGCCTCGGACGACACGAGCCGCAAGGAGCTCTGCATCCAGCTCGCGGAGGCGCTGATGCTGCACAGCACCATCGAGGAGCGCTGGGTCTATCCGAAGGCCACGCGGGTGGTGGGCGACGAGAAGATTCAGCACGCGGAGGAGGAGCACCAGGAGATGACGAAGCTCCTGGGGGACATCGTGCGGCTGCGCGATGACATGAACGCGGTGAAGGCGAAGGTGGACGCGCTGGAGAAGGTGGTCAAACGGCACGTCGCGGACGAGGAGAAGAACATCCTTCCGCAGGTGGCGAAGAACGTCACCGAGAAGGAGCTGGGCATGTCGTGCAAGGACCTGGTCCGCGAGGCCTCGAGGATTCGTCGCGAGGAGATGAAGGACTGGGGCGGCGCCACGGTGTGACGACGAAGTCCACGGGGCCGTAGGGCCCTCTCCCGCTCTCGAGGCAGGCCAGACACACCCCGTGTCGTTCCCTCCTGCCTCGGGAGTCGGACCTGACGCGTCTCCTCCGCGCGCGAGTGCCCTCACGGCCGCGTGAGCGTCAGCGTCTCCTGCCCCCGAACCCGCGCGAGCCCCTCGGAGGACAGACATCCCGAGGAGAGGTCCGCCGTCACGAAGGAGGCCGTGCGGTTCGCGCTCGAGCCCGCGTACTTGCCGAGGACCACGCTGCCCACCTGGGTGACAACCGTCGGGGTGCCCTGCACCACGAGGGCTCCTCCGAGTCACATCCGACCGAGAGGACCGCCAGGAGACTCGACGCACTCAGGACATCACGTGACATGGGGACCTCTCCACGAGGAACCAGCCCCGGGAGCGTCACGAATCCTCCGCGCCATCCCCTTGTCCTGGAGTCCCATCGCACCTGCGGCGCCCTCGGGCACACGTCGCATCACGAGGTCTCCGCCACGACCTGCCCCGGCAGGGTGAACCAGAACGTGCTCCCTCGCCCAGGCGCGCTGATGACGCCCACCTCTCCACCATGGGCCTGGACGATCTCCTTCACGATGGACAGCCCGAGCCCCGCCCCCCCCGCGGGCGCCCCGGGCGCGCGATAGAACTTCTCGAAGATGCGCGCCTGTTGCTCCAGCGCGATGCCCTCCCCCGTGTCGCGAACCTCGAAGCGGACGCGCGAACCATCGCGAGCCACCCGCACCTCCACCTCGCCTCCCGCCGGAGTGTGCTTCACGCCATTGCCCACCAGGTTGCCGAGCACGAGCCCCATCCGCTCCGGGTCCACGTCCACGGTCTCCACCTCCAAGCCCACGAGCCGGGACAACCGCACCCCGCGCTCCTCCGCCGCCGAGCGCTGTGAATCGAGCGCCGCCTGCACGAGTTCCTCCGTGGACACGCGGCGCACCTCGAGCCGGAGCTGTCCCGCCTGGATGCGAGACAGGTCGAGCAGGTCATCGACAATCCCCTGCAACCGCTCGCAGTCCTCGCGCGCCGCGAAGAGCAGGTCCGCCTGTTTCTCCGTCACGGGCCCCACCATGCCCTCGGCCACCAGGTGCACGGCCATGCGCAGGGACGTGAGGGGCGTGCGGAACTCATGGGCCACGGTGGCCACCAGGTCGTTCTTCAGCTCGTCGAACCGGCGCAGCCGAGTCACATCCTGGAGAATCACCGTGGCACCCACCACCTCGCCCGTCTCGCCGTACACGGGACTGGCACGAGGAAGGAGCCACCGGTCGCCCTCGGTCAGCGGCACGCGCACCGCTTCTTCATACCCCCGAGGCTGATAGGCCCCCTTGCCCCCGAGCACGTGTCCCCGCACGCGCTCCAGCACATCGCGAGCCTCCGGCACCACGCGCCCGAGCACATCCCCACCGCCCTCGAGCCCCAGCTTGAGCACGTCCTCGGCCGAACGGTTGACGTTGAGCAGCCCGCCATCCGCGCCGAACACCACCACCGGGTCGGGGAGGCTGTCGATGGCGGCCTGGGAAGCGGCCTGGGCCTGGAGCAGCTCGCCCAGGCTGCTCTGTCGGTACTGCTGGAGCGCCTCGGCCATGGAGTTGAAGTCCTCGCCCAGCCGCGCGATTTCATCCGAGCCCTCCACCGTGGCGCGCACGGCGTAGTCCCCGCGCCCCAGCCGCTGCACGGCCTGGGACAGCACGGACACGGGCCGCAGCGCGCGATGCGTGAGGGACGTGGAGGCGAACAACCCCAGCGCGAACGCGACCAGCACCGCGAGCACCATCAGCGTGTTCACCCGGTCGCTCTGCCGACGCAGCGCTTCGCTTTTATGCACCATCGCGTCCTGATTGAGCGCCAGGACGGCGGACGCCGCGTCCTTCACCTCCCGGAACGTGGGCTCGATGTTCCGGAAGTACGCCGCCTTCTGGTCCTCGGGGGAGGACTGCGAGAGGAACACGTCATAAGCGGACACATAGCGCTCCCAGCCCGCGCGCAGCCGGCGGGTGGACTCGGCTTCACCCGGCTCGGTGACATTGCCCTCCTGCAGCCGCAGCTCGGCCTCCAGGACCTGTCGCTGCGAAGCCTGTTGGGCCAGTCCCCGCTCACGCTCACCGGCGACGATGAAGAGGGCGGCGCTGTCCATGCGCTCCAACTGCTCGGTCATCCGCTGGGCGGCCAGGACGCTGCGGTAGTTGTCCTGGAGGATGCGCTGCCCCGAGCGACCCAAGCGAGCCAGGGTGATGACGGCGACCAGGCCCACCAGCGCGAGCGCGAGCGCGAGCGGCGCCTGGGCCAGCAGCAATCGCATCCGGAGGGTCATGGTCGTTTCTCCTCGGAGGAGGGCTCGAAGGCGACGACATGGATGTCGAAGCCCTCGCCCTCACGGAGCAGCCGCACATCCGCGGCGCGTCCCAGCGCGCGCCTCCACCAGGGCTGATGCGAACGGCCCACCATGATGTGTCCCACGCCATGGGAGCGAGCGAAGTCGAGGATGGCCTCGACAGGGTCCTTCGAGCGAAGACGGACCACCTCGGCGCCCAGCTCGCGGGCCTTCTCGATGTTGGCCAGCAGGTGGCGTTGCGCCTCGGCGTCGATGAGGTGGGGCGCCTCGCGAGGCGTCTCGACATACACCACGAACCAATCGGTATTCAGCCGACCGGCCATGCGAGAGCCACGGCGCAGCAGGGTGGCCGCGCGAGGAGGGTAGCTGGACATGGCGACCAGCACCCTGCCCCAAGCCGCGCCCTTGCGAGGCTCGTCGTCGCCAGAGCGCGAGGACTGTCCGGAGGTGGCACGGTCCAGGCTTTCGGCCACCTCGCGAAGGGCGAGCTCGCGAAGGGTGGACAGGTTCTCGCCCGTGAAGAAGCGCTCGAGGGCATGGGGCACCTTGTCCTCGGCGTAGATTTTTCCCGCCTTGAGTCGTTCGTGGAGGTCTTCCACGGCGAGGTCCAGGTTCACGACCTGGTCGGCGCCCTTGAGGAAGCTGTCGGGCAGCGTCTCGCGGACGACGACGCCGGTGGTGCGTTCCACCAGGTCATTGAGGCTCTCGAGGTGTTGCACATTGAAGGCGCCGATGACGTTGATGCCCGCGTCGAGCAGCGCCTGGACATCCTGGTAGCGCTTGCGATGGCGGCACAGGGGGAGGTTGGTGTGAGCCAGCTCATCAACCACGGCGACCTGGGGCTTGCGAGCGAGGACCGCCTCCAGGTCCATCTCCTCGACGAGAACGTCGCGGTAGGAGTACGTCTTGCGAGGCACCGTCTCGAGTCCAGCCACCAGGGCCTCGGTCTCCTTGCGGCCGTGGGTCTCCACGAAGCCGAGCACCACATCCACACCGCGCCGTTTCAGGGCATGAGCCTCCTCGAGCATGCGGTACGTCTTGCCCACGCCGGCCGCGAAGCCGATGTAGAGCTTGAGCCGGCCGCGCCGGCCGCGCTCGACCAGCTCCAGGAAGTCCTCCGCACGCGAGCGCCGAGTCGTCATCCCAGGACCTCGGGGCGCGGCAAACGAATCACACGAAGCCGAGTCGCCTGCTGAGACAGCTCAGAGGTCATCGCCCCGCCCCCATGCGCTCGCATGAGGCCGAAGGACCTCGGCCCACCCAGGAGACAGGACGCCCGTCGATGCCATGAGACGAACGTCCTCGACTCCCGACGGCAACGCAACTCCCGTCGAGAGCTCCAGCGCCTCGACCTCACGGATTGCCCGCGCTCCGTGCAGGCGTGTCGGACGGAGCCACCGCGCCCCCCATCGGAACCACAGGCTCGACGGCGGAGCGGCCGAACTGTCGGTCGAGCGCGAGGTTCAGCAACAGCACATTCACCCGAGGCTCGCCGAGCACGCCAAACGTCCGCCCCTCGACATGCGAGCCCACCACGGCCAGCACGCGCTCCGGAGCCACACCGCGAGCCTTCGCGACGCGAGGCACCTGCCAGCGCACGGCGTCCGGCGACAGGTGAGGGTCCAGCCCGGACGCGGACGTCGTGACCAGCTCCGCGGGCACCTCACCGGGAGCCTCTGGATTCTCACGGCGCAGACGCGAGGCCTCGGCCGTGACGCGGTCCCGGAGCTTCTGCGACGTAGGCCCCAGGTTGCTCCCCGAGGACGCGGCCGCGTCGTAACCATTCCCAGCGGCCGAGGGACGGGGCTGGAAGTAGCCCGCGCGAGTGAACCCCTGGCCGATGAGGGCGCTCCCCACCACGCGGCCCTGTTCATCCTTCACGAGGGAACCCTGCGCCTCCGAGGGAAACAGCAACTGAGCCACGCCGGTGACGGCGAGGGGATACAGCAGGCCCGTGAGCACCAGGGTGACGACACAGGCACGAAGGGCGGTGACGAGAGTGGAGACCATGATGAGCAGTCCTCAGGCGAGCCCGACGGCGGTGAGCAGCACATCCAGGGCCTTGATGCCGATGAAGGGAACGATGACGCCGCCGAGCCCGTAGATGAGCAGGCTGCGGCGCAGGAGGGCCGCCGCGCCGAGCGGCCGGTAGCGCACGCCACGCAGCGCCAGGGGGATGAGCGCGATGATGATGACCGCGTTGAAGATGACGGCGGCGAGGATGGCGCTGAAGGGCGAAGTCAGCCCCATGACGTTGAGCGGAGCAATCTGGGGGAACACACCCATGAACAGCGCCGGCAGGATGGCGAAGTACTTCGCCACGTCATTGGCGATGGAGAACGTGGTCAGCGTGCCGCGAGTCATCAGGAGCTGCTTGCCCACCTCCACCACCTCGAGCAGCTTGGTGGGGTTGGAGTCGAGGTCGACCATGTTCCCCGCCTCCTTCGCCGCCTGCGTACCGGTGTTCATCGCCACGCCGACATCCGCCTGAGCGAGCGCGGGAGCGTCATTGGTGCCGTCGCCCGTCATCGCCACGAGCTTTCCCTTGGCCTGCTCGGTGCGGATGAGCGCGAGCTTGGCCTCGGGAGTCGCCTCCGCGAGGAAGTCATCCACGCCCGCTTCACGGGCAATCGCCGCGGCGGTGCGAGGGTTGTCACCGGTAATCATCACCGTGCGGATGCCCATGGCGCGGAAGCGGTCGAAGCGCTCACGGATGCCGCCCTTCACCACGTCCTTCAGGTGGATGATGCCGAGCAGTCGCGACCCCTCCGCGACGGCGAGCGGCGTCCCACCCGCGTCCCCGATGCGCCCCGCGGCCAGCGCCAGCTCGGAAGGCACGGAGCCGCCCTGCGCCTGCACATGCTTGACGATGGCATCCACCGCGCCCTTGCGGATGCTGCGAGGCTGAGGGTCCACCAGGTCGCACCCGCTCATCCGAGTCTGCGCGGTGAAGGGCACGAACGAGGCCTGATGTGCCTGCAGCTCGCGAGGGCGCAGCTTGTAGGCGTCCTTGACCAGCGTGACGATGGAGCGTCCCTCGGGAGTCTCATCGGCCAGGCTCGCGAGCTGAGCGGCCTCGGCCAGCTCCTCCATGCGCACGCCGGGCATGGGCAACAGCTCCGTGGCCATGCGGTTGCCGAGCGTAATCGTGCCCGTCTTGTCGAGCAGCAGCGTGTCCACATCCCCCGCCGCCTCGACGGCGCGACCGCTCATCGCGAGCACGTTCTTCCGCAACAGCCGGTCCATGCCGGCGATGCCGATGGCGCTCAAGAGTCCCCCAATCGTGGTGGGGATGAGGCACACGAGCAGCGCCACCACGGCGGTGCCCGACAGCGGCACGCCCGAGTAGAGCGCGAGCGGCACCAGCGACACGCACGCCAACAGGAACACCACGGTGAGCCCGACGAGGAGGATGTGCAGGGCGACTTCGTTGGGCGTCTTCTGCCGGGCCGCGCCCTCCACCAGTCCAATCATGCGGTCGAGGAAGGACTCGCCCGGGTTGGCGGAGATGCGCACGACGATTCGGTCCGACAGCACCTTGGTGCCGCCCGTCACCGCCGAGCGGTCACCGCCAGACTCACGGATGACGGGAGCGGACTCACCGGTGATGGCGGACTCATCGACGCTGGCGATGCCCTCCACCACCTCGCCATCACCAGGAATGAGGTCTCCGGCCTCGCAGACGACCCGGTCCCCCTTGCGCAAATCAGGCGCGGGAACCCGCTCCTCGCGGCCCTCCGAGAGACGACGCGCGGTGGTGTCCTTGCGCATCTTGCGCAGCGCACCGGCCTGCGCCTTGCCGCGCCCCTCGGCGACCGCCTCGGCGAAGTTCGCGAAGAGGACGGTGAACCACAGCCACAGGGCCACGGACACGGTGAACCAGAGGGGCGCGCCGTCGGCGCGCGGCGACACGAGGTCCTTCACCACCAGCACGGTGGTGAGCAGGCTGCCGGCCCACACCACGAACATGACGGGGTTGCGAGCCACATCCCGGGGGTGGAGCTTCTTGAGGCTGTCGAGCAGCGCGGGCTTGAGCAGCGAAGCGTCGAAGAGCGACGCGGGCTTCGAGGACGAGGAGCTCATGGCTCAGTAGACCTTTCCGGCCCCGGCGAGGAAGTGCTCGACGATGGGGCCCAGGGAGAGGGCGGGGAAGAAGGTGAGCGCGCCGACGATGACGACGATGCTCACCAGGAGGCCGGTGAAGAGGGCGCCATTCGTCGGGAAGGTGCCTGGACCCGCGGGAACCGCCTTCTTGCCCACCATGGAGCCGGCGATGGCGAGCGCGGGGACAATCATCAGGAAGCGCCCGCCGAGCATCGCCAGGCCCAGTGAGATGTTCCAGAACGGGGTGTTCGCGTTGAGTCCCGCGAACGCGCTGCCGTTGTTGGCCGTGCCGCTGGTGAACGCGTAGAGGATTTCCGACAGACCATGGGGTCCCGCGTTGTTGAGCGAGGACACGCCCTGGGGAAGCACGGCCGCCGCGGCGGAAAGCCCGAGGATGAACAGCGGGAAGATGAGCACGTAGAGCATCGCGAGCTTCATCTCCCGGGCCTCTATTTTCTTGCCCAGATACTCGGGGGTGCGGCCCACCATCAGTCCGGCGATGAAGACGGAGAGCACGACCATGATGAGGATGCCGTAGAGGCCCGCGCCCACGCCGCCAAAGATGACCTCGCCCAGCTGCATGTTGATGAGCGGCACCAGTCCGCCCAGCGGATTGAAACTGTCATGCATGGCGTTGACGGCGCCGCACGACGCGTCGGTGGTGACGACGGCGAAGAGCGTGGACGCGGCGGTGCCGTAGCGCACCTCCTTGCCCTCCATGTTGCCGACCTGGGCCACCTGCGCGACGGACACGGCGGCGTTGGGTTGGGCCTCGGCGGAGTACGCGGCGAGGACCCCCACGAAGAACAGGAACGACATGGCGGCGAAGAGGGCCCAGCCCTGCTTCGTGTCACCCGTCATCTTCCCGTAGGTGTACGTGAGCGCCGAGGGGATGGCGAAGATGAGCAGCATCTGCACCAGGTTGGTGAGCGGCGTCGGGTTCTCGAACGGGTGGGCGCTGTTGGCGTTGAAGAAGCCACCACCGTTGGTGCCGAGCATCTTGATGGCCTCCTGCGATGCCACCGGTCCCATCGCGAGCGTCTGACCGCCGCCCTCGAGCGTGGTGAGCGTGTGATAGGGCGAGAGGTTCTGCAGCATCCCCTGCGAGACGAAGAACAGGGCGACGATGAAGCACAGGGGCAGGAGCACGTAGAGCGTGCCGCGCACCAGGTCGACCCAGAAGTTGCCGAGCGTCTTCGCGCCCTCGGGCCCCGGGCGTCGGGTGAACCCGCGAGCGAGCGCCAGCGCAACCCCGAGCCCCGCGGCGGCGGAGACGAAGTTCTGCCACGCCAGCCCCACCATCTGCGTGAGGTAGCTCATGGTGGATTCACCGGCGTACGACTGCCAGTTGGTATTGGCGACGAAGCTGGCGGCCGTGTTGAAAGCCAGCTCGGGCCCCACGGCGCCGAGCCCCTGGGGATTGAAGGGCAGCAGATGTTGCGCGCGCTGGAGGGCGTAGAGGATGAGCAGGCCCACCAGGCTGAAGGCCAGCAGGGCGCCGCAATACTCCACCCAGGTCTGCTCACGCCGCTCGCTCGCGCCACTCAGGCGCAGCAGCCCCCGCTCCACGGGGCCGAGCACGCGCGGCAGCGGCTGCGCCTCGGACTCGAAGACACGGAAGAGATAGACGCCCAGGGGCTTCGTCAGCGCGAGCAGGAGGGCGAAGAACAACAGGACTTGCAACCAACCGATGAGAGTCATTGGAGGGGTCCCTCAGAAGCGCTCGGGACGGAGCAGGGCGTAGACGAGGTAGACGGCGAGCAGGACGGCGAGCACGGCGCCGGCCGCGTATTCGAAGGTCATGGGGGAGGACTCCGGGTGATGCTTGGCGTGGAGCAGCGCATGAACGAAGCGCAGGGCGCGAGTGGCCACCTGGCGGGGTGCACGGAAGCGAGCAGGACGCGCTCAGAGCCGTTCACAGCCATGGGTGTAGCCAATCGCGAGCGTGAAGAAGCCAACGGTGGCGAGGACGAGGACGAAATCCATGGAGAGGCTCCGAGGTCGCATCAGAAGTAGGCGGTGGCACCGAGCACGACGAGCGTCTCGGCGTCCTTCGGTGCGGGCGTACCGTCGGGCCCGGTGGCGCGGCCCGCGAACACAGGCTCCGTCGAGCGGTCATGCCGAGCCTCGAGCTTGAGGCGGAGCTGCTCCGCGGGCCTCACCTCGAGCGTGACGGTGCCGCTCGAGAGGGTCTGCGTGAGGCCGGTCATCAAGCCGTCGGCGTCGCGGTAGGCCTCGACACGCGCGGCCAGCGCCACGGGCTCCGCGAGGAGCACCCGGGCATTGATTCCCGCCGCATACCAGTTCGCGCGCTCCCCCGAGGGAAGCCGCTGCGTGCCCACATCCGCGGTCGCGGCGAGCCACAAGGAGGGCAGGACACGAAACGTCGCCACCGCGTCCGCGAAGAGGCGCAGACCTTCGTCGCCGGTTGAGCCCTCATCACCAATGAAGGTGTTGAAGGCGGCGGACAGTCGCTCGCCCGAGTAGGCCACCTGAGTGCCCACCGCGAGGCCACGGTTGTTGTCCCCAATCGTCTGCCAGCCATTGAGCACCTGAAGCTGCGCGCTCCACACCGGGTCGAACGCCCAGGTCCCCTTGAGGCCCGTCTGGTAGTAGGGCGAGTACTCACCCATCCACGAGCGGGTGTACGTCCAGTTGAGCTGCGACTGGAACGACTCGAGCCCGATGTGACTGGGATACAGCCCCGCCTCCAGGGTCAGCGGACCGGTGGCGAAGGACACGGAGGCCTGTTGGACGTAGCGCCACACGGCGGGCCCCGAGGCGACCCCCTCGGGCTCCGCCGAGTGCACCACCTCCGCCCCCGTTCCGAAGCCCAGGAGCACCTTGAAGCCCACGGGAGCGGGCTCGGCGCTCACCCCCAGCGAAGCCAGGTTGATGGACACCTCGCCATCGCGCTTCGCGGATGTGCCGGTGCCGGGAAGGAAGCTCGCCTTGTTCGCGGGGCGGTTGAAGTTGTGAGCGAAGTACACATCGACGCCGCCCTCGGGTTGGACCCGGGAGAGGAAACGGGTCACCGCCGAGTCGTTGGCCGTGGCGTCGGGGGCAGGCAGGGATGCATCTGCCTGCTGGAGCAGCAGGGAGAGAAGCAGCTGAGTGGAGTCGATGGACCACATGGGTGCCCATCCAGTGAGCACCGGGCGTACCACTCGCCCTCCGATGAACTCGCAGGAGTTTCGGGGGGTTGGACAGCGCGCCCCGAAGTGGAGCGTGCAGCCTGCACGATGACCCCACTGGTGCCGTGCAGCTTGAAAGGCTCACTGCACACTCAAGCCGCGACTTGACAGTCGGGGCGCACAGACAATACTTAAGTCCATGCTAAACCATGGCGCCGTAGACCGGGTCTTCCAGGCACTGGGCGACTCCACACGGAGGGCCATCATCGAGCGACTGAGTCAGGGCTCCTTGTCAGTCAGCGACCTGGCGAAGCCGCTCGACATCACCCTCGCCGCGGTCGTTCAGCACCTCCAGGTCCTCGAGGAGAGCGGCTTGGTGCGCACGGAGAAGGTCGGGCGCGTGCGCTCCTGTCACATCCGACCCGAGGGGCTGCAGGTTGCCGAGGACTGGATTTCCGCACGGCGCAGCCTGTGGGAGCGCCGCTTCGACCGACTGGGCGAGCTGCTGGATGGCCCCGAGTCCTCCCGAAAGAAGGGCAGATCATGAAGACACCTCCCGTCGTTCACGGCTCATTCACCATTGAGCGCACCTACAAGGCGTCTCCGGCCCGGGTCTTCGCGGCCTGGTCCGACGTGGAGACCAAGGCCCAATGGTTCATCGGGCCACCTGAGCGGTGGCGACTCGTGAAGCGCGAGCTCGACTTCCGAGTGGGAGGGACAGAGCTGCTCCACGGCCAGTTCGAGGGCCGCCACGCGACTGTTTTCACCGCGCGCTATCACTCCATCATCCCCAACGAGCGGCTCGTCTACGTCTACGACATGCACGTGGGCGACATGCACTTGTCCGTGTCACTGGCCACGGTGGAGCTCCACGCGACGAAGACAGGCGGAACGAGGATGGTGTTCACCGAGCAGGCCACCTTCCTCGACGGTGCGGATGGAACCCGCTCACGTGAAGGAGGAACGGCCGAACACTTCGACAGACTGGGACGCGTGCTCGAGGACTCCCGAGACATCGTCTCATCGCGGCGCTTCGATACACCTCGAGACCGGGTGTACCGGGCATTCAGCGACCCCGAGCAACTGTCGCGCTGGTGGGGACCGCGGGGTTCGACGAACACCTTCGAGGTGTTTGAGCTCCGCCCAGGAGGTCAGTGGCGCTTCGTGATGCAGGGACCGGATGGAGCCCGGTACGTCATGCACAAGGAGTTCACGGAGGTGGTCCCCTTGGAGCGGGTCGTCTTCCGACACCTCCAGGAGTCACACCACTTCGAGATGCGCCTCGACTTCACGGATGAGGGGCCGAACACACGCCTCACCTGGCGAATGCGCTTCGAGTCGAAGGAGGAGGTCGAGAAGGTCCGCGGCTTCGTGGAGAACGCCAACGAGCAGAACTTCGACCGGCTCGCCGAGCTCCTCGCCTCACGGTGATCACCAGCCCCCCAGCGCGAGGAGCGCTGGGGCCTCCGGCTCGCGAAAGGGGGCGCGGAAAAAAGAAAAGCCCCCGTCGCACGAGGCGACGAGGGCTTCTCAAAAAGAATCCGGCAGCGACCTAC
>NZ_JAJVKW010000014.1 GCF_024198255.1 Myxococcus guangdongensis
CCGCCGACCCGCCCCCATCGCCCCCCGCCGACCCGCCCCCATCGCCCCCACCGACCCGCGTCATCCCCCGCGGCGCGTGGCCATAGCATCCGCCGTGCCGTCCTTCGGAAACCTCACGAAGCCAATGACTTCGAATGGTTACGAAGAAGGCCCCGTCCCACGGGGCGGCCTGGGGGACCGAAACCGGAAAAATCTCCGGACCTCCGGGGAGGGCGTCCTAACGTGCGCGGCTTCGCAGACGAAGGGGAGGAGCGCCTTGCGCCTGACAGCCATCGCCACCGCCGTGCTCGTGCTCGGCGGGTGTTCGCGAACGACGGAGGGGCCCACGCCCGCCGTGGAGAGGGTCGTCAACCCGCGAGCCCGCGTGGGTGAGCTCACCCGACTGTGCAACGCCCAGGGCGGGGCCACGGGCTGGAGGCTGGAGCTCCAGGGCCGGCGCTTCTCACCCGTGCCAGGCGAGGTGCTCACCGACACGCCCACGGTGGAGCTGCCGGAAGTCACGCTGCGCGGCCCGTCCACGTACACGCTGACGCGCGAGCAGGTCTTCTATGTGCGGCCGGAGCTGCTGGTGCTCGACGTGCCCACGCGCGACAGCACCCCTCCCGTGGAGCTCTCGCCGGGAAGCTACGCGGTGGAGGTGGCCAATCCCCTGGGCGGCACGGGCCGGCTGCCGGACGCGCTGCTGGTGGTGGAGCCGCCCTCGGTGACGCGGGTGGTGCCGCCCTCGGGCGGCTATTCGGCCGCGGACTCCAACCCCATCGTCGTCGAGGGCCAGGGCTTCCAGCCGGGCACCAACCCGCTGCTCTCCCTGCGCCGCGAGGGCGTGGAGGACCAGCCGCTCTTCTTCGTCACCGTCGTCTCGCCCACGCGCGTGGAGTCCGAGCTGCCGCCGGGCACGCCCGAGGGTGTCTACAGCCTGGTCCTCGCGCATGGAGACGGGTGCGAGGCCGTCGCGACGGGCGCCCTCGACGTGCGCTACCCGCGCCTGGGCACCCTCACCGTGTCACCTCGCTCCGGCGCCGAGCGCGGCGACACCACCGTCCTCATCCGCAACACGCCCACCGGCGCCCAGCGCGCGTTCAGCGCCGTGCCCGAGGTCTTCATCGTGGCCCCCGTGAAGTCGGCGCCATCCCAGACGCAGCGAATCCCCCTGCGCTCGGTGGAGCTGGTGTCGCCCCAGGAGCTGCGCGCGGTGGTGCCCACGTGCTCGGGGTTCGAGGAGCCTGGAGGCGACCCCACCTGCCCTCACGGAATCATCGTGGGCGGCCCTTATGCGCTGGAGGTCCTGGACCCCGCCGGCGCGCTGGGCGCGGTGCCCGCGGCGGAGGGCTTCACGGTGGTGGCCGCGCCTGGATTCACCTTGGAAGAGGCCGCGCCCCTCGACGTCCCTGGAGCCGTGCAGCCATGAATGCCCTCGTGCTCGTCGCGCTCGCGGCGCTCACCTCCGGCGCGAAGCCCGCCCCCTCGGAGGGAGGCAACGTGCTGCTCGCGCCCAAGGTGGGCTTCTTCAAGTCCACCACGTCACTGGGCGGAGACCTCTACCTGGGGCTGGAGCTGGGCTACGTCACGCCCTTCCTCGAGCGGCGGTTGGCCGTGACGCTGGAGGTGAGCTACCACCGCCCGCAGACGTCCGGCGTGCTCACGGACCCGCAGCTGGGAGGCTTCGGCGCGCCGCCACCGGATGGCCGCTACACGCTCGCGGTGCGCGAGGTGGCCTTCCTGCTGTCGGCCGTCTATCGCTTCGAGCGGGCCTTCGGCTCGCTGACGCCGTACGTGGGCGGAGGCCCTGGTTTGTACCTGCACCGCGCCACGTCCGACCTCTTCGGCGCCACGGCGTCGGAGAGCGGCGGCGGACTGGGGCTGCAGGCCCTGCTCGGCGTGGAGCTGCCGCTGGGCCCCGGGGGGCTCTTCCTGGAGGCGCACTACCACCTGGCGCCGCTCGACTTCGTCACCACGGGCGACGTGAACATCGGCGGGCTCCTCGCGGGCGGACTGGGCTACCGGCTGCGCCTGTGATGGGCGCTCAGGCCCGCCCCACCGGCGTGCGCAGGACGCGCAGCAAATCCTGGGCGACCAGCTCGCGCACCGCCGTGCGCAGCGACTCCAGGAGCTGATGGAGGGACTCGGCGGACTCACCGGGCGCGTCCACGACGCGCTCGCGGGTGCCATCGAGGATGCGCATCCGACCGGGAACCAGGGCGATGACGGGCAGCGTGGGGTAGCGCTTGCGCAGAAGCCCCAGGAAGAGCGGGTGGTCCTCGTCCTGTCGGCGCAGGTCCACCACCACGAGCGCGGGCGGCGAGGACGCGATGGCGGCGAGCGCGTCGTCGGTGTCGCCCGTGGCGGAGATGGAGAGGCTCTCGTCGCCGACGGCGAGCACGCGGCGGAGCAGCTCCCGCGAGGCGGCATGGGGACTGGCGATGAGGACGCGACGCATCTGAATGGAAAGCTAACCCTTCCAGACCGCGATGGCCGCACCCGCGAAGGCGACCGCCGAGCCCAACACCCGGGCAGTCGTCGCCGGGCGACCTTCCACCATGGCATCCCAGATGAGGCTGGTGACGAGCTGGGCGGCCATGAGCAGCAGCACGGACTGCACCGCGCCCAGACGACCGATGGCCCACGGCATGCCCACGACGATGACCACGCCGCACAGGCCGGGCAGCAGGTGCCAGGGGGTGAAGCCGGAGAAGCGCCCCTCGGCGGCGCCGGCCTCGGGCCAGAGGCCGGGCACGGTGCGCGCCACCGCGTACACGGCGAAGGTGGCCACCGTCGCCACCACCATGTTCATGAGGACGGCGCTCAGCAGGCCCCACTGGCCGGCGAAGCGCTTGTTGAGACCACCTTGGGCGACGACCGCCAGCCCACACAGCAGGGGAACGAGCGAGACAAAACGCATGGGCGCGGGTGGGTAACCCGAACGCCGGGCCGGCCGCAAGGTGGCACGCCTGGAGCCGGCGACGCTCTCGTCTTCTCAAGAGGCTGGCGAAAGGGGAATCGACCGGCTACGTCCAACGCTCGCCCATGATGGATGCCCCCCTCGAGCTCCACTTCGACTGCGGCACCCTGGTGGCCCCGACGCTGCCGGACGATGCGCGGCTGAGCGCCCTCTTCCAGAAGGACGGGCGCACGGGGGTGTACCGCGCCGCCGCCCGGCACTACCGCGAGGTGGTGCTGAGGCTGAGGGAGCTGGGGGTGGCGTACGAGGACCGCGCGAAGCGCTTCGAGCCGCTCGAGGCGGAGCTGACGGTGCCCATCCAACCGTTCCCCCACCAGCGCGCGGCGCTCGATGCCTGGACGCGCGCGGGAGGCCAGGGGCTGGTGGAGCTGCCGACGGGCGCGGGCAAGACGCTGCTCGCGGTGCTGGCCATCGCGCACGTGAAGCGGCCCACGTTGGTGGTGGTGCCCACGCTGGACCTGATGACGCAGTGGCAGGGCGTGCTGGCGCGCCACTTCTCCACGCCGGTGGGGATGCTGGGCGGCGGGGTGAACGACCGGCAACCGCTGACGGTGACGACGTACGACTCGGCGGCGATGCAGACGGAGTTCCACGGCAACCGCTTCGGGTTGCTCGTGTGTGACGAGTGTCATCATCTGCCGGCGCCCAGCTATCGGTTCATCGCGGAGGGCTCACTGGCGCCGTACCGGTTGGGGCTCACCGCGACGCTGGAGCGCACGGACGGCGGCGAGCGGGTGTGCGAGGAGCTCCTGGGGCCGCTGGTGCACCGCACCGACATCCGCGAGCTCCAGGGGGAGTACCTGGCGCCCTATGAAGTGAAGCGCGTGGAGGTGCCGCTGACGTCGGCGGAGAAGGCGCGCTACGACGAGGCCCGGGCGTTGTACCTGGGCTTCGTGCGCAAGCTGGGCGTGCGGCTGTCGGCGCCGGAGGGCTGGGCGCGCTTCCTGGCGCAGAGCCAGCGCAGCGACGAGGGCCGAGCAGCGTACCGCGCCTATCGCGAGCAGCGCCGCATCGCGCTCACCTCCAGCGGCAAGCAGGAGGTGCTGTGGAGAATCCTGCTGGAGCACCGCGAGGACCGGGTGCTCGTCTTCACGGACGACAACGAGACGGTGTACACGCTGGCGCGCCGGCTGCTGCTGCCCGCGCTCACGCACCACACGCCGATACCGGAGCGCAAGGCGCTGCTGGCGGCGTTCGCCTCGGGGGAGCTGCCGGTGCTGCTCACCTCGCGCGTGTTGAACGAGGGCGTCGACGTTCCGGAGGCGCGAGTGGGAGTGGTGCTCAGCGGCAGCGGGAGCGTGCGCGAGCACGTGCAGCGGCTGGGGCGAATCCTCCGCAAGCGCCCCGGGAAGCGGGCGATGTTGTACGAGGTCTGCTCCGCGCAGACGGCGGAGAGCGGCATCAGCGAGCGACGCAGGCAGCACGACGCCTACCTGGAGGAGGGCTGAGATGCGACGCCCGCGCCACGACGGCATGTGCCCGGCCGCCACGGCAGGACGCTGGGGCGATGATGTGCGACCCGGGGCCATCCCCCACGCAAGCACGACCGAAATCCTTCGCCCGGCGGCCATGCGCAGACTCCCGAGCGATAACGCGCGTCCCAGGGCATCCACGTGTGGACGCCCGCGACACGCGGGCCACCGCCACCCCGTTCGTCGATGGGCATCCATTTCCCCAGGCGCTCCGCGCAGGGCGCGCCGTGCGGCTCCGGAAGGTGCTCGCGCACCGAGCGCAGAAGCGCATCCTCCGTCCTGCGTTCGTGAAGCGCGGCGTCTCCGCGCTCCTCGCGCGCTCCACACAAGTCGCGCCGTGCGGACCCGGCTCGCATGCCGCATGCAGAAGGGCATCCTCCATCTCGCACTCCTGAAGCAGGACACCCCTCGCGCTCACCACGAGAGGTGCGCCATGCGGACCCGGCTCGCGCACTGCGTTCAGAAGAGCATCCTCGGTCCTGCGTTCGTGAAGCGGGACGTCCCCACGCTCGCCAAGAGAGGCGCGCCATGCTGACGCGGGAGCTGCTCGCGTACCGCACGCAGAAGGGCATCCTTCGTCCCGCGTTCGTGAAGCGCGACGACCCCACGCTCGCCAAGCGAGGCGCGCCATGCTGACGCGGGAGCTGCTCGCGTACCGCACGCAGAAGGGCATCCTTCGTCCCGCGTTCGTGAAGCGCGACGACCCGGCGCTCCTCGCACTCGCGACGGAGTTGCTCGCCTCCATCGAGGCCTCGCGAGGCGCCATCTGTGACGACGTGGAAGAAGCCCTCGGTCTGCTCGCGGGCGCGTGGTCTCGTCCGAAAATCGCGCGCGGTCTGGTGAAGCTGCTCGTCGACCGGCTCACCTTCGAGGAGCCCGCGCCCGACGTCTCCGAGACACGCTGGGCCCGACTGAAGACCGCCGCCCAGGTGCTGCGCGCGCTGACGCCCGACACCACCGTCGAAGCCTACGAGGCCCGGCTGGAGCAGGCCCTCGGCACGCCGCTGCCGCACGCACGCCAGGCGCTGTACGCGGACCTGCCCGGAAACCGGAAGCTGCTCGGCTGGGACGGCGAGCCCCCCACGGCGCAGACGCTGGTCGACCGCTACAACCTCGCCCTCGCACAGGGGCCCCTCCTCTCCGCGCGGCGGCTGACGCTGCGAGCCCGCTCACCGGAGCTCTTGCGCGTGCGCAAGGTGCTGCGCTGGTTGAAGTTCTGCCGGCTCGTCGCCGAGGTCCGACGCGATGGCCCCGACTGGGAGCTGGAGGTCGAGGGCCCCGGCGCCATGCTCGCGCTGCAGAAGAAGTACGGCCTGCAGCTCGCCTCGTTCCTGTCCGTGGTGCCGGTGCTGGAGCGCTGGGAACTCAAGGCCACGGTGGAGCCCTCGCGCCGCCAGGCCACGCTGATGTTGAGCGACAAGGACCCGCTCGTCTCTCCCCTACCCGCCGCGTTGGGTCATGTCCCCGAGGAGGTCGCCTCCTTGTCCTCCAGCTTCGAGGATGACGCGTGGGAGCTGGACCTGACGCCGCTGCCCCGCCACGTGGGCGCCGCCAGCCTGTGCGTGCCGGACCTCACCTTCCGCCACCGCGACTCGCGTCAGGAATTCGCCCTGGAGCTGTTCCACGCCTGGCACGCGAGCGCCCTCACCCGCAGGCTCGCCGAGCTGCGCACCCGGCCCGACGCGGGGCTGCTCCTGGGCGTCGACCGGGCCCTCCTGGCCAAGGAACCCGGCGAGCGACAGACGCTGGAGGCCCATCCCCAGGTCGTGCTCTTCCACGGCTTCCCCTCCGCGAAGAAGCTCAAGGACCGGCTGTCGAAGCTCTCCGCCGCGCGCCCCCGGAAGTAACCGGACGCGCCGCGCTCAGGTGCCCTTGGGCTTGAACTGCGCGGCCAGCACGCTCAACAGGCGGATGGCGCTGCGGTCCAGCTGCTTGGCCCGGCGCAACAGCCGGCGCAGCTCACCCGACTCGCCATACTCGCTGGGAGGCTCCGCGGCCCACTTCACCTCCTGCGAGGGCTTGAGGCCCAACGCCTCGTCCGCGGAGATGGAGAGCACCACGCACAGCCGCCGGAAGGTCTGGATGCTCGGCAACATGTGGCCGCGCTCCAGCCGCCCGTAGACTTCGCTCGCGATACCGATGCGCTCCGCGACGTCGGCCTGCGTCAGGTTCAGCCGGGTGCGGGCCAGGCGCGCAGCTCCTCCGAGGCGGGATGCGAGGGTCTTTTCCATGTTCGTTAACCTAACGGGTTCGTCCATGTCGATATGACTTGAGAGGTTGGCATCCAAGAACTTCCCAGGTAGTCTTATGGGAAGCGGACCTGATGCGTCACCTCACCCGCCACGTCGAAGCCATGTGCAAGCAGCCCTTCGTCACCTTCCTGTTCGTGGATGAAGACCCCCTCGCGCTCGCGGCGTGGCGTCGGCTCGTCCGGGACCTCCCCGGAGCCAAGCGCTTCGCGCGAGACATGGCCGAGGCCCTCGCGCTCGTGCACGAGCAGCCCCCGCGCGTGGTCGTCTGCGGAGACCTGCTGCCGGACGGAGACGGGCTGCACCTGCTCGAAGCCGTGCGCGCACGCCACCCGCACACCGCCTGCGCGCTCCACGCGGTGCGCCCACCTCCCAGGTCCTGTCCGCGCGAAATCACCTGGGTGGACCGCGCCGCACATCCCCAGGAGCTCCACTCCCGGCTTCGCGTCCTGGGACAGGCCACCGGACACCCCTGCGCCTGAGCCGTGGCGGCGCCTGCCCTCCGGGCACGTTAAGGTGCCGCCGCGCCCATGAAGCTCTACGCCATCAGTGACTTGCACCTGCGTCACGCCGACAACAAGCAGGCCCTGCAGACCCTGCCCGCCTTCCCGGACGACTGGCTCATCGTCGCCGGGGACGTGGGCGAGACGCTGTCCGAGATGGACTTCATGCTGCGCACGCTGACGGCGCGCTTCCGCCAGGTCATCTGGGTGCCGGGCAACCACGAGCTGTGGACCATGCCCTCCGAGCAGCCCTCCCTGCGCGGTGACGCGCGCTACCAACGGCTGGTGGCGCTGTGCCGTGGCCACGGCGCGCTCACGCCGGAGGACCCCTACCCGCGCTGGCCCGGCGAGGGCCCCCACCGCGTCATCGTCCCCATGTTCCTCGGCTACGACTACTCGTTCCGCCCGGACCACGTGCCGGAGGACAAGGCGCTGGAGTGGGCGTTCGAGGACGACCTCTTGTGCACCGACGAGGTGCTCCTGCATCCGGACCCGTACCCCAGCCGCTCCGCGTGGTGCGCCGCGCGCGTGGAGTCCACCCGGGCCCGGCTCGACGCGCTGCCTCCGGGCTGCAGCACCATCCTCGTCAACCACTACCCGCTCCGACACGAGCACGTGCGGCTGCCGCGCATCCCGCGCTTCTCCATCTGGTGCGGCACCAAGCGCACCGAGGACTGGCACGCGCGCTACCGCGCGGAAGTCGTCGTGACGGGCCACCTCCACATCCCGCTCACGCAGTGGCGCGACGGGGTGCGCTTCGAGGAGGTGTCGCTGGGCTACCCCATGCAGTGGAAGCACCGGGGCGGCATCGAGCGGTGCCTGCGCGAAATCCTCCCCGGGCCGGCCACCCGCCCGCTCTGAAGACTCCGCGGCCCCGCTGGAAATGAATCAGCCCCGGACGTCCGTGAGGAAACGGACGACCGGGGCCTTGGAGCGGCGCGGCGGTGAGGCCGCGCCGTCTACATCAGGTGATTACTTGTGCGACGCGATGAACGCGATGCCCTGGTAGCCACCCTTCGCGCCGTAGATCTCGATGTAGTACTTGCCGGCCGGCACGTTGATGAGGTTGCACACCTCGGACTGGTGCTCCTTCACGCTGCGGCAGTCGTAGTCGAACTTCGTCGGCGCCGAGCCCAGCTTCACGTAGATGTCCGGGTTGCCCTCGCCCTCGCCCGTCTGGATGTACAGGCTGTTGATGCCGGAGCCAGGCTTACGCTCCGGAACCTCGATGGTGTACACGTTCGAGGAGCCCGCCGCGCCGGAGAGGTTCTTCAGCGCGATGCCGGACTGCACGGGCACGTAGCCACCCTTCCAGGTCACCGTCAGCGTCACGCCCGAGAAGGTGCTGTAGGCGTTGAGCATGATGACCCAGCGGCCGTTGGCCGGCGTGGCGAACGCGCAGGACTCGGCGTTGCCAGCGCGGTACGGACGGCAGTCGTACAGGCTGGTGGTGGGGACGTTGTTGTAGCGAACGTACAGGTCCGCGTCGCCCGTGCCGCCGGCGATGGAGACGTTCAGGTCGTACGCGCCCTCGGGCAGGTTGAACTCGTAGTACTTCTTCTGGCCGCTGGTGGAGCCGATGCCGGTGATGGGCACGTCCTTCTGCACGGGGGTCGTGTCCACGATGATGGGCACGCCCACGCCCACGGCCTTCCAGGCGTTGGTCACCGAGGCGATCTCAGCCGCGGTGTAGCCGAGCTGCGCGGCGGCCTGCTCGGTGGCGATCTTCGCGTCGTCGAACGTCGCGTCCGCCTCGAGGATCTCGTTGTTGGCCTTGTAGAAGATCTGCCCGGCCTTCTCGATGCCGATGCCCGTCACGACGGTGGTGGTCTTGCCCGTCGGGTGCGTGCCACCCTGCGACAGCAGGTAGAACGCCAGGTTGGAGATACCCGAGCTGTAGTGCACGTCCACGCTGTCGTCGTAGTCGTGGAAGTAGTCGAGCGAGTCCCCGTCCTGCGTGGGGTTCGCCATGTAGCGCAGGGCGTCGTTCGGGATGTTCGGCGTCCACACGTCGTCACCGACCAGCCACGTGCGCGCGCTGACGACGTTGCCGTCGCCGTACCACTCGCACACCGCGCCGAAGATGTCGGAGAAGGACTCGTTCAGACCACCCGACTGGTCGTCGTAGATGAGGTCGGAGGAGTACTCCGTCACGGCGTGCGTCAGCTCGTGCGCCGTCACGTCCAGCGAGTTGGCCAGGTTGCTGGCGTTCACGCCGTCGCCATCGCCGTACACCATCTGGGTGCCGTTCCAGAAGGCGTTCACGTACGCGACGCGGTGGTGGACCGTGCTGACCAGCGTGGCGCCGGCGTCGTCGAACGAGTCACGACCGAACAGCTCGCTGTAGCAGTCGTACACCGTGCCCAGGTGGTCGTAGTTCGTGTTGACGACCGGGTCGGCGACCTCGGGCTGACCCTCGGTGCGAACGACCGCGCCGGGGAGCGTCGTGGTGTTGTTGCCGTTGTGCATCCGGCGGGCCAGGCCCTCCTTGATCTGCGGGTGGCGGGCAATCACGTCGCCGTTGGTCGCGTTGACCAGGACGACATCGCGCACCGGCGTCCCGTCGCGGCGCTCACCCGTCTGGATGAGCTTGTAGACGAGCACCAGCTCGTCGCCGTCACGGAAGTAGACCAGCTCGTGGCCTTCCTCGATCTTCAGGCCGTCGAACGTGGAGCGGTCCGCCTGGAGGGCGTCCTTCGCCACCGACACGTCCACGCTCGCCTTGGCCGCGGCCTTCAGGTCGCTGCGGGTGTTGGTGGACGCCGCGATGACCTTGCCACCGCGCGTGGTCAGGCGCAGCTGGCCGTACAGCACGGGGATGTTGTTGACCTTCACGCCGTAGATGACGTGGCCGTCACCCTGGCGGTCCGTGAACGTCTTCTTCAGGACCAGGTCCGCCGCGTTCAGGTTCAGCTGGGGCGCGATGAGCGCCGCCACCGGAGCCAGATCCGCCTGACCGAGGGCCTTGAAGCCCGCGGCCGCCTGCGGTGCGGGGCCGAGGTCGCCGGTGATGAACCTGGCGACACCGGAGGAATCCGTAGCAACAACCTTCTTCCCGGTCAGCTGCAGGGCCGCCGCGCTCTTCGTCGCGGTGTCCTGGGGCTTGGCCTCGGGAGCAGGGGTGGACTCGTTGCAACCAACGAGGAAGGACAGCGCCGCTACACCAAGAACACCGCGTACTCGCTGATTCACCATGTAATCCTCCTAAACGGAAAGATTAGGAAGCACAGTGTCACAGGATGGTTGTGTATTTCAAGGTTGCGCGATAATTTTAGTAAGTCACTTATTCTTAAATTCCGAGCTTGAGCCAAAAGCCCCAGCCATTTCGGGAACTTATTGGAGCCCTACCCACGGCTTTTCCGGAACCGTACGACGTAGTGGGTAACCCCGGTGTGAACAGAATTCCGGAAAAAGTCGTGGCCAAAGTGGCCCTCACGAGGTCCGCGCGCGGAGCGCATTTCTCGCGGCATTTCCTGGGAATTTAGGGAGAGGAAATCCAGCGTCCGAGTGGCGCGGCCATGGTTTTCAGGCTCGTGCTCTACCGCTGAGCTATCTCCCGATTGAAGTCGGGAGAGCTGGACTCGAACCAGCGACCCCAAGCACCCAAGTGCGTGTCGGGCCACACCGGACGGACGCCGGAAATCCTCACGGTGGACGCGGCCTTCGGGACGAAGCTGACAGCGCTCCTCGCACCGAGTCGCTTTGCGGAAGCGGACGGGTGCGCGAGGCTGCCGTCCTGGGAGGAAGGCACATGCGCGCACTTCAGCTGCAGCGACTGGACGGACCCGACGGGCTGGCGTTGGTGGAGCTTGCCGAGCCCGAGGCGCAGGACGCGGTGCTCATCGACGTGGTGGCGGCGGGGGTGAGCTTCCCCGACCTGCTCCTGACGAAGGGGCAGTACCAGTTGAAGCCGCCGCTGCCCTTCGTGCCGGGCGTGGAGGTCGCGGGCGTGGTGCGCTCGGCGCCCGAGGGCGCGTCGGTGAAGGCGGGGGAGCGGGTGATGGCCTTCAGCTTCGGGCTGGGAGGCTTCGCGGAGGTGGCGGCGATTCCCGCCGAGATGGTGTTCCGAATCCCTCAGCGCTGGAGCTTCGAGGCGGCCGCGGGCGTGGTGATGAACTACCACACGGCGCACTTCGCGCTGCACCGCCGGGGCCGGCTGAAGGCGGGCGAGACGGTGGTGGTGCACGGCGCCGCGGGTGGCGTGGGCACGGCGTCCATCCAGGTGGCGCGCGGTGCGGGCGCGCGCGTGGTGGCGGTGGTGAGCGACGAGCGCAAGGCGGAGGTGGCCCGCAAGGCGGGAGCGCACGAGGTGCTGCTGTCCTCGGGGCCCTGGCTCACGCAGCTCAAGGAGCTGACGGACGGCCTGGGCGCCAACGTGGTGCTGGACCCGGTGGGTGGGGACATCTTCGACAAGAGCCTCAAGGCGCTGGCGCCCGAGGGACGGCTGCTGGTGGTGGGCTTCGCCGCGGGCCGCATCCCCGAGGTGGCGGTGAACAAGCTGCTCCTGCGCAACATCGACGTCGTGGGCGTGGCGTGGGGCGGCTTCCTGCTCCATGAGCCGTCGCTGACGCCCACCATCGCCAAGGACTTGGAGGCGATGGCGGACCAGGGCGTGCTCGAGCCCGTCGTCGGCCCCGTCTTCCCCCTGGAGCAGGGCGCGCAGGCGCTGCGCGAGTTGGATGCCCGGCGCGCGACCGGCAAGGTCGTCCTGCGCATGCGCGAAGGCTGACATCGCCCCCGTGTCTCGGAGGGAGGCGGCGCGCTCCGGCCGCCCTCCGAGCATGCGGGCCGCCGGGCCCTGACGCCGCTTCGCTGCGGCGTTCGTCCACCGTCCGCAGGTTTGGAGCCAGGAGGTGACGGCGCCATGGCGGATGACTCCATCCTCGAACGACAGCACCAACGGGAGCGCGAGCAGGAGCGGCAACGGCTCCGCGAACAGGAGCAGCGGGACCTGGAGGTGGAGGCCCACCGGGGTCCCCGGCCACTGGAGGGTTACGCCGGCGGACACACCACCTGGGCCAGCGCCCAGGATGACGCGGAGGCCGCCGTCGTCCACGCGAACGACGCGGAGGAGTCGTGGGAGGCCAGCCAGCGCCAGGCACGCCTGGAGCCGGAGCCCGAGGACTCGCGCGACTGACGCGGGGCCCGTGGCCCACGGATGAGCCATGGGGTTACACGAGCAAGGGGGTTACACGGTACAGTCGGGGCCATGTCCGCCTCGCCTTTCCGTGCCGACCTCCGCGTGTTCGTCGAGCAGCGCTGGGTGGGGCTCGCGGACCTCCAGGGCCTGGAGCGGGAGTACCTCGACGAGGTCCTCCAGCAGCCCCGCGTGAGCTGCTGCAGCTTCGTGGGAGGCTTCTTCATCGACGTGGGCGGCGTGGCCTTCAGCGACGAGGACTCGGTCGACGAGTTCTGGATGACGTGGAGCTGGTTCTTCGCGCTGGACACGCTGCTCGACGGCGCCGACGAGGCGCAGGCCGGCCCCTGGGAGGAGTCCGCCCTGAGGCTCTGGCGCCTGGGGGACGTGCTGGCCATGGAGGACCGGAGCGCGAGCGGCGCGCCCACCACCCCACGCGTGCAGGTGGCGCTGCATCCGTTCGCCCGGAGCCTGGCGCGACAGGGGCTCGAGTTCCTCGCGCTGGGGGAGCGGCTGCTCGCGCAGTTCGACGCGCGCTCGCCTCCCGTCCCGGCGCCCGTGCGCCTGGAGTTCGAACGGGCCCTTCGCCTGCCCCGGGACATCGTGGAGCGCGTCGCCGCGAAATCCGGCGCGTGAGGACACACGGCGTCCGGCAAGCGGCCGTGGCGACGTTAGAGTCCACCCCGTGCCCTCGCATCCTCCCGCCACCGTGCTTCCGCCGGACGAGGCTCGACGCTTCCTCGTCGCGCACCTCGGGCTCTCGCGTCCCTTCCCGCTTCAAGGCGCCCGGGGTGCCCGCGCGCTCCTGAAGTCCCTGCGCTGCATCCAATTGGACCCGCTGGACGTCATCGGCACCAACGCGGACCTGGTGGCGCTCGCGCGCGTGGACGGGCTGGCGCGCGGTGACGTGTACCGGCACCTGCTGCCGGGGCATGCCTTCGAGCACTTCGCCAAGGAGCGCTGCCTGCTGCCGACCAGCGCGTTCCCCTACTACCGCGAGCGCGCGGCCCAGGCTCCGTGGTGGCGACTGGAGGAGCGACTCAAGCGGGTGCCGGAGGCGGTGCTGCACGCGGTGCTCGACGAGGTGACATCGCGCGGACGCTCCTCGTCACGCGAGCTGAAGGACCATGGCGCGGTGGTGCCCATCGACTGGAGTGGTTGGAAGGGCACCGCTCGCGCCACGGCGATGGCGCTGGAAATCCTGTGGACGCGCTGCCAGGTGGTGGTGTGTGGCCGAGGCCCGGGCGGCAAGCTGTACGACGTCCCGCACCGCGCCCTGCCCCGGATGGCCGAGGCCCGGGTGAAGACGACGTTCGAACGCTGGGGGCTGACCGAGCGCGTGGAGGCCTCCGGCCTGCTCAGCCGCGCGAGCGGTCCGCACTGGTCCACCCTGACGGAGGTGCGCACCTCCTCGCTCCCCGACACGTTGGTCGACGAGGGTGTGCTGGAGGCGGTCAGCATCCCCGGCTCGCCCCGGCGGTACCTGGCGCCCAGGGGCTTCCGGAAGCGGGAGCAGCCGGAGCCCGACGCGAGGATGCGCATCCTCGGACCCCTGGACCCGGTGCTGTGGGACCGCGAGCTGGTGCGCGTGGCGTTCGGCTTCGACTACACGTGGGAGGTCTACAAGCCCGCCGCGCAGCGCGAGTGGGGGTGGTACGTCTGTCCGCTGCTCCACCGGGGGAAGCTGGTGGGACGGCTGGAGGCGCGCGTGCGCGAGGGCGTGCTCCAGGTGGACAACCTGTGGCGGGAGAAGGGCGTGAAGCTGGACGATGCCGCGCTCGACGAGGCGCTCGCGCGTCATGCGGCCGCGTGCGGCGCCGACGTCGTGCGCAGGCCCCGGGCGCGCGTCACGGGTCGGGCCTCCTGAGTCGACTCAGGGCTGGGGCTTGGGCAGCTCGCGCTCCAGCGCGTCGGCGGCGCCGGCGTCCTTCTGGACCCCGAAGCGCTGGCGCGAGCACATGAGCAACTGGCCCGCGTAGACGGTGTCCGAGAGGGCGCCCACGAAGTCACCGTGCTCGGCGAGCGTGCGTGCCCGCTCGTCCATCAGGTGGGCGAGGATGCGCGCCTGCTCGGCGTGCCCGAACAGCCGCACGACGGAGCGCGCGTCGAACAGCGTGAGGGTCTCCAGCTCCATGCCGAGCGTCGTCTGGCAGGCCTCGCTCAGGCTGCGCAGGCTGTCCTCCAACGAGAGGTTGGCGCGGACGCGGGCGAGGTCTGGAGCCAGTCGACCGAGCTCGCGCAGGGCTTGGAGCGCGTAGGCCTGACGCAGGATGGGCATGCGAGAGCCAAGTACAGCCTGAGACAGGGGAATCATCCAGTCCCCCCGGTGATTCCTTCGCGCCCGCCCGAGGCGCCGGGTCACACTCCGTGAACTGTACGGAGACCCCGGGAGGCTGCGAGACTCGCCGGCGGTGGCAGAATCCCCTCCCCTCGCCTCGGACGCGCCCGCGATGCCCGACGCCCGTGTCGCGAGCCGACGCGAGCGGGGCTTCGTCTTCGCCGTGTCATTCCTGTTCCTGCTCGTGCTGGAGGCAGGGCTGCGCCGACTCACCGCGGACGGGCTGCGCTTCCAGGCGTGGAGCTCCGAGCGGATGATGCAGACGCTGTCGCTGCGCGAGCTGCGCGACGAGCCGCTGCGCTCCCTCTGGTATCTGCACATCCAGCCGCCCCTGCTGGATGTGCTCCGCGCCACGCTGGCCGGGCTCCAGGGCTCGCTCGATGGACTGGCCCTGGTCGACGCCGTGGACCGGTGGACCTACGTCGTCTGGGCGCTCGTGTTCGCCGGCACGGTGGCGCTCGTGCATGCCTGGGTCTTCCAGGTGGCGGGGCGGCGCTTCGCCCGCGTCGCCGCGGTGGTGATGGCGCTGCATCCGGGCACCCTCGCCTTCGCGACCCTGCTCGACAGCACCGCCGCCAGCGCCCTCGCCTTCCTGTGGTTCTGCTTCGAGCTGTGGCGCTTCCCTCGAGAGGACGGCTCCATCGCCCGGCTCGCGGCCGCGTCGCTCGTCCTGTTCTTCCTGCGCTCCATCTTCCAGTGGCCGTTCTTCCCACTGGTGGCCGTGTGCCTCGCGCTGCGCGGGGCCTCGGCTCGGAGCGTGGGTCGCTATCTCGTCGTCGTCACGCTCTTCGCGGGCCCCTACGTCGCCAAGCAGCTCGCGCTGTTCAACACGTCCATGACGTCCAGCTTCGACGGGCTCAACTTCTGTCGGGCCATTGGGATGGGCGAGCCCGACCTCGGCTCGGTGCGGCTGCCCGACAACGTGCTGCCCAGGTCCCTGCCGCCACCGTCCAGCGCGGCGGTGCTGCGCACGGACGAGAAGCTCGGGGGTTACTACAACTACAACCACCTGGATGCCCTGCGGTACTCGGTGGGTCTGAAGTACGTGTGTCGTCGCGCCCTCCTCGAACGCCCCCTCTCCGCGACGCTCGCTTCGTTCGCGCAGAACGCGGTGATGTACGGCGCGCCGTCCAGCCGCTACCAGCCCAACGTCCTGGTGGACCGGCTGCCGTGGCGTGAGCCGCTCGACTTCGTCTTCTCGTCGCCCGTGCTCTGGGTGCTGGTGTTGCTCGCGGGCGCGCGGGCCGTGCGCGCGCTGAAGCGCCGTGTGGACTGGCTCCAGGTGGCGGGGCTGGTGTTGCCGGTGCTCTTCGTCGTCTCGGTGAGCGTGCTCTTCGAGAAGGGCGAGAACATGCGGTTCAAGTACTTCATCGAGCCGGTGCTCCTCGTGTTCTTCTGCGCGCAGGCCGCGCGACTCACCGCGAGAGCCCCTGCCCGGTCGCCAACAGACGCGGTGCCCGCCGGGCCCGGTGACGGTTCCGTGGCGAGCTGACGTCAGCGGGCGTCTGCTAGGCTTGGCTCCGCATGAAGGACCTGGATGCCATCCTCCGCGCTCGCGCGCGCTCCCGTGGGCCCTGGGTGCTGGCCACGGTGGTCGCCGTGTCGGGTTCATCGTACCGCAAGCCCGGCGCCCGGATGTTGATGGGCGAGGACGGATGGCTCGCGGGAGGTGTGAGCGGCGGGTGTCTGGAGGCGGACATCGTCCGCAAGGCGTTCTTCTGGACGAGCACCGGTCCGCGCGTGCTCCGGTACGACTCCACGGGTGAGGGCATCGAGGACGAGGGGAGCCTGTCCTTCGCGCTCGGCTGCAATGGCGTCGTGGATGTGTTGCTGGAGCGCTGCGAGTCCGGCCCGGCCGACGCGCTGGTGTTCGCGGACGAGGCCCGGAACCAGGGACGTCGCGCCGTCGTCGCCACCGTGTACCAGGGGCCCGCGCAGGCCGTGGGGACTCGGTGGATGGTGCGCGACGATGGCGTGGAGGCGGGCCACATTCCAGGCGCACTGGGTGAGGCCGTCCGCGAGGCGGCTCGCGAGGCGATGGAGCAGGGCCGCACGTGGAGCGGACCGTGCGGAGGCGCGGACGTGCTGGTGGAGGTGGTGGAGCCTCCCCACGAGCTGGTGCTCTTCGGCAGTGGGTTCGACGTCGCGCCCGTGGTGACGCAGGCCGCGAGCCTGGGCTGGCGTGTCACGGTGGTCGCGGACCGGCCCACGCAGACGCTGCGACGGAGATTCCCTCTCGCGCATACGGTGGTCTCGGTGAAGGCGAGTGAGGCGGCGACGTCCGTTGCGCTGTCACCTCGTGCGTTGGTGGTGTTGATGACGCACAGCCTGCCGCAGGACCAGGAGCTGCTCGCCGGGCTTCTCCCTCGGCCACTGCGCTATCTGGGCGTGTTGGGTCCACGCTCCCGCACGGAGAGGTTGCTCGCGGGGCTCGCCACCGCGCCGAGCGCGATGATGCTGGAGAAGCTGCATGCTCCGGTGGGGCTGGACCTCGGCGCGGAGGGCGCGGAGGAGATCGCCCTGTCCGTCGTCGCCGAGTTGCAGGCCGTGGTGTCCGAACGAGACGGCGGCAAGCTGCGCGAGCGCCGCGCGCCCATCCACACGGTGGCGCCGCCTCCCGTACGGAAGCTCGCGTGAGGACCGAACGTGCGCTGGGTTCCAGGAAAGCACGGCATCGCTGGGCACTCCCGCGGAGGCGCTCGTGAAGACCGCGCGCGACCTGCGACGAGCACGAGCGGCGAGCGCCACCCCGTCGTCGAGTTCTCCTGCGGAAGCTGGCGTGAGGACCGAGCGTGACCTGAGCCCCAGGAACGCACGACGTGGCACGGCATCGCCAGGTTCTCCTGAGGAGGCTCGCGTGAGAACCGCGCGCGGTCTGCGACGAGCGCGCGTGGCGAGCTCCACGCTGTCGTCGTCGAGTGCTCCCGCGGAGGCCCGGCCACGGCCCCCGCGCGAAATGGGGCGGGTGTGAACGAGCCACGCTCGCTCGGAAGCAAGTCCGGAGCTGAAACGCGGGTGGGCGTGGTGTTGCTCGCGGCGGGAGGCTCGTCGCGGCTCGGGCATCCCAAGCAGCTCGTCGTCCACGAGGGCAAGACGCTCATCCGACGCGCCGCGGAAGCGGCCCTGTCCCTCGGCGAAGGTCCCGTGCTCGTGGTCCTCGGCGCCCATCGGGACACCATCGTCTCCGAGCTCGTCGACCTCCCCTTGCGAGTCATCGAGCATCCCGAGTGGGCCCTCGGCCCCGGCGGCTCACTGACAACAGGCCTCTCGGCGATGCTCTCGGTGGCGCCATCAGATGCCCCCGACGTGGGCGCAGTGCTCTTCATGCTCTGTGACCAGGTCCGCGTCACCTCCGCACACCTCCGAGCCCTCGTGGACACCTGGCGGACCACAGGGGCGTCCATCGTGGCCTCCGGATACGACGGCACGCACGGCGTCCCCGCGCTGTTCTCCCGCGCCGTGTTCCCGGAACTGGAAGCCCTGACCGCAGCCCAGGGCGCACGCGGAGTGATTGCCCGCGAGCCGACCCGCGTCGCCACCGTGCCACTGCCTGGAGGCGGCGAGGACGTGGACACCCCCCTGGACCTGGCCCGGCTGAACCCTCGCCGGCCCGCGTAACCCCACTGACTCTCGATGACTCGAACAACCCGGTGGCGACTCGGACCTCCATGGCCGGATTGCCCGCGTAACCGGTATGGAGCGCATCCGGGCCCTGTAACCGGTATGAAGCCCGACCGGCGCATGTAACCGGTATGAGCCCGGAACACCGCCGCTCGGCCCGTCCCGCACTGTCAGTCGCCCCGCATCCCTCCTATGCTGAGGCACGCGCGGTCGCGTCAGGCGTTCCCAGGTCGGGGGATTCTCATGGAGTCTCAGCAGCCCACCCTCATCCAGAAGGAGCAGGAGTCCCCTGACACGACAGGCGCGGATGAGCGCGAGTCCTCGTGGAGCACCGGCGAGGTCCTCGTCATCGGCGGCATCGGACTCCTGGTCGCCATCGCCGCCGTCGGCCTCTTCATCGGCGTGGCCAAGTGGCTCCTCAAGTACAGCCTGCTGGCCCTCGGCCTCTACGTCCTCTTCGCCCTGACGCGGCGCTGGCTGCGCGGCTCGAAACAGACCGCGCCATCGGTGCTCGAACAGCACGCCGCACCCCAGAAGACCCGGGCCGAGCAGCGCCAGGAGATCGACCCCGAGCAGGCCCTGGCCCGCTTCAAGGCCGAGCACATGTCAGAGGCCCCGCCTCCCGCGCGGCCCCACCGCAAGCCGTGAGCAACCCCCTCCCCCACCCGGCCAGGACCCGCTCACGTCCAGGCCGCGCGTCATGAAGCGCCATTCGCGCTGGCACCTCGGCTGGGTGCTGATGTTCATCGCGGCCGCGCTGCTCGTGCTCTTCCCGCGCGCCATCGACGCACTCAAGTCCCTGGAGCAGCTGCCCGCTGCCCCACTCCGTGCGGGCTCACTGCTCGTCTCGCGTCCCGGCCGCGTCTCGGAGAACTTCGACGAAACCGTGGTGCTGCTCCTCGACGCGGGCGCCCAGCGCAGGACGTGGGGCGTGGTGCTCAATCGCGTGCGAAACCGTCAGGGTGAGCTGCTTCCGCAGGGCGTGGACCGCTGGGGCGGCCCGGTGAACCCCGCACTGCACATCACCCTCACGCTGCGCCGCCCGGCCCCCGAGGGAGCTCAGGCCGTCCTCGACGGCATCACCTGGTACGAAGGACGCCGCGAGGCGCACCTGCCCATCGGTGACTCCCTCACCTTCGAGGGCGTCTCCGCCTGGGCTCCCGGACAGCTCGAGGAGGAGGTGGCCCGAGGCGCCTGGTGGGTCCTCGAGGGCCAGCCCGCCGACGTGTTCACCGCGCCGGGCTCGCTCTGGGAGGAGCACGCCGTCCGCCACCTCTGAGTCCACGGGCCCAGCAGCACGTCGCAGGGAGCACATGGGCTCCCTGCCCCCATCCATCCGTCGGGTTTCCGACAACGCCGCGATGGCGCGGGGCCGCCACGCCTGTGGAAGCGCCTGGGCAATGACTACCTCCCCAGGACCCCACGTCTTCCCGGCGGACTCCCCATGCGACGACCCTCTGCTCCCCGCTCTTCTCACGCCCTTCGTGGGCTCGTGCTCGCCGTGGCGTTCACCTGCGCCTCCGCGAGCGCCCAGTCCACGCCGACTCCGCTGGAAGACAACCAGCGCATCACCGAGGGCTACATCGACATCGCCTACGAGCTGGGCGCGGTGCTGGACCCGGCCCTGCAACGCGGTGGCGCAAGCGCCGTGCGCCCCACGTGGTTCACCTTCGCGCCCAATGCCTCGCGCACCGGTGGCGAGGGGATGCTCGGCACCGCCATCGCCAGGCGCATCATCGCCGCCGCGCGCGGACAGCCCTCGCTGTCGGTGCTCCACGCGCTCCAGCGCGTGGGGCTCGACCTCCAGCTGCTCGCCACGCCGGAGAAGCTGGGCCTGGAGCTGGTGCTGCGCGGCGTGCCCACCGACGCGGCGGCCTCGCTCGGCGCGCTCATCACCTCGCTCAACACCGCGGCGCTCCTGGACCTGCGCACGCTGAGCATCACCTCCGCGCGCCTCGCCGCGCTCTACCAGTCCTCGCCGGGGTTCTGGCCCCTCGACAAGGCGGAGAACCTGGTGCTGACGCTGGAGCGCACCCTGCACGAGGGCAACCTCGCCATCTTCTCGGACATCGGCGGCTCGGGGCAGCTGTACCTGGCGTGGCGCCGGAGCGCCGTCGGCGCGGTGACACCCGCGCGCGTGCTCGCGGAGTTCACGCTGGTGGACGCGGTGCCCTCCCAGGCCGTGCAGGCCTACGACTACGCGCTGGCGCACGCGTTCGACACGCCGCGCCCCTACCAGTTCGACCAGCTCTTCCCCGGCATGCACTACAAGAGCCTGCTGGTCGCGGCCTTCGCCCTCTACGAGCAGGCCCGCCTGTCGACGAGCCCCGCCACCCGTGACGCGCTCGTGGCCATGGCCAACAACTACATCGCCTGGCGCGAGCAGCACGACATGGCGCAGCCCGTCTTCTCGCCCGCATCGCCCCGCACGGACGAGGTGTCCCGCGTCGCGCTGCTCCGGGCCCTCACCCCGCTGCTGCGCACCGAGTTCGGCACCGTCGTCTGGAACTACGCCGACTATGCGAACAGCCAGCCGGACCGCGACGGCAACCCGTTGACGTCGCCGCCCACCGAGTACAATTGGGCCGACTTCTGGGACCGCTGGAACGGCATCCTCTACGCCTTCGACCAGGCGTACCTGGACCCCACGGGAACGTGGGTCATGCCTGAACCCATCGTGGACCCGACCGCGCCGCCGGGCGGGTCCTGAGTCGCATGTCCCGCCCTCGAGGCGGAGCCGGCCTGTGGAGGGGTCGAGGTCGGGGCTGGTGGATGTCCCGACGTGCGGACGCCGCGCCGCAGCGTGATTCCCCGGGCGGAGCGGATGACTTGACGCATTTGGAGGGCCAGGGGACGGTTCAGGTCTACATGAGCCCCTCGCAGACCGCCGTGTCCAGCCCCTCCACGGACACCCCTGTCATCCCCACGGGAGCCATGCCCGCCGCGCCCGCCGACGAAGCCGGGCTGTCCTCCGAGGCGCGCCTGTGCGTGCTGCGGGAGATGATGAGCGAGGCGTTCCTCTGCCTGGATGCCCAGGGGCGCATCCGCGAGGTGAACGGCCGCGCCGCCGCGCTGCTCGGCGTGCCTGCGGAGGAGCTGTGCGGTCAGGAGCCGTGGACGGCCGAGCCGGCGCTCGCGGGCACCGTGCTGCACGAGCGCTTGATGGCCGCGCTCTCCACGCGCGAGGGTGGACGCTTCCTGGCGGAGCTGCCCTCGCGTGTCTGGCTGGACGTCAACGTGCGCGTGGTGGGCGAGGAGACGTGGGTGCTCGCCGCCGACATCACCCGGAGGCAGCGCGCGGAGAGCGAGGTGGCGAGGACCGAGGAGCGCTTCCGTCAGCTCGGCGAGCGCTTCCAGGTGGCGCTGGACTCCGCGCAGATGGCCGTCTGGGAGACCAACGTCGCCACCGGCCAGGTGTTCCGCTCGGAGGGACATGACCGTCTCTATGGCTATCCACATCCGCTGGCGGAGTGGACCCATGAGCGGTTCATCGAATCGCTCCACCCCGACGACCGCCCGGCCGTGCAGACGCAACTGGCGGACATCGCCGCGGGCAAGACGGATTCGTACGTCTCCACGTTCCGGACGCACTGGCCGGATGGCTCCTGGCACTGGCTCACCAGCCGCGCGCGGGTGCTGCGCGACGCGACGGGCAAGGTGATGGTGGTGCGCGGCGCGCTGTTGGACATCACCGCGCTGAAGGAGACGGAGTTCGCGCTGCAGGAGGCCGTGCGCACGCGCGACGACTTCCTCTCGCTGGCGAGCCACGAGCTGCGCACGCCGCTGACGTCCCTGCGTCTGCAGGCCCAGTTGCTGCGAAGACTCGCCGAGGGCAACGCGCAGGAGACGCTCGGCGCGCCCAAGGTCCAGGCGAAGCTGGACGCCACCGAGCGACAGCTGCGCAGGCTGGGTGCGCTCGTGGACAACCTGCTCGACGTCAGCCGCATCCGCACGGGCAAGCTGGACTTCCACTTCTCCGATGGAGATCTGGCGGCCGTCGTGGCGGACCTGGTGGCGCGCTTCGGCGACGAGGCCCGGCACACCGGCGTGCCGCTGAGCGCGAAGGTGGACGGGCCGTTGGAGGGCCGCTTCGACCGGCTGCGCCTGGAGCAGGTGGTGAGCAACCTCGTGTCCAACGCCCTGCGCTACGGCGCGGGCAACCCGGTGTCGCTGTCCCTCACGCGGCACGGCGACAAGGCGAAGCTGACGGTGTGCGACAGCGGCCCGGGCGTGCCCGAGAAGGACCGCGAGCGCATCTTCGAGCGCTTCACCCAGGGCGACAACGCGCGGCGACAGGGCGGGATGGGCCTGGGCCTCTACATCGTCCGGCAGATTGTCGAGGCGCACGGCGGCCACATCCACGTGGAGGACACGCCCGGCGGCGGCGCCACCTTCGCGGTGGAGCTGCCGCTCTAGGACGCGCCGGGCTCGTCGCGCACGAAGGCGAAGCCCGGCGGCACCTCGAGGCGATAGCCCGGGTCCTCGAACACCAGCCGCGCGCCGGTGCCCTCCAGCATCTCCCGCAGGTGACGCACGTGCACGCGCAGCGCGTTGTCGTGCAGCCTCGGGTCATAGGCCGCTTCCCACATGGCCCGCACGCAGTCCTCCTTCGGCAGCGTGCGGCCCGGGCGTCGGGCCAGCGCATAGAGCAGCCGGCGAGGGAGCACTCGCTTCGCGAGCGAGACGGAGCGAGCCCCCGCGCGCAGCTCGTGATGGCGCGCGTCGAGCACCACCCCGTCCGACGCGGCGACGGGCGCCTCGACGGCCAGACGCGAGCCGGCGGAGGTCACCACCCGCAGCGAGGCGAGCGTGCGCGCCAGCTCTGGAATCAGCTCCGGGTCCGCCTCACCCTCCGCCGCGGAGCGCGCCGCGGCCTCCAGCGAGGCACGCGACTCCGCCGCGCGCTCGGCCAGCCGGTGCAGCAGCGCTCGCGACAGGTGCGCCAGCGCGCGCTCCAGGGCGAAGTCCTCGCCGCGCGCCAGGGGCTCCAGCGAGGCCAGCAGTCCCTCGGCGCGCACGCTGTCACCCGCCGTCGCCGAGGCCAACGCCGCCAGCGCCCGCTGCCGCGCCGCCATGCCCGGACGCACCTCGCGAGGCTCCACCACCGAGGGGCGCTCCACCTGCCTCAGCACGTCGGCGGCGCGGGCGGACTCGGCGGCGCGGGCCAGTCCCTCGGCGCCCCGGGCCCGTGCGTCCGCCGCGGCCTCGTCGAGCAACGCGAGCCCCTCGGCGCGCCGGCCCAGCTCCAGCAACATGCGACCGGCACAGACGCGGGAGAGATGGTGGATGAAGAGATAGCCGCCCTGCTGCGCGCGCGCCGACGTCTCCCGCAGGCCCGCGAGCGAGGCCCTGCGCTCTCCGCGCTCCCCCCGGACGAGGGCGGCGATGCAGTCGAGCTCCAGCGCCAGCCTCGGCGCACCCAACTGGCCCAGCTTCTCCCGCGCGCCCGCGAGCGCTGCCTCCGCCTGAGCGAAGCGGCCGAGCCTGCTGAGGATGCCCGCGGACATGGCGGCCACCAGCGGACCGCGTGAGTTGAGCGGCGCGCCCTCCAGCAAGGACAGACACTGGTTGAGCGGCTCCTCCAGTCCGTCGTCCCGGCCTTCAATCCAACACATCAGCGCGCGGGCATAGGCGCCCCAGCCGAGCACGCGCCGGTCCTCGGACGCGGAGCACGCCGCGTCCAGCATCTCCAGGGACTCATCCAGTCGCCCCTGGAAGAAGCGCAGCGCGGCCCACGCCAGGAGCTGCTGGAGGAACACCTCCGCGTCGCGTGGCATGGGCATGGACTGCAGCGTCCGCTCGCACGCGTCCAGCTCCAGCGAGAAGAGCGCCACGCGCACGAGCACCGTGCCCACCTGCTCACGAAGGCCCGCATCCCCGTCCTCGCCGAGCGACGCGCGCAACACCGAGAGCTCTTCGTAGGCACGGCGCAGGTCCAACAGGCGCACCTGGGCGCGGGCCCGCGCCAGCCCCACCTCGGGCGTGAACAGCGCGGGCGGCAGCGAGCCCAGCAACGTGAGCAGCTCCCCGGCCGCGCCCTGTCGCACGAGCGCCTCCGCCTCCCCGACGATGAAGGCCCGACGCTCCTCGTGCCGTCCCAACGCCTGCAGGTGTCGGGACATCGCGCGCACCCGCACCACCTCCGGCAGCGGCTCGCGGGACAGCAGCGTGAGCAGCGCCTCGTGCGCCGCGCGCGACTCCTCGGCGTCGAGCAGCGACTGGAACGCCTCGCGCACCAGGTCGTGCACGCCATGGCGGCCCCGCGCATCCGTCTCGACGAGGAGCCGGGCCGACAGTCGCCGCAGCGCCTCACCCGCGCCACCGTCCGGCAGCACGTCGACGAGCGCGGAGGCGGGCAGCGGCAGCTCCGACAACGCGAGCACCGCGGCGACATGCCGCTCATCCGGCGGCAGCGACGAGAGCGCCGCGCGCACCGGCTCCTCCACGTCCGCGTCGTTCGCGTGCGCGCGGCGCAGCAGGAACGGCACGCCCCGGGAGCGGGCCCAGGCCGCCGCGAAGCCCTCGCGCGCGCCATACAGCGTGTCCAGCTGACGCCACAGCAGCCGCGCCGCGGACTCGGGCAGTCCATCCAATCGCAGCTCGATGCGGTCCGGGCTCGTGGCCTGGCGCGGGAGCTCCTCGCGAGAGGTGGCCAGCAGCGCGCCCTTTCGCAGCCGACCGCCGAGCCCCTCCACCAACGCCACGCGCTCCTCGCGCGCGAGCACGTGCAGGTCATCCAACACGAACAGCGCCCCGCGCGCGTCCAGCTCCCGGGCCAGGTCCTCCAGGCGCGCGTCGTCCGACAACGCCTGCGCCACGGGCGCCTCGCGCAAGAGCCGGCGCGCGTCGTCCACCACCGAGTCCAGCGCGTCCCCCGGAGCGATGCGTCGGTGGACCACCGGCCCCCGATGACGCGCCGCCACCGCGGCCACCAGCGCGGACTTGCCCACCCCTGGCAGGCCGTAGACGACCCCCGTGCGCACGCGGCGCAGCAGACTGCTCAGCCGCTGGAGCTCCTGCTTGCGCCCGACGAAGACGGCGGGCGGCCCCAGTCCTCGCGGCGCGGACGTCCTCGTCATCGCCTCACGAGCCTCCCGCGTCCCACGCGAGGCCGTACCCTCCGCACGTCGACGACCACGAGGAGGAGGCGTCCTGCCGGCGCGCATGCTCACCTCGCCGAGCCGCGATGCGAGCCACCGGCCCAGGACGCTCGCCTCCCCTCACCCCATGTGAGAGGCGGCGGAAACAACGTCTCGAACTCCAGCGCGCGGCCAGGTCTCATGTGCCCCAGCCTGACACACCCTCCTGTCGCATTCGTATGTCCCAACCTGGACACCCGCGGTGTGCGCCCCGCGGGCGACTCACCTACCCGGTGCGTCACCGCCCGACATCGTGGGTTCCAATATCACTCCGATTTTTCACAATTTGTCGCCCGTCGAGAAGGAATTGGCGCCCGGACGAAAACAACCGGAAGTGAAATCGCGCATCATTCCCCGGTTACCTGAGGGCCAGGGAGCAAGCAGCCGTACCCGGTCAGCGAGCCCACAGGTCTTACGTCCGGAGGGCGCTCCGATGTGGATCGAGACCATCATCATGCCCCGGGAGGAGCGCGAGCCACGTCCGGCTCCGCCTCCCCGAGACAGGCGCGCCGCCCTCCATGCCGCGGGCGAGGAGAGTCGCGCCTTGCGGGATGACGTGATGCGGTTCCTGAGCGCGAACCACCTGCTGGGCGCGGTGAAGTGGATGAGCGAGCCGGGCTTCTTGCCCCTCATCACCCTGCACTGCACCGAGCGAGCGCTGGAGAAGCTTCGAAGCGCCGCGGAGTTCGTCGTGGGGCGCGCGTCACCGGTGGATGCCTACCAGCCGCTGACCTCCACGGAGCCGGAGCTGTCCTCGGAGTCGGTGCCCATGGCCGCCTCCGCCTTCGCGCGCTACTCCTGACGCCACGCGGGCAGCTCCACCCTGGGCCAGTCCCGGGACATCGCCGCCTCGGACTCCAGGAGGAAGGCGCCCAGTTCCAGCAGGCGCTCGGCGATGCGGGCCGCGTCGTCGGTGGCGGTGATGAGCCCCCGAAGGGCCTCCTCGCCGGACTCCGCCTCGGCCACGCGTGACACCCACTCCGGGCAGCCCTCGTCCCCGGTGGCCGCGCACCAGTCCCGCGCGCCCTGGCGAAGCTGCTCCGCCTCCTCCGCCGTGAAGACGAGCACCGCCGTGTCGCCGTGCGCCGCGCACCGCGCATGCACCCGCCGCAGCGCGCGCACGAGCAGGTGGGCCACGCCCCTGAGCGTGACGTCGTAGACGTGGCGCTCGGGCGCGTCCACCTCGCCCCGGATGCCCAGGACGACGTCGCCGAGCAGCAGCGTGTAGCGGAAGTCCTCCCGGCCCGTGCGAGCATCCTCGGTGAAGACGCTCAGCTCCCGGCCCCGTCCCGCCAGCCCCGTGGCGACACGCATCGGCTGGAGGCCACCCTGGCCGAGGAGCTGAGGGGACGACATGCGTCCCACGTCCTCGTTGGCGTCGACATCCAGCCGCCATCCCCGCCAGCTCGCGCAGACGCCGGGCTCCAACACCTCCGCCGCGGCGCCCCCCTCGCCGCGCGCGAAGTCCTCCAGCACCGCCAACATCTCCCGGGGGCCGCCGAGGACGCGAACGGTGCGAGCATCCAGCCTCCGAAACACGAGTGACGTCTCTTCCCGTGAGTCCCCAACACTGCGCCAGTCCCCGTGCATCGGCTTCCCCCTCGAGCAAATGCTCCAGGGAGTTGTCGTCCAAATCGGGAGGGGCGTGGGATTAAACGGAGTTAAATCCGCGCGCCCTCAGCCGAAGTGCTCCTGGAAGGCGCGCAGGTTCGGCCCGTCCCCGCCCCGCTCGTACACGGCGAAGACCACGCGCGAGAAGGCGCCGTACAGCTGCGTCAGCGCGCTCGAGAAGGCCTGCGCCACCTCGGCCGGCTCGTTGCGGAAGACGCCGCAGCCCCACGCCCCCAGCACCAGGACCTCATGCCCCTGATGCGCGGCGACCTGGAGCACCTTCAGCGCGCGCGCCCGCAGCACCGCGTGGAGCTGGCGCCGCTGCCGCGGGTCCTCTCGCAGCACCACCCCCGCGTTGGGTCCGGGCGCGGTGAGAACCGAGAGCAGGAAGGGCCGCTCCAACAACTCCAACGAGTCGTCGCGGAAGAACGGCACGTCCGGCGAATAGATGAGGTGGTCCGTGTACAGCGCCGAGCGCTCCTCGCGGTTGGCGTCGTAGTACTCGCGCTGCGTGAGCAGGCAGGGATAGAGCGCCGAGCAGCGCGACAGGTCCTCCTCCTGCGCCTTGGCGCCACCCAGGAAGCCGCCACCCGGGTTCCTCGCGGAGGCGAAGTTGAGCGCCGCGACGCGCGTCAGCCCCTCCTCCTCCACCAGCCTCCGCGCCGCCTGCCCCGTCTTCTCGCCCGTCACCTCGATGCGCGGCGCCGTGCCGGCAGCCAGCCCCCGAGGCGTCAGTCCCGAGAAGTCCTCGGGGCGGTAGAGCACCGTCCCGCTGACCGCGCGCTCCACCAGGTCGCCCACCTGGACCACCCGGCCCGAGGGCGCCACGTACTGCCCCTGCTCCGTGATGCGCACCGTCTGGCGCGCAAGCTCCTTCAACGACATGACTCGCTGCCTTTCGAATGCCAGCCCCGTGGTGAGCACGAAGCTTCGTGTCCCGAAAACACGAAGATTCGCCCCTGGACCTGACAGGCGATGCGCGCGAGGGCTCCGGGCCCCGGGAGGGCCCGGAGGTGCGGGGTGCTACTCGCAGCCGATGCGACGGGTGCTGCTCACCGCCACGTTGTCGATCCACGTCTCGGAGGCGGACGGCCCCTGCGGATGGACGAAGCCGTAGCCCACCATGAAGGTGTTGAACGAGCGCATGCCAATCTCGGTGAACTCATGCGCCTTGGCGCCGTCCACGTACACCGTGGTGGTGCCGTGCGTGCTGGACGCGTTGGGGCGGCGGACCTCCCACTCCAGACACACCCAGCGACCGGTGGACATGCCCAGGTTGACCGGCGGCCCCTGCCGGTTCCAGCCCTGTCCGTTGCGCGCGGACCAGTCATCCAGCGCGAAGCCCGTGTCCTGAATGACCTGCAGCTCGAAGCCGCCGAAGTCGTTGCCCGCGTCCGAGAAGAGGACGAAGAAGGTCCCCATCTGCCCGAAGTCTCCCGGCAGCGACGTCATGAACACGTGCGCGCGCACGAACAACTGCGTGCTGAACGTGGGGCTCAGGGAGCGAATCCACCGGGCGATGGCCTCGCCCTCGCCCTGCTTCTCGTCGATGCCGTCCTCCGTCACCACGTGCAGCGAACCCGAGCCGGTGTGCGGCCTGGTGCCGTCCGCGGTGATGGTGGCGTGCGTCTTCTGCTCCTCCCAGCTGCCCCGGCCGTTCTCGAACGTCTCGCAGAACAGCGCGTGGGACGGACACGACGCGGTGCCCGTGCCGCCATCACCGCCGCTCGGCGTACCGGAGTCGGGCGTACCGGAGTCGGGCGTGCCGGAGTCCTGGCCCCCCGCGTCGGGCGTGCCGCCAGCGTCGGGCTTGTTGTCGTCACCATCGCCGGAGCACGCCGGCGTCGCGCCCAGCGCCAGGAGGGCGAGGGGCAGCAGCAGAGTGGCTTTGAAGCGCATAGGGTCCTTCCAGGCCGGGGGTGGACGCCGGCCATGTCTGTCTGACGGAGCGCGCGCGAGGCCGCAGCTTGCTCGGGGGTCAGGGAGGCAGAGACCTACCACCGCGCGCACGCCCCGGGCAGCGGGGCCCGGTGGACCCAGGAGCCCACGTCGTCACCCGAGCGACACCCGGCCGACCGGTGAGGCAGGCCGTGGGAGCACCACGGAAACGGTGGCATCCCACCTCGGGAAGGTGCACAACTGCGCGCCGCGAATCCCACACGCGAGGTCTTGCACCATGAAGCTCTACTACACGAATGGCGCCTGTTCCCTGTCCCCGCACATCGTCCTGCGTGAGGCGGGCCTGAAGTTCGACGTCGAGAAGGTCGACCTGCGCTCCAAGAAGACGGAGACGGGCGCGGACTACCTCGCCGTCAACCCCAAGGGCTATGTCCCCGCGCTCGTGCTCGAGGACGGCAACGTGCTGACCGAGGGCCCCGCCATCGTCCAGTACATCGCGGACCAGGCGCCCCAGGCCAAGCTGGCCCCGGCCAACGGCACGCTGCCGCGCTACCAGCTCCAGGAGACGCTCAACTTCATCTCCACCGAGCTGCACAAGGCCTTCAGCCCCCTGTTCAACCCGGCGTTCCCGGAGGAGGGCAAGGCCATCTACAAGGAGCGCATCGCGCAGCGCCTGAAGACGCTGGACGGCGTGCTGGCCAAGCAGTCGTTCCTCCTGGGTGAGCAGTTCACCGTCGCGGACGCGTACCTGTTCACCGTGCTGAACTGGGCGGCGCCCATGAAGGTGGACCTGGAGCCGTTCCCGGCCGTGCGCGCCTACCACGCCCGCGTCGCCGAGCGTCCCCACGTGCAGGCGGCCCTGGTGGCCGAAGGCCTCAAGAAGTGAACACGGCGTTCGTCAAGCTGCTCGTCACGGACCTGCCGCGCTCGCTCGCGTTCTACGAGGCGCTCGGCTTCGAGCGCACCCAGTCCGAGCCTCCCTTCGTCCGCCTCCAGTGGGCGGGCGCGGCGGACCTCTACCTCGTCGCGCCGCCGGCGCAGCTCCAGCTGGAAGGACGACGGGGGATGGGCGTGCTCGTGGGCATCCGTGTCGAGGGCTCCGGTGCGCTGGACGAGCTGCTCCTGCGCGCCCAGGCCCAGGGGGCCGAGGTGGAAGGTCCCACCGTGCAGCCCTGGCACACCCGGGAGGTCGTCGTGACCGACCCGGACGGCTACCGGCTCAACTTCATCGAGCCCGCTTGAGACCCGCTGGGCTGGAGGGCTTCGTGAGGCCCTCCAGCAACAGCTCCACCATCAGCTCCGCCGCGCGGGGCAGCGGGCGCAGGTCGACCCACGGGTCCTCCTGGGTCTTCACCAGGTGCAGGGCCACCAGCCCATGCATCCCGCCCCACACCACCTGGCTCACCAGCTCCACGTCCTGGTGCTCGGGCTTGAAGCAGCCCGCGTCCTTCGCCTCCTGCACCGTCTTGCGCAGGAAGGCATAGGCGTCCTGCTCCGGGTTGTCCTGCTCGAGCGACTCCTCGGACTTGGACCCCACCTCGGCGGGGAGGCGGTCCATGAAGAGCAGCCGGTAGGTGGTGGGGTGCTCGCGGGCGAACTCGATGTACGCCCGGCCCATCTTCCTGAGCCGCTCCAGCGGGTCCTTCACCCGGGCGACCTTGTTGAGCACCTCGGCGAAGCGCAGGAAGTCGTGCGTGCACAGCTCCCGCACGAGCGCGGCCTTGTCCTTGAAGTGGACGTAGATGGCGGTGGGGCTGTACTCGATGCGCTCGGCGACCCGGCGCATGGTCATCGCCTCGTAGCCCTCCTGGCCATAGAGCTCTCGCGCCGCGTCCAGGATGCGCTGCCGCGTCGCCTGCTTCTCCCGCTCTCGCCGCTCCTTGATGCCCATGATGCCTCGCTCGTGCCGCTACACCGCGCCTCCGGGGGACAGGACGCTACCGCCGGACACGGCCGGCTCGCGAGCCTCGGCTTCGGGCTCCACCTCCGGGGCCAACAGCTTGTACACCACGGGCGTCACCACGCGGGTGAGCACGGTGGAGGAAATCAACCCGCCGATGATGACCCACGCCAGGGGTGAGTAGAGGCTGCTGTTCTCCAGCGCCAGGGGCAGCAGTCCACCCAGCGCCGTGAGCGTGGTGAGCAGGATGGGCAAAAAGCGCGTCTCGCCCGCCTGCTCGATGGCCGCGTCCACCGACAGGCCCCGGGCCCTCAGCTGGTTCGTGAAGTCCACCAGCAGGATGCTGTTCTTCACCTCGATGCCCACCAGCGCGATGAAGCCGATGGAGGCGGTGAAGGACAGCGTGTTCCCGGTGAGCCACAGCGCGGCGATGCCGCCCACCAGGCCCAGCGGAATCACCGACGCCACGATGAGCGCGCCCCGGAACGTGCGGAACTCGAGCACCAGCACCGCCAGCACGCCGAACGCCGCGATGATGCCGGCGGCGGACACCCCGTCGAAGCTCTCCTGACGGCTCTTCAGCTCGCCGGCCATCTCCAGGCGATAGCCCGCGGGCGGCTTCACCTCCGCGTCCACCCGGCGCATCACCTCCTGGATGACGTTGTCGTTGATGAAGCCGGTGGCCACGCTGGCGGAGACGGTGACGGAGCGCTCGCCCTCGTGGTGGGTGATGCGATTGGGGCCCGCCTCCAGCCGCACCCGCGTCACCTGCCCGAGCGGCACCTGGGCGCCGGTGACGCTCGCCACGTGCAGCCGCTCCAGCGCGTCCAGCGCGGGCCAGGCGCCGGACTCCAGCGGCAGCCGCACGAGGATGGGATGGTCGTCCCCCTCCTCGTCCCGGAAGGAGCCCGCGGGAAGCCCCGCCAGCCCGAAGCGCACCGCGCGCGCCACCTCCGCCGCGGGCACGCCCAGCCGCCCGGCCTTCTCCCGGTCCACCTCTACCTGGAGGTCCGTGCGGCGCGTCTGCACCGGGTTCTTCACGTAGAGGGTGCCCGGGGTGCTCTCCAGCACGCGCTGCGTCCGGTCCGCCAGTTCGCGCAGCGGCTCCAGCTCCGGCCCCATCAGCCGCACCGCCACCGGCGCCTCGATGGGCGGCCCCTGCTCGAACTCGCGCACCTCGATGCGCGCGCCCGGGTACGTGGACAGCTCCGCGCGCAGCAGGTCGAGCAGCGCGGGTGTCTCGCGTGCGTCGTATGCCTCGAGCTGGGCGAAGACCTCGCCCACGTTGGGGCGCTCGGGGCTGGGCTGGACGTTGTAGTAGACGGACGGCTGTCCCCGGCCCGAGTTGGCGGACACCGAGCGGACCTCCGGACGGCGGCGCAGCACCTCCTCCACGAAGCGCACCGCGCGGTCCGTCTCCGTCAGGCTCGTGCCCTCGGGCGTCTCCACCTGGACGTAGAACATGGGCGCGCCGGCCTTGGGGAAGAGGCTGAAGCCCACCACGGGCACCAGCGCGAGGCTGCCCGCGAAGAGCGCCGCCGCCACCACCAGCGTCAGCACGGGGCGCGTCAGCGCGCGGTGGAGCACGGGCCGATACACCCGCTCGATTCCGTGGTGGAGCCAGCGCAGCACCCGGTTGCCCTCCGGGTGCTCGTCCTTCGAGAGGACCAGGCTCGAGAGCAGCGGAATCACGGTGAGAGACACCAGCAGCGACGCGAGGATGGTGAACACCACCGCCATGGGCAGGCCCCGGATGAACTGGCCGGAGGTGCCGGGCAGGAACACCAACGGCACGAAGGCCAGCACCAGCGTGGCGGTGCAGCCGAGCACGGCCAGGCCAATCTGGGAGGTCCCCTCGATGGCGGCCTGCACCCGGGTGCGCCCCAGGCGCAGGAAGCGCGCGATGTTCTCCACCACCACGATGCTGTCATCCACCAGCAGGCCCAGCGCGATGACGAAGCCGACGATGGAGAGCTGGTTGAGCGTGAAGCCCGCGTGGTGCAGCGCGGCCAGTCCCAGGGCCAGGGACAACGGGATGGAGACCATGACGACGAGGCTGGCCCGGAACCCCAGCGGCAGGAGCGTCACCAGCACCAGCGCTAGCGCCAGCGCGAAGTCCACCGCGAAGCCGCCCAGCCGCCTGCGCACCTGGAGCGACTGGTCGAAGCCCGTCTCCAGCCGCATCCCTGGCGGCAGCTCCTCCGCCCACGCCCGGGCCACCTCCAACACCGCGTCGCGCACCGCGAACACGTTGCCGCCGTCCTTCTGCGTGACGCCCACGAAGGCCGCGCGCTCCCCGTTGTAGCGGCCCAGGTGCACCGCGTCCTGGTCTCGGAACGACACCTCGGCCACGTCCGACACCCGGACCACACCGGACGCACCGCCGGCCACCACCGTGGCGCGCACCTGCTCGAGCGAGGTGAATTCGCTGCCCGTCTTCACGTTGAAGCGGCGCGTGCCCACGTCCACGCTGCCCGCGGGGATGTTGAGGTTGGCGCCCGTGAGCGCCTGGAGCACCTGGTCCAGGGACACGCCCACGCGCGCCAGGCGCTCGGGGTCCAGGGACACGCGCACCTCCTGCTTCGCCGCCGCGAAGACCTCCGCCTTCTTCACGCCGGCCACGCGCCCCAGCCGGTCCGAGAGGTCATCCGCGCGCCGCTCCAGCTCGCGCGCGGAGACGTGCGGGCCCACCAGCGCCAGTTGCACCACGCTCACGTTCGACGCGCTGTGGCGGATGACCTCCAGGCGCACCAGCCCCGCGGGGAGCTTGGGCCGCGTGGCGGTGACCTGCCGCAGCACCTCCGCGTGCTTGTCGTCCACGTCGGAAGACGACTCGAATTCAATCTCCACCTGCGCCAGCCCATCCTCCATCTGGCTGGAGACCTCCTTCACGTCGTCGAGCTCCTCGAACGCGTCCTCCAGCGGGTCCACCACGAGCTGCTCGAGGTCCGAGGGGCTCGCGCCGGGGTAGACGGCGACGACGGTGAAGCTCGGCATCGGGAAGACGGGGTCCTCCGCGCGGGGAATGGAGAGCGCGCTGGAGACCCCCAGCGCCACCAACATCGCGAACACCACCAGGGTGAGCTGGGGATTCTTCACGGCCGCCGTGGACAGCCTCATCGCGCCTCCACCACCGCCACCGGCTGGCCCTCGCGCAGGAAGGACACCCCATCGGTGACGACCCGGGCGCCCGCCTCGACGCCCTCGGACAACGCCGCGCGGCCGTCCTCGGAGGAGAGGAACGCCACGCGCACCCGGCGCCGCGTCGCGCGCTGGCCGTCCTCGGCCAGGACGAAGACGCTCGCCGAGTCGCCGTCTCCCTCCAGCAACGCCTCCACGGGGACGAAGCGCAGCACCCGCCGCTCCGAGGGGAAGACGCGCGCCTTGGCGGAGAGCCCGGACAAGAGCCTCGGCGCGGCGTCGACGCGCGTCCCCTCGGTGGACTTGGCGCCCGGAGCTGTCGGAGACAGCAGCAGCTCCAGCTCCACCTCGGCCGTGCCCAGTCCCTGCGTGGCGGCGCTGGCCACCTCCCGCACCCGCGCCTGGAAGGTCCGCCCCGGATAGGCATCCAGGAACACCTCCGCGGAGTCCCCTTCCCTCACGCGCACCACGTCACGGTCCGCGAGCTCCACGCGGACGACCCAGCCGTCCTCCGCGCTGGCGAACACGAAGAGCGCCTGTCCGGGCGACACCACCTCGCCGGGCTCCACCATCCGCCGGAGGATGCGACCGGAGGCCGGCGCGACGAGGCTCGTCTGACGCTGCTGGAAGGTGGCGACCCGCAGCCCCGCCTCCGCGACCTCGAACGCGGTGGTGGCGTCCTGGAGCTGCACGCGGGTGGCGACCTCGGCCTCGAACAGGCTCCGCGCCCGCTCCAGGTCCCTCGCCGCCTTGTCTCGCGCCTCGCGCGCCTGCGCCACCTGCGGGCCCACCTCCGACGGGTCCAGCGCCGCCAGCACCTGACCGCGCGTCACCGCGCGCCCCTCCTCCACGGCGACCTGCTGGACGATGCCTCCCAGCTTGAACGACAGCCGGGACTCCTGCTTCGCGGCCAGGGCGCCGCTGGCCCGCACGGGTTGGACGACCTCCTCCTCCCGCACCACCACCGAGCGGACGCGCACCGGCGCCTCTCCACCGGAGGCGCGCTCCGGCGCCGCGGTGGCCGGAGGCGAACACCCCGCCACCGTCTGCAGGCCCAACAGGAGGACCGCGAGACCGCTCACCCACGCGGCGCACACGCTCAACGACGGGGCACGAACCATGACGCGACTCCCTCCCGCACCGGCTCGGGCGGACCAAGGACCGGCCCTCTCGTGGGCCCGGGTTTACATGGGCCCATCACTTAACGCCGTTAACTCAACGAGACAAGTCATCTGACAAAACTTCACAAACCCAGTGTTCCTCGTTCTGCTCCGGACCCCAGGAGCGCGACGCGGCGGTCCACGCCTGCTCGTCAGGACCGCCCGGGCGGCGGCCCACCCCACACCCAGGCACGGCGTGGCCGGCGTCACCAGTCCCCCACCCTCTCCAGCGGGGTGTACGGTGTCCCGTCCGGCGCCCGTGGTGCCGTGCACCGTCCGCACCATGTCTTCCCGCATCGCCTCGCTCCTCGACCACGTCCGCGCGCATGCCGAGAACCGGCCCGGCGTCTACCGGATGCTGGGCCCGTCGAGCGAGGTGCTGTACGTGGGCAAGTCCGTGCGCGTGCGCTCGCGGCTGCTCTCCTACTTCCGCGCGGAGCCGGGCGAGAAGGCCGCGGACATCATCGGCCACGCGCATCACGTCGAGTGGGAGCACACGCCCAGCGAGTTCGCCGCGCTGCTGCGCGAGCTGCGCCTCATCAAGCAGCACCGCCCCCTCTACAACGTGGAGCACAAGCGCGACCGGGGGCACTGCTTCCTGCACCTCACGAAGGAGGCCGTCCCGCGCCTGCACGTGGTGGGACGCGTCAATGGCGCGAGCGGCGACTACTACGGCCCCTTCCACGGCCCGGGCGCGGTGTCCGAGGTGGTCCGCGCGGTGAACGACCTGCTCGAGCTGCGCGACTGCGCCGCGGACACACCGATGCGCCTGGCGGACCAGGGCCAGCTCTTCCCGGTGAAGCTGGAGCCCCTGTGCATGCGCGGGCAGCTCTCGCGCTGCCTGTCGCCCTGCGCCGCGGGCTGCACACAGGCGGAGTACCACGCCCGCGTCACCCAGGCCCGGGCCTTCCTGGAGGGGACGTCCGACGCGCCGCTGGTGCTCCTGCGCGAGCGCATGGCCCTGGCCGCGCGCCGCCTCCAGTTCGAGTACGCCGCGGAGCTGAGGGACCGCGCGGAGCGGCTGGAGGCGCTGCGCGGGTGGATGGTCTCCCTGGGTCGGACGATGAAGCGCCTGTCCTTCGTGTACACCGTGCCGGGTTACGCCGGAGAGGACCGCGTCTACATCCTGCGACGTGGCAGCGTGCGCGATGAGCGCCCCGCGCCCCGCACACCCGAGGAACACGCAGCGCTCGCCGCCCGCGCGCGGGAAGTCTTCGAGCGCCCCGAGCCCGAGACGCTCGGCCTCAAGGCCCACGAGGCGCAGGAGGTGATGCTCATCGCGCGCTGGTTCCACCTGCACCCCGAACAGCTCGAGCACGGCGCCGCGCCTCCGGCGTGAGCACCGCCCATCGCGCCACGTCGGTTCGTATGTCCCCGTAGGACTCCACTCGCGGGAGGGTGACCACCATCATCCCGGGTGTGGCGCTCACACGTCACGAGCACGCGTCAGGCCCAACGGCTATGACTGCGACACTCCACACCCCTTGGGGGACTCATGAAGGCCCGACTCTCGATGGCCACCCTCGTCGCCGGCTTGCTGGTGGCGTCCACCGCCTCGGCGGCCATCACCGTGCGCTACTCCAACCACGACTCGCGCGACTACACGTGGGGCGCCGTGTGCAGCGGCGTGAAGACCAGCGTGTCCTTCGGCAAGAGCCAGACCGCCTCCCTCACCATCCCGGGCTCTGGCCCCTGCACCGTCCAGACGGACAAGGGCAAGGTCGTCCTCAAGGGCGGGGAGGACCTGGACATCAAGGACGGGGGCATCGTCGTGAAGTAGCGGCTCCGCGCAAAGCCCCAGTTGGTTGATGTTTTAGCTCAAAAATATCGATATTCAGCTCAAGGAACCTAGAATTAATCCCTGGGGAATTGAAATCAGCGCCCCGCCTACCCATACTGCATTGCGTCAGTCCTTGCTGGGGAGCGCGCGATGAAGAAGTGGTTGGCAGTGGCCCTGCTGGTGGGTGTGGGCGTGGCGGGCATGCTGGTGACACCGGCGGCGCAGACCCGGCAAGGGGGGCCCATCAACCCGGCGGACACGGCGTGGATCCTCACCGCCACGGCGCTGGTGCTGTTGATGACGCCGGGGTTGTCGTTCTTCTACGGCGGGATGGTGCGGCTCAAGAACGTCGTGTCCACGCTGCTGCAGAGCTACATCGCCATGGCGGTCATCAGCCTGCTCTGGGTGGTGGTGGGCTTCAGCCTCTGCTTCGGTGACAGCTTCCACGGCCTCATCGGCGACCCGCGCACCTTCTTCATGTTCAGCGGCGTGGGGGGCGAGACGCATCCGGACCTCGCGCCCACCATCCCCCTGCTGCTGTTCGCGTTGTTCCAGCTCAAGTTCGCCATCATCACCCCGGCGCTCATCACCGGCGCCTTCGCGGAGCGGGTGCGCTTCAAGGCGTACGTGCTCTTCATGGTGCTCTTCACGCTCTTCATCTACGCGCCGCTGGCGCACTGGACGTGGCACCCGGCGGGCTTCCTGCGCACGTGGGGGGTGTTGGACTTCGCGGGCGGCACGGTGGTGCACATGTCCGCGGGCTTCGCGGCGCTGGCGGGCGCGCTGGTGCTGGGCCGCCGGCACACGCATCGGGAGAACGCATCGCACACGCCGGCCAACCTGCCCTTCGTGATGCTGGGCACGGGCATGCTCTGGTTCGGCTGGTTCGGCTTCAACGCGGGCTCGGCGCTGTCGGCCTCGTCGCTCGCCACGCTCGCCTTCGCCACCACCAACACGGCGTCCGCGGCGGCGATGCTCGGATGGATTGCGTTCGACTGGCTGCGCGGCCGAAAGCCCAGCGCCATGGGCGCGTGCGTGGGCGCGGTGGTGGGCCTGGTGGCGGTGACGCCCGCCGCGGGCTTCATCACCGTGGGCCAGAGCATCATGGTGGGCCTGGTCTCCAGCTTCGTGAGCAACTGGGCGGTGCACTTCAAGAACCGCACCTCCATCGACGACACGCTGGACGTCTTCCCCTGCCACGGCCTGGGCGGCGTGGTGGGCATGGTGCTCACGGGCGTGCTGGCCAAGGATGTGGGGCTGGTGTACGGCGAGACGACGACGTTCCTCAAGCACCTGGCCGCGCTGGTGCTGGTGTCCGTCTTCTCCTTCGTCGGCTCGTACCTGCTCTACAAGCTGGTGGACCGCATCGTCCCCCTGCGTGTGCCCCGTGAGCACGAGGAGCTGGGCCTGGACCTGAGCCAGCACGGCGAGACGATGGGCGAGTCCACCGGGTTCGCCGCGCCGCACGTCGCGCCCGCGAGCGCGCCGGCCGTCGTGGAGCCCGCGACGACCGAGGGCCCCACGCAGCCGCTGCCCGCCTGACGACTCCCACCGAGGCACCGGGTCCTCGCGCCCGGTGCCCGACGGGACTGTTGACCACCGGCTGCGCCGGCACGCGGGTGTCCACCGCCGACCACGCATCCGTGCGCTGTCCGACGCTCCCCTCGCCCGCCCCGCGATGGGCCAGGAGCGTCGCTCCTAGTCTCCCCGCCGTTCGCGCGCGCCCCTCGTGAGTCGGGAGCCGCCAGTCCCGGGGGGACACCATGCGCCGAGGTATCGCGGTCCACGCCGCGCGAGTGCTGTTGCTCGTGGGGCTCATCACGAGTCCCTCGGGCGCGAGCGCCTCCGGTCCGCCGACGCGCGAGGAGTACTTCCGCTTCGTCCCGCTCTCCTACCCACGCATCGTCCGCCAGACGAACGCCAGTCATTCACTCGCGCTCTACGGCGACCCGGCGGCCCCGGGCTATCGCGACGAGGCGCCGCGCGACGGCATCGATGACGAGCGCTTCCGGGTGCTCCAGGCGCTGGCGGTGCGCTTCGCGCCCATCCTGGTGAAGAACACGTACACCTTCCCCATGGACCACAAGGTGTTCCGGGACATGCCCGGCGGCCTCTTGCTGAGCCTGGACACGTGGGACCTCGCCAAGCCCGGCTCGGTGCTGATGCGCAGCGACTCCATCAACTTCTCCACGCTCGGCCACCCGTGCCCCGAGGACGGCGCCCCCGAGAGCACCTTGAGGACGGAGGCCTCCGGCCGCGACGCGCGAGACGACTGCCGACTCATCGCGCTCCTGAAGGAGTTCCACCCGGACCACCCCACCATCCCCCGACTCCGCCAGGACGCGGTGGCCGCCGAGCAGGCGCCCTTCACCGTCATGTACCTGGACTTCCCCGGGTATGACCCGGACACGTGGCACGAGGCCTACGCGAGCCCGCAGCCGGGACAGATGGCGCGCCGCTACCTGGGCACGGAGAAGGTCTACGCCCACCCGTTCCTCGCGGAGGTCCGCGACGCGGAGCGCGGCCTGCTCGGCTACGAGCTGTTCATCCAGTATTGGTTCTTCTATCCGTTCAACGCGGGCGGCAACAACCACGAGGGCGACTGGGAGCACGTGAGCGCCGTCATCACGCCGCTGTCCGCCGTGGAGCGCGTGCTCAGCGAGGAGGAGATGCAGCGCATCCTCTCGGGAGGCTGGCCGGCCGACGGCGCGGACCCGCTGGTGCTCAAGCGCACCGAATACTTCTTCCACCACAACGCGATGGTCTTCGACTTCGCCCGACCCAACGCCTACCTGCCCCGCGAGCGCTGGCAGGAGCTGATGGATTTGCGCGGCGAGGACCGTCCCGGCGAGAAGAAGCTGCTGGCGCGGGTGCGCAGCTACGTCTGGGCGGACGAGGAGGAGACGCGCATCAACACGCACCCCATCGGCTACATCGGCGCGGACTCGAAGGGCCTGGAGCAGCTGCTCTCCTCGCCCGGTCCGCATGCGCGCGAGTCACACGCCACCTACCCCGTGCCCGGCGTGTTCAAGGGCGTGGGGCCCGCGGGCTCCACGGAGGCGGTGCCCAAGCGCTTCGACCACCAGGAGTACCTGGCCGACCCGAAGCGGCCGCTCCCCGAGGGCGTGGTGCGCTACGACATGCCCGAGCGCATCGACCTGGTGCCGGACTGGGAGCGCGTCTACGACCTGGCCATCGAGGACCCCTCCGTGCGCCGCGAGTGGTCCTGGCTCATCCTGCCGCTGCGCTGGGGCTACCCGTCGGCGAAGTCCCCGCTGGCGGGAATCATCTCGCACTCGGACATGGGCAACCTGTCCATCACCGGCCCGGCCTTCAGCGAGGGCTGGAACCGGCCCGCGCCCAACGCGGGCTTCATCGGCTACGCGCCGGGAGAGCTGCCCTGGTTCTTCCCGCTCGACGTGCAGGACAACTTCTCCAACAACCTGGGCTTCCTCAACGGGCCGGTGGCCGTGCTCATCAGCCTGCCGCCGTTCGACTTCATCTACCGCGTGCTGGGGCTGCCCGTGCGCGCGCTGGTGGAGAAGCACGAGCCCGTCTACACGCCCCAGGCGAAGCTGCCCCGGCGGCGCGCGAGCGTGGAGGCCGGCGTCAGCGTGGGCCTGCTCGACAAGGACTTCGCGGGCCTGCTCCTCAATGACCGCCAGTTCGCCGAGTGGGCCCCGCAGCTGCTCGCCCTGGACCCGAGCATCGAGGGCGCGTCGTCCGACTTCATCAAGCCGGTGGTGGACACGGCCGTGTCCGCCACGCTGAAGGTGAGCTTCTATCTGGGAGACCGCTTCACGTCGGAGAACACGCTGTTGCACTCGCGCAGCACCCTGGGGCTCGACGTGCCGCTGGCGGACCGGCAGACGCTCTTCTCGCTGCGCTCCAAGCTGAACATGTGGGAGTACGCGGGCAGCATCCGCTACAACATCCTGCCCGGCGGCTTCCAGCCGTACGTCAAGCTGGGCTACGGGTTGACGTGGTACCGGCTGGAGGACGGCGCCATCAACGGCGAGCGGATGACGAACCCCAACTCCTACTGGGTCCGCCTGCCCGGCTTCTTCCGCAACCTGTGGCCCAACACGTTCCACCTGGGCGCGGGCCTGGACATCATCCTGGTGCGAGGCTTCTTCCCCGGGCTGCGAGGCCTCGACGGCGGCGTGCGCGCGGGCTACGTGCTGTCCCGCCACGACCTGGGCATCCGGGACCTCACCGCCCCCGTCTCGCTCGCGGGCACCGTGAGCGAGCCCGTGCACGTGCTGCGCAACACCTTCGAGCTGCTCGGCACGCTGAGCTTCTGACCGCCGCGCGCGCTCAAGGAACCTCGAGGTCCGAGTCGGGGCGCGTGGAGGTCTCATCGGTGTTGCGCCCGAGGCCCAGCGTGATGCCCACGATGAGGGTGGCGTGGAAGACGTGCACGCGCTGCGTCTCGCTCGGCGGGGGCAGGCCCGTCTGCGAAAGCAAATCCGAGAAGCGCTGCGTGGACTGACGGCCCCACGCCAGGTCGGTGCCCACGGTGACGCGCGAGGTGCGCACGGGGAAATGCAGGCCGGTGGCCACGTGGTACAGGTCGCTGGTCGCCAGCAAGGTGCTGGTGTTGGGCAGGTTGATGGCGGCGCTGAAGTCGGTGTGGACGCTGAGGAAGACGCGCAGCCGGTCCCCCACGCGGTGCTCGGCCCCCAGCGCCGCGTTCACCAGCGGCTCGGAGCCATAGAAGACGTCGCTGCCGAGCACGCGCTCCGGCCCCGACACGGGGATGGGGTCGCTGTCGAGGAGGCGGAATATCGGCACGCGCGTGAACACCTCCATCGCCGCGTGCACCGTGGTGCCGCCGAGCACGACGTTGCCGCCGAAGCCCACCGACAACGGGCTCTGGAAGCGCGCGCGGACGCTCGACTGGAAGTTGGAGATGCGCTCCGGGCCCTGGAAGGAGAAGCCTTGCTGGCTCAGCGCGCGCTCCAGCCCCACCTCGCCCTTGCCCAACAGGCCCAGTCCCGGTGTCGTCACCGTCAGCCCCAGGGCCCAGCGCTCGCGCTGGTAGCTCACGCCCACCTTGGCGAGCAGGCGCAGGTGCTGGACGCGATAGTCGCGGCTCACCGTGGCGAGCACGGAGCTGCCGTCCGCGCCGCTGCCCTGGGAGATGGCCAGGAAGTTCGCGTGCTGCTGACGCGCGGCGAGGAACGGCGTGATTCCCACGCCCAACGTCTTGCTCAAGGGATAGGCCCAGCTCACGCCGGCCCACAGCTCCTTCACGCCGTGCTCCAACCGCACGTCGGAGGAGAGCTGCTCCAGGCCCTGGACGCCCAGGAGGTCCGCGCCGGAGAAGTCATCACGGCGCGTGAGCAGCGTCTCGAAGCCCTGCCGCGAGAGCAGCGCGTAGCCCATGCGCGCGCGCCCCAGCCACTTGAAGGGGAGGGGCCCCGCGATGAAGGCGGGCAGCGCGTCGAAGCGCGACGTCGTCAAATCCCGGCCGAGCCCCAGGCCGTTGACCAGCGCCAGGCGCGAGTACTCGAAGACGTTCCCCGTCAGCTCCAGCTCCAGGGAGCCGACGAGCACCAGCGCGCCGGGGTTGTAGTAGACGGCGCTGATGTCCGCGGGGTCTCCCAGCAGCGCGCCGCCGAGCAGCCACGCGCGGTTGCCGAACTGCCGCGTCCAGTAGTGCGCGTCCTGCGCCCACGCGGGGGCCGAGAGCAGCCAGGCGATGAGCAGCCACCCACCGCGCCATCGCGTCTTCATCCGAGCACGCCCCGAGGTCCGCTCCCGCGAAGGGGAGACACGGCCCGCGAGCATGCGGTCCACCTGGGCCCGGGCCCATGGCCCCCGGGTCCCACGGACCTGTCATCCAGCGGGGCTCAGCCCTTCTTCGCGGCGGCGCGGCCCTTCTTCGCGGCCCCACCGCGCGACGTCGTGGCGGCGGGCGCGGGACCGGTCGTGGGAGAGGTCGGCTCCTCGCCCTCCGCCGTCTTCACGCGCCGCTTGAGTCGGCGAGGAGGCAAGAGGTCCGGCTCCCCTGGCACCTTCTGCGCGAGGAAGATGGCGGCATCCAGCTTGTAGAACGAGCGGGCCCGGTACCACGCGAGCGCGGACTCGTTGTTCTCCGCCACCTCCAGCACCAGGTGCGTGCAGCCTCGCGTACGCGCCAGGTGCTGGAGTTGATCCAACATGAAGCTGCCCACGCCGCGGCCCTGGTAATCCGGGTGCACCGCGAGCTCCTCCACGAAGAGGGGTCGCATTCCGCGCTTCTCGAACCAGCGCGGGTTCACCCAGTTGTCGTCGCCGGTGGCCTCGAAGGCGCACTCGGAGTAGCCGACGATTTCCCCGTCCACCTCGTAGAGCAGCTGTTCGATCCACTCGGAGGTGTAGACCTCCATGAAGCGGCGCTTGGAGCGGGGACGCTGGTACTCGACCGTCTCGCGATTGACGTCGCGGAAGACGAGCTTCAGGAACTCCCAGGTCCGGTTGAGGTCACGGCGGTGGATGCGGCGGACCCGGACCTCGAGCAACTGCGGGGGCGCGACTTTCGTCATACAGGCTGCCTCCTTAGCAGGCTGGCGGAAAGCCACCAGGGGTTCTCATGGGCCGAGAGGCCCTCCGTCCGGAATCACGCCTCGGGAGGGTTGCCTCGCGGTGGGGTGGGAGGATGGAATGGGGAGGAACACCCCATTGAATCCCGTGCGAGCCACAACCTCATGAGCCGACCGTCCGACGGTGACCTGTCCATCGATACGGTCCTGCGCAACACCTACAAGGTCATCTCCGTCCTCGGACGCGGCGGCATGGGCTCCGTGTACCTGGCCCAACACCTGCGACTGCCCGGCAAGCAGGTCGCGGTGAAGGTGCTGCGCGGCGGAGACCACCTGACGCCGGAAATCTTCGCGCGCTTCCGCCGCGAGGCCGAAATCGCGTCCCGGCTGGGCCACCCCAACATCGTCGAGGTGCTCGACTACGACACCTTCGATGACGACACCCCGTTCCTGGTGTTGGAGTTCCTGCGCGGCGAGAGCCTCCAGTCCCGGCTGGAGCGAGGGCGGCTGCCGTTGTCGGACGTCTACTCCTTCACGCGGCAGATGGGCTCCGCGCTCCAGGCCGCGCACGGCGCGGGCATCGTCCACCGCGACCTGAAGCCCGCCAACGTCTTCCTGGTCCCCACCGACTCGGGCGGCGTGGTGGGCGAGCGGCTCAAGCTGCTCGACTTCGGCATCTCCAAGGTCCTCGACTCCGGCACCGTGCAGACGCAGGAGGCGATGCTCATCGGCACGCCGCAGTACATGTCGCCGGAGCAGGCCCAGGGTCGCAACAGCGAGATCGACGCGCGCACGGACATCTTCGCGCTCGGCGCCATCGTCTACGAGATGATGACGGGCACGCCCGCCTTCGGCGCGGGGGGCATCGCGCAGATGATCTTCCGCGTCGTCTACGAGCCGCCCCCGCCGCTCGCCCCGCTGTGCCCGGAGGCCCCGCCCCACGCCATCGCCGCGGTGGACAAGGCCCTGGCCAAGCGCGCCGGTGACCGCTTCCAGGACGTCGCGTCCTTCGTGGAGGCGCTCACCGGCAGCCCGCTGCACACGCTCTCCTCCGCCACCGGCTCGCACGCCGCGCTGCCCCGTCCCTCGGGCGCGCCCTCCGGCGTCGCGCTCCCCTCGGCGGGGCCGCCGTCGCTGTCCAACACCCTGCCGCCGGGCAGCCTCCAGAAGGGCCCCGACACCGGCCGCCTCGCCTTCGATGACACCCTGGCCCCGGGCTCCTCGGGGAACCAGGGCGCGGTGCAGCCCGTGCGCGGCTTCGCGTCCGGCGGCACCGGGCAGATGGGCGTTGCGCAGGCGTCCTCGCCCGCCGCGAACTTCGCCAGCGGTGGCACCGGGCAGATGGGCGTCGCCCAGGCCTCCGCGCCCGCAGCCGGCTTCGCGGCCGGTGGCACCGGTCAGATGGGCGTCGCCCAGGCGCAGGCCGCCGGGCCCCAGGTTCCGCTGATGGACCCGCCCGGCCTGGACCCCACGCTCATCTCCCAGCAGGCCCCGTCGCTCCCGCCGCCCGTCGCGGGTCAGAGCCTGGTCGCCCCCGTGCCCATGGTCCCCGCGGTGGCCCCGAGCACCGCGAGCCCGCCCCCCAAGAGCCGCGCGCCCCTGGCGGCCATCGCCGTGGCGGCGCTCGTCGTCGTCATCGCGGGCGGCTGGTGGGTGACCCGCCCCAAGGAGGGCACCGGCCCGCAGCCCACGCCGCCCGTCGCCACGGGAACGCAGGGGGCCCTTCCCACCGCGAATACAGGCGCGCAGGGCACCACGGCGCCGCCCGCGAACACGGGCACGCAGGGCACCACCCCGATGCCTCCAGCCAACACCGGCACCGTAGCCCAGGGCACTGACACGCCCACCGGGACGACCGGCACCACCCCCACGCCCGTGGACCCGCCTCCGGACGACCCGACGGGGGTGGCGAACAAGAATCCGCCCCCCTCCACACGTCCTTCCAACCGGCCCGAGACTCCCGAAAAGCTGTCCGCCGAGCTGCGGCAGCTTTTGGCGGACGCGGAGCGTGCTTTAAACGGGGGAGACACCGCGGAGGCCATCCGTCTGGCGCGAAGCAGCCAGCGGCGGGAACCCAAGGTCATCCCACTGGCGTCCTACTCGCTGCTCACCCGGGCCTTCTGCCGTCAAGGAGACCTCAGCAACGCCAAGGCCCAGTGGCCGAAGGTCTCCCGGGCGGAACAGGCCCGGGTCCGTAAGTTCTGCATGCAGCACGACATCGAGCTCTGACACACACGGCGCCGTCCAGGAGACGGCACCTTGATTCCTGAGGTGAATTTCTTGAGAAACCTGGTCGCGGTATTCGTCACCACGCTCGTGCTGGGGTCCACCGCCAGCCTCGCGGCGTCCCCCGTGGAGGACGGCAAGGTGTTCGCCGGCCCCGAGGGCGAGGAGGTCGCCGTCGTTCCCCTCGCCCCCCGCTCCGCCAAGAAGTACCTGCTGCGCGTGCAGGGCACCGGCTCCGAGATTGACGGCAAGGTGCTGCCCTTCGAGCTGAACGACAGCAGCTCCATGAGCAGCGAGCAGCACAGCTACAAGACCCAGTGGCGCGGCCGTGGCTACACGGTGCTGTACATGCGCAACTCCAAGTACGAGCTCTACGTCCCGGGCCGCGGCAAGGAGATTCGCGTCACCTTCGACGAGAAGCGCACCAAGGCGCTCGACTCCGAGGACGTCTACAAGCAGCACCAGAAGCAGCAGAAGGACGGCACCCTCGCCAAGCTGATGGCGTTCGACCGCAAGGGTGAAATCGCCAAGCAGGAGAAGGACTACGTCGTCTCCGTGCAGGAGGCGAACACCGCGTGCGGCACGTCGCTGGCCGCCGCCATCGACTGGACGTCCATCAACGACGAGCAGCTCAAGGAGCTGAGCATCAGCAACTACTGTGAGGCGCCGCTCGCCTCGCTCAAGCAGCTGTGCACCGTCTCCAACGTCGCGAAGCAGACCGTCAAGGAGAAGCTCAAGCAGGTCAGCTGCCGCTTCGGCACCGCCCTGGAGCCGAAGGTGGAGGGCGACAAGCTCATCTGGACCACCTCGCGCGACGCGTCCAATCAGCAGGAATTCGCCACGAAGTTCTTCAAGACGAACCTTTAGTCCATGAGATTTGAGATGAACTTCCAGCGTATCGCCGCCGTGGCGGTGTCCTTCGCCTGTAGCGCGTCCCTGGCCTCCGAGAGCATCCAGCCCCCCTGGGGCAAGGAGGAGAACCTGGGCCAGAAGATGGTCATGGAGTCCACCGCCGTCTGCACCGACGGCAAGGGCCACTACATCGTCGTCACGCCCGAGGAGGAGCGCGGCGGAGACCAGCTCTTCTACGGCGACGGCAAGCAGTTCGTGCAAGTGCCGTCCATGCCCTGGACCTCGGGCACCAGCTTCGTGGACCCGCGCTTCTTCAACAAGTCCGCCAACCCGAACTTCCGCGGCCAGGACTGGCGCGTGGTGTCGGAGGTGGAGTTCGACCGCAAGGAGAAGAAGTGCACCATGCGGTGCGGTGAGAAGAACGTCCCGCTCACCGTGGTGGAGACGGCCCAGGGCGCGGACCTGCTGCGCAAGGCCGCCTACGCCCCCAACCCGCAGGAGTTCGCCCCGTACGCGCTCTTGCGCGACACCAAGGGCAACTACTACTTCGTCGACAAGGGCATCAAGTCGCCGGAGCAGAAGAACTACCGCGTCTTCATCGGACCTCGCGGCGGCCTGAAGCCGCAGAAGATGACCAACGTCATCTCCGACTCCGAGGGTGAGATCTTCTCCACCAAGAAGGGCGACCTCCGCCTGGTGCTCGACAAGGCGAAGGCGTCGGTGTGGATCGAGAACAAGAAGAAGTCGATGGATCTGCGCCAGGTGCCCGTCGAGGAGAACCTGCCGCTCATCTACAACGACCTGGGTGTGTACGAGGGCATCCGCCTGGGCACGCCCTGCGACGACCAGTAGTCGTGACTCGGGGCCTGGGCGCGTTGGAAGCCCAGGCTCCGGCAGCCTCTCGGGTCGAGCGGCGGACATCCCGCCATCCCCGAGGAACCGTGGCGCCCTGTCAGACGCGTCGTTAGGTTGCCGGCCCCGAACAGGAGGCCTGGCCCCATGCGTCCGGACGAGATTCGATTCCTACAGCAGTCCATCGAAGCCGCGCGTCGCGCGAGCAGCCGGGGTGACCAGCCGTTCGGCGCGGTGCTGGTGGATTCGCAGGGACAGGTGTTGCTCGAGGGTGAGAACACCGTGATGAGTCAGCGCGACTGCACGGGCCACGCGGAGTCGAACCTCATGCGGGACGCGACGAAGCGCTTCACGCCGGAGGTGCTCGCGGGCTGCACGATGTACGCGAGCACGGAGCCGTGCGCGATGTGCGCGGGCGCCATCTTCTGGGGCGGCGTGCGGCGGGTGGTGTTCTCGCTGTCGTCGGCGGCGTTCGCGCAGTTGGTGGGCACGGCGCGGGGCGGGCTGGCCATGTCGTGCCGCGAGGTGTTCGAGCGCGGCAGCAGCCCCACGCAGGTAGAGGGGCCCATCCACCTGCCGGAGGCTCGCGACGTGCACACGGCCTTCTGGCGCTGAGCCAGGGAGGCGCTTGCGTGGCTCGTGGGGTTTGCGCGAGCCTCACGCCACCCTCGTGATACTGCCCCGCTACTTCGTCCCCCATGCCGCCACGCCGCCGGTGCCCGTCCTGTCGGACGCGGCCTCGGTGGTCCACGTGGTGGACACGTTCCTGCTCGACTTCCACCACATGGCGCGGTCGGAGTGGGTGATCGGGCTCGACGCGCTGGGGGCGGTGCACTTCATCCCCGCGAGCGAGCGGAGCCGGCTGCCCGCCTCGGCGCTCGCGCAGTTGGCGCACCACGAGGTCGCCACCGGCCGCACGCCCCACAGCATCGCGGCGTCGACGGTGTACTTCTTCGAGGTGGAGCTCATCGAGCACCCCGCCGACGCGGAGGGGTTCAACGACCCGGTATACCTCTACGGCCACCTGTCCGGTCCCTGGCCGAACACGTCGCCCAAGCGCGTGCCGGGGCAGCTCACGGTGACGCGTGGGGATGTGCTCGCGGGACTGACGCGGCAGGCGCCGTACGCCTTCGAGTACGTGCAGACGCCGGAGAGTTCCGCCGCGCCGCGTGGCTATCACGCGCTGTTGCCGGGGGACCGGCCGGAGGACCTCGAGGAGGGAGGCGGGGCGGTGCTCGCGTGGCCCGTGGTGCCGCCGGAGCTGCAGGTGGGCAACGCCTCCAACGGGCCCATGGTGGCGCGCATCCTCCATGACGTGCTCACGCAGTTGCAGGAGGACGCGGCGGCGAACGGCGGGCCCGCGGCGTTGGCGAAGCTGGAGCTGCCGGTGCCGAGTCGGGCCATGGCCATCGCGGAGCTGGAGCTGCGCGGGTACGAGGTGAAGGGTGACGTGGCGGTGCTGCGCCGTCAGCACCCAGGGGTGCTCACGCGCATGGCCGAGTGGCTGCGCGCGGAGAAGGTTCGGATTCCTCCCGAGGCGGGCGCGCCCGAGTTCCTGGAGCTGGCGCGTCAGGCGCTGGCGGTGCTCCCTGGCTGGCCCACGAAGACGGAGCGCGTGCTGCGCTCACAGGTCAGCGCGGGGGACCGGCTGCCCCCAGTCTCCGCGCCGGTGCCGGTGGCGCCGGTGGCGCCCGCACGTCCCCTCCCCCCTCGGGCCCCGGCGACGCCCGCGCGTCCGGATGAGTGGATGCGGGACTTCCTGTCCGCGCATGCGGCGCAGAAGCCCCAGGCGGCGAAGCCTCGGCTGACGCGGCCCGTGGCGGCGCCGCCACCCGCGAGGTCCGGGACGCCTGCCTGGATGGAGGACTTCGGAGCTTCTCCGGCGCCCTCCGCCGCGCAAGGTTTGCGCGAGCCGGGCGAGCCCTCCGCGCCGACGAAGAAGCCCGACTGGATGACCGATTTCGAGGACTGAGGCCCCCGCTTGTGCTGGACCTTCCGGACCTTTGGAAGGTGATAGCGTTCAGCGCATCCAGCAGGGGGAACGATGGGTCACGAGAAGCCGGTCGAGCCGTTTTCGGATCTCCACGTCGAAGAGGGGAAGGTCCGCGCGGTGTTGCTGCATGACCCGACGGTGGAGGGTCTGGACGTCGCCATCTACATGGACGCGTCCGGCAGCATGGAGGGCGAATACAAGTATGAGCGGCCCAAGCGCTCCTTCCTGGAGTGGCTGCAGGGCGCGCCGCTGAAGGACCCGGCCAACCAGGTGGAGCCGCAGGTGCGGTGGATGCTGGAGTACCTGGCCACGAAGGACCGCAACGGCCTGCTCCGCGTGGCCTATTGGGCGGCGGGGTCGTCGGGCAAGGACGTGGAGGTGGTGGGCGAGCTCAAGGGCGTGGACGTCCAGCAGTACAAGTTCCCGGGCGCGAAGAAGCCGGGTGGGCACACCTTCATGACGCCGGCGTTGAAGGACTATGTGCGCTACCTGCGCGAGCAGGTGCAGCACGGGGCGCGGCGAGGCTGCGCGGTCATCGTCACGGACGGCAAGCTGCATGACGCCGAGGACGTGGAGCGCTTCTCCGCGCAGGTGGCGAAGGACATCGTCGCCGGGCGGCTGCCTCGGATGAACTTCGTGCTGGTGGGCGTGGGGGACGGCGTGGACGAGGAGCAGCTCGAGAAGATTGCCCATCTGGAGTACCCGGGCGTGGGGCACCTGTGGTGCCACCGCATCGCCGAGGAGATTGGCCAGGTCGCGGAGCTGGTCGCGGTGCTGGTGGACGAGAACATGACGGTGGCGGCGGGCGGCACGGTGTACGACGACAAGGGCCAGGTGCTGAAGACGTACGAGGGCCGGCTGCCAGCGGTGCTGGAGTTCGAGGTGCCGGAGGGCGCCGAGAGCTTCACGCTGGAGGTGAACGGCCAGCGCTTCACGCAGCCCTTGCCGGACGAGGACCACCACGAGGACGAGGACGACCACTAATGGCCGGGCACGAGGTGGTGGTGCGTCCGTTCTCGGACGTGCATCGGATGGGGAACAAGGTGGTGGCCACGCTGCTGCATGACCCCACGGTGGAGGGGTTGGACGTGGCCCTCTACATGGATGGCTCGGCGAGCATGGAGGACGAGTACGGCCCTCGGGGCGTGCTGGCGAAGCTGGCGCCGGTGAAGAACCTGGTCGAGCCGCAGATGCGGTGGATGCTCGAGTACCTGGCGAGCAAGGACCGGGACGGCCAGGTGCGCGTGGCGTACTGGGCCACGGGGGACGGCAGCCAGTTGGAGGAGGTGGGGCTGCTGTCGGCGGTGCAGGCGAAGGACTTCCGCTTCCCGGGGCCTCGCTTCTACGGCAAGGCGACGGTGATGCTGCCGGTGTTGCGCGACTTCGTGGCGCACATGAAGCAGCAGGTGCCGCAGGGCGCGCGGCGGGGGCTGGCGGTCATCATCACGGACTCGCAGCTGTCGGACGGAGCCGACGTGCGGGCGTATGCGACGCAGGTGGCGAAGGAGATCGCCGCGGGTCGCCTGCCGAGGATGAGCTTCGTCTTCGTCGGGGTGGGCGACCAGGTGGACGAGGAGCAGATGGAGGAGATCTCCCACGAGACATACCCAGGCGTGGGCCACCTGTGGTGTCACCGCATCGCGGACCGCATGGAGGAGATGGCGGAGCTGGTGGCGGTGCTGGTGGACGAGACGATGACAGTGGCCGCGGGCGGCACGGTGTACGACGAGCAGGGCCGCACGCTGAAGTCGTACGAGGGAAGGCTGCCGGCGGTGCTCGAGTTCGAGGTACCGGCGGAGTGCAAGGCGTTCACCCTGGAGGTCGCGGGGCAGCGCTTCACACAGCCGATTCTGGAGGAGCACGGGGACGAGGAGCACCACGAGGAGGCGGCGCCCGAGCCGGTGCGAGCGCCCGAGCCTGCTCCCCGACGCAAGCACGGTGGCCATCGTCACTAGGGTTTCGAGCTTCAGGTTTCAGGATTCACGGTTCAGGAAGAACACGCCATGTCCGAGCAGAAGAAGAGCGGTGAGCCAGGCGAGCACGTCCACGGTCCGGGCTGCGAGCACGACGCCGGACATGGCGACGCACCGTCCCTCGCGGTGGGCAAGCCCGCCGCGAAGCCCGTGTTCAAGTCACTGAAGCTCGTGGGGACGAAGGACCCCGGGAAGCACGTCCACGGCCCCGGGTGTACGCATGACCACGGGAGTGCACACGCTCCCGCCCATGAACATGGCCCGGGGTGCACGCATGACCATGGCCACCAGCATGGGGCAGGCAGCCGGCACGTCGACGGTCCTGCGCATTCTCACGGGGACAAGCATCAGCACGGCCCCGCCTGCGACCACGACCACGCTCACGGCGGAAGCAGCCACGCGCATGGCGATGGCCACGCACACGCGGACGGAGCCGCGTGCGGCCACGACCACGGTGACGGGCATCATCATCACCACCACCCGAAGCCGAAGAAGATCCGCCCTCCGGGCTATCGCGCGGCGGAGGGTGGCGGCGTCGCGCTCCAACTCGACCTGGAGGGAGCGCTGCCAGGAGAGACGAACGACCACGGTCGCTTCCAGAAGCTGGAAGAGGCACTGGAAGCCCACCACGGCGTCCTCGACGTGCACATCCGTCGCGACCAGGGCTACGCGGAGGTCTGTCTCCACTACAACCCGAAGTTGGTGAACTCGGCGGCGCTGCTCGCGACAGCGCAGCGCACGAGCGCGCAGGTGGCGAAGCGGTACAAGGACCACACCTGGTTCGTGCGAGGGATGAGTTCGGCGGACTCGGCTTCGGCCATCGAGCACGGACTCACGAAGGTGAAGGGCGTGCTGTCCGCAAACGTGGCGTACGCGAGCGAGCGGCTCGTCGTCGAGTACGACAGCGAAGAGGTCTCGCTGAGGGACATCGAGTCCCGCGCGAAGTCACTGGGATACACGCTGGAGGTCCCGAGCCACGGGCACGCGTGCTCGCACCACGCGCACGGAGGCGGACTCGCGCCACTCCTGGAGATGCCGCTGGTGGTGGCCTCGGGAGTGCTGCTGGTCGCGGGCTGGTTGCTCGGGCGCTTCGCCCCTGTGCCCGAGATGGTGCCGACGGTGCTGTGGGCACTGTCCATCCTGAGTGGCGGGTTCTTCGCCATCCGGGGCTCGGTGAAGTCGTTGCTCCAGCTGCGCATCGACATCGAGACGATGATGGTGGTGGCGGCGCTGGGAGCAGCGGTGCTGGGCTCCTGGTTCGAGGGAGCATTCCTCCTCTTCCTCTTCAGTGCGGGCCACGCACTGGAGCACAGAGCGATGGACCGGGCGCGACGCTCCATCGAGTCACTCGGAGCCCTGCGTCCCGAAGTGGCGCGAGTGCGCCGAGGCGCGGAGCTGGTCGAGGTCCCCGTGGCGCAGGTGCAGCGAGGGGACCGCGTCGTGGTGCGCCCGGGAGACCGCGTGCCGCTGGACGGCATCATTCGGGAAGGGAAGAGCTCACTGGAGCAGGCCGCCATCACAGGCGAGTCGATGCCGGTCGCCAAGGTGCCAGGGGACGAGGTGTTCTCGGGGACGGTGAACTGCGAGGCCTTGCTGGAAGTAGAGGTCACCCGGCTGTCGTCGGAGTCGGTGCTCGCAAGAGTGGTGGACATGGTGGCGGAGGCCGAGGCGCAGAAGGGGCCGAACCAGCGCTTCGCACAGCGACTGGAGCGCACCGTCGCGCCGCTGGTGATGATTGGCGCGGTGGTGTTCCCGGTGGTGCTGGTGTTGTTGGGCACGCCGCTGAAGGAAGCCATCCTCCGCGCGGTGTCCTTGCTGGTCGCCGCATCGCCGTGTGCGTTGGCCATCTCGACACCGTCGGCGGTGCTGTCCGCGGTGGCGGCAGCGGCGCGAGGCGGTGTGCTCATCAAGGGAGGCATCTACCTGGAGCTGCTCGGCAAGGTGAACGCCATCGCCTTCGACAAGACGGGCACGCTGACGATGGGCAAGCCGAAGTTGCTGAGCACGGCGCCGGTGTCCGGAGTGACGGAGGAGGAGTTGCTCGGCACGGCGGCAGCGGTGGAGGCCCTCTCAGCGCATCCCCTGGCGCACGCCGTGGTGGAAGCGGCGGCTTCACGAGACATCAAGCCACCGGCCGGAAGTGACATGGAGGCCATCCACGGCAAGGGCTTGCGAGCGCGGATTGGCACGGCTTGGGTGGACGTGGGCAGCCTCGCGCTCTTCGCGGGAGACGCCGTGCCGGCCGAAATCCAGACGCTGGTGGACCGGCTGGAGGAGGCAGGCCAGACGACGATGGTCGTGCGCAAGGCAGAACGCTACATGGGAGTGCTCGGGGTGGCAGACACAGTGCGAGCCGGAGCGCGGCACGTCATCTCCACCCTCAAGCAGCAGGGCATCAGCCGCACGGTGATGCTGTCGGGAGACAACGCGACGGTGGCGAAGTCCATCGCGGAGCAAGTGGGGCTCGACGAGGCGCGGGCGCCGCTGATGCCAGCTGACAAGGTGACAGCGGTCCGTGAACTCGGGCGCACAGGCTCCGTGGCGATGGTGGGCGACGGCGTCAACGACGCGCCCGCACTCGCCGCAGCATCGGTGGGCGTGGCGATGGGAGGAGCAGGCTCGGACGCAGCGCTGGAAACAGCGGACGTGGTGCTGATGAGCGACGACCTGTCCCGCCTGCCCTTCGCACTGAGCCTCGCCCGTCAGGCGACCTCGGTGATGAAGCAGAACTTGGTCATCTCGCTGGGCATCAGCGCGGTGCTCATCGTCGCATCCATCTTCGGACTGACGAGCATCAGTTCCGCCGTGGTGCTGCACGAAGGCAGCACCCTGCTCGTCGTGGCGAATGGCCTCAGGCTGCTCGCCGTTCGCCCCAAGGTCCTGGGCTCCACACCCCTGCCCTCGATGGGCATCGAACCAGCGCCCCATTAAGAACTCCTAACAAAACCGATTCTCCAGAAGCTACGTCCTCGGACGGGCTGGGCTCTTCGGCGGCTTTGTTAGTGTCTCCAAGGGCAAACAACTTCTATTTCTTCGCCATCTCCAATGGAATCAAAGAGCCATTCGGATAGACGACTTGAGCCTCGCCACTCCGCACTCGCGCCGCCAAACTTTCCCCAACAAATATTGAGTGTCTCCCTCCCCCCACCAATGGACTCCCTTTCCTCACGAACTCCCTAATCCCTCGCATCATCGATCGCAGCAGCTTCGAGTCCCCACCTTCAGGCTGCGTATCCAAATAGAACCGGCCAGGAATGATCCCGCTCTCCTCTTTTGCGCACCGTGTCCACTCGAGACACGCTCCACTTTTCGGAGAAACATGAAACTCCCCATGTCGCACCGCCACAGGAATCACCCTCGAGCAAACCAGCCCTAGCAATTCACGTGGAAACACAATCTGCTCAGTATCCACACACTCTCCAATAGGCAGGGCCCTCAACACGGCGCTCTCGAACAGCCGACCTACACACAGCGCATCCCAACGTTCCCGCAAGAACGCACACAGACGAGCCTCATCATGGGCATCAACTGCAAACTCGAACTGAATCCCCATCACTAATCCCCTATATCTCCCCAGTCCGCATTCAGAGGCGGACTTACAACCGGAGGGCACCAGGGCTTGCATCCCCTCAAAGCAAAGCGCCGGAGGCAACATCAGAAGAAGTCCAACTCCTTGCCAAACTTCTCGTCGAAGACCTCAACGGTCACATGATGCATGACCGCTGGGTCACCGAGTTCGACACCTCGGGGAATCGTCTCAGGCTGCTCGATGACACTCGTATAGAAATCCCGCCCCTGGGCAACCACCCAGTACGCGATATCCATCAAGCCATCCTCTGAGACCTCCTGTCCCAACATCTGGTCGAACGGCTCTCCGCGGAGCACAGAGGAAGTTCTGACGAATTCTTCATGGAATCGAGCGATATCCGATTCATCCATCTCCCAGAGGATCTCTCGCAACGCGCTCGCCTGACCATTTGCGCGCCGGATGATGTCCCAGAACCATGAGGAACCTTCATCCTCTCTCACGATGACTCATCCTGGTCCCCGAGGAAGCCGTAGAAACTCTCGTCATGGTCTCCGATTGAGCCCGTCGCGAGCGCGACATCTCTACACTCCAGACGAAACCCCACGGAAGGGTCGAGTACCACCGTCGCCGCTGTCAGCCCACTTTCATCGCTGACATCGCCAACCTGGATCCTCAAATCGGAGGCGCGCCAGGACAAGGGCCCTTGGATGAACTGACAGCCCGCAGCGACCACGTAGAGGTCTTCCATCAAATCAGGCACTGACAGCCTGAGTGCCATGCGTCGGCAACTTGCATGGTACATCCAGACGACGACGTCTCCGCCACGCCACCGCGCGAGAGTTTCATCCTGGGCTTCGGGCTCCACAATTATCTTACGTCCCAATGAAGTCCTCTTGTACCGAACCTTCCCTTCACTACCAGCCAGTACGAAAGAGGCTTCAGCGTTCTGGCCGCTGCCCTGTTCTCTTCCTGGTGGAACGGAGCAGTGCGTGCAAGTTCACCTTGTTCACCTTTCTCCCCCACTCCCAAAGATGTTCGATGCACCCGAACGTCATTTCCACCGGGTAGACATTAATGGTCTCGGCTCTATGCTCCCTGACATGCTCATGCGCCACCACCAGACACGCTGCGCATAACACATAACCATCGCCTAGGTCGTCAAAAACGAAGCCAACCTCACATCGAGTGCTCTCCTTCAAGCTGCTCGCGATATGCAGACAGAATGGAGCAGCTTCTACCAACCCGTGAGATGAACAGTCACTCATGGGCATGACTGACTCCAACGATCCATTCTGCTGCATCAAAGATCGCGTCCAAGAGCACAGCGTGACTCTCGCCTCTGGTCGCACGCGCGCCAGTCCAATCCACGATACTGCCTGAGGTCATCTCAGCCACCATTGCCTCGCTCTCAAGCCTGCAGGACCCGAAGAATGGCCTCCCGCGAGCAGTGCGTATCGCATAGTTCGCGAAACGCGAACGGGGCGGGAACCGCGCGGACGTAAACCTCCTCGGCAACGGGGCTGAGGGTGTTGTACTGGGCGGAGAGAATCGTCGGCTCCACATCCGCGAGCAGGTCGCTCCCTCGCTTGAAGACTCGGATCTGGGGGACCTGACGGAAGCGGGCTTCCACGGTGGCATTGAGGAATCCCATCACCGCAATGGCCCTGGTCAGTCCTCGTGACTTGTCGAACTCGAGGGGCACCACACGGCGGGTGTCTGCCTGGATATCCGAATCCAACATCCACGTCTGGAGCCACTGTCGCGTGAGCGAGACCACAGGCAGGTCCACCTCGTGAGTGGCTTCCACGCCAAGCTCGTCCCTGGCGATGACATGGGCGCCCCGGAAGAGCTGCTCCATCCAGACCAGCTCATCCCACAACGATTCGTCCTTCTGTCCCTCGGGCAGGGCGCGTTGCACCGAGGCCAGGGCGTCCTCTCCAAGAGACTCCTCGAGGACCTGCCGAAGGAACCGGTAGGTCTCCGCACACCGCCGATAGTGCTCCGCCAGCGGTTCGATGGAGAGCCGCGGCGCCACACGCAGTGGCAGCGGCATCTGCCCCTGAACCGGAAGGCTCTCGACCTTCCTGAGTCGACTCTCGCGCTCCTGGACGGAGAGCCCCCGGAACTGCGATTCCAGGACCGCGCGGTACTGTGGGCCCACGACGAGCCGCCCGGCCTCAGGGGGCCGCTCGGGGACCAACAGGGTCGCCAGCGCGTGGAGCTGATAGTCGGACACCGCGGCATGTGGCCCCGGGGTCGTATCGAGCCGCTCGTCGCGAATCCGCTGGATGACGTCGTCGATGAGAGACTTCCCCTCGGGAGGTTGCCTCTCTCCCTGGAGAGCCTTCACGAGACGCTCAGCCTCCGAGTCCGAGGGAGACAGTAGGTAGCGCTTCAAGCCCTGGACCCGACCATCTCCACCAGCCAGGGACTGCGTCCCTCTCCCCACAAGGGACTCCACCGTGGCCAGGAGTCCTTCATCGAAGGCCCTCGCCTTGACCGCGAACGCCTGTGCCGGCGCCCACGACCCTCGGTCCGGAATATCCGAGAGCTTCGCGTACAGCCGAGGCCCGAGGTGCGACGGCACCACGGAGATGGTGCCCAGGGACGGATCGGAGGGACTGACCGGAACCTGCTCGAGGTCCGTCCTCCCTCGCGCAGTGTGGAAGGACTCATGCTCGGCCACCTCGATTTCGAGCACCTGGGTCGAGAGGTCGACCTCCACCGAATTGGCGTGCCAGTCGAAGCGGTAGCGAGACATGTCGTAATGCTCCTGAATGTGACGCTCGACTCCCACCTGACCGTCGTCCGTCAGCAGCACAGCCTAGCCGGCGACAGTGTCTCTCGGGAAGCAGTCACAACTCACGTCGGCGCTTTCAGGGGAGACTGGAAACGCCGCCTCGTTCTCCTTGCTGCCTCTGCAAGCAGCGCATTCAGGTCCACTTTGTTCAACTGCTCACCCCATTCCTGCAGATGCTCAATGCACCCTCCTGTGATTCGCACCGGGTATTCCTCGATGGTCTCGGAGCGGTGCTCCCTGACGTATTTTCGAGCCAACGTCAGACACTCCGCGCACAACACCGAGCCATCGCCCAAGTCATCGAAAACGAAGTCGACCTCGCACCCAACGCCCTCGTTCAGACAGGTCTCGATATGGGGGCAGTAGAACGCAACCTCCACCAACCCGTGTTCTGCACAGTCGACCATGGGCATGACGCACTCCGGGCCTCCGAATCCTGGGCAGCTTCTTGTAGCTGACCCGCCGCCATTCCGCCCCGGGAATACCACCCGGGTGTGATTCCCCTGGCCGTCCCACAGGCGCACAGTGGGTCACCTCCGCGGTCCTTGGACGCGGGAATTTCACGGGGGAAACCTGCATGCAGCCTGTCGTCTGGGTCCTGGCACTCTCGAGCCTGCTGTCGCTGGGGCTCCTGGTTCGAACCGCGCTGCGCCTGCGTGACCTCCAGGTGCGCTTCAAGCCCATTCTCGACGTGGAGGCTGAGCGCCAGCGAGTCCTCTCAGCCCTGGAGCGCACCAAGGCCGAGGCAGAGCACATGCTCGCCATCGAGCGGCCCCGCGTGGCGGCAGAGTTGGCCCGGGAGCGCGAGCTTGCGGACACCGCCATCCGTGAGGCCCGGGAGGAGGTGGAGCGCATCAAGTCCTCCACGAACCACGCCATCCGGCTGGAGCGCACACGCCTCGACGCCGAGGCCGCCCAGGTCCTCGAGGAGAAGGCCCGCATGGAGACCCTCATCGGCAAGCTGCGGTCCGAGCTGCAACCGCTCGAGGAAGAAGCCGTCCTGCGCTCCTACGGCCTCTACAAGCCCATCTACAACCTCTCCTCCTCGGAGAAGTACGAGCAGCGCCTCGACCGCCTCCGTGAGGAACAGAAGGTCCTGCTCAAGAACAAACAGGCCGCGTCCTGTCGAATCCAATGGGAGGTCAATGGCAGCAAGGCCGAAGGCAAGAAACAGACGGACCGCACCCTCAGGCTCATCCTGCGAGCCTTCAACGGCGAGGCCGACGCCTGTGTCGCCAAGGTCACCTACAAGAACATCAAGGCCATGGAGGCCCGCATCCAGAAATCCGCCGAGGCCATCAACGCCCTCACCGAGATTCAGCAGTGCTCCATCGCCGAGCCCTACGTGAAGCTGAAGCTCGAGGAACTCCGTCTCGCCCACGAATACGAGGAGAAGCGCCAGGAGGAGAAGGAGGAGCAGCGCCGCATCCGCGAGCAGATGCGCGAGGAGGAAGCCGCCCAGCGCGACCTGGAGCGCGCCAAACTGGAGGCCGAACGCGAGGCCCTGCGCGACGAGGAGGCCCTGCGCAAGGCCCGGGAGGAGCTGGAGCAGAGCCAGGGCTCGGCGCAAGCGAAGCTCCTGGAGCGCATCGCCGAGCTGGAGCGACGCGTCGTCGAGGACCAGGAGCGCCAGCGCGCCATCTCCCAGGCCCAGCTCACCCGCACCGGCCACGTCTACGTCATCTCCAACATCGGCTCCTTCGGCGAGGACATCTACAAGGTCGGCATGACTCGAAGACTCGTCCCCCAGGACCGCATCGACGAGCTCGGCGACGCCTCCGTCCCCTTTGAGTTCGACGTCCACGCCATCATCCGCACCGCGGATGCGCCGTCGCTCGAAGCCGCCCTGCACAAGACCTTCGCCCAACGCCGCGTCAACCGGGTCAACGAGCGCAAGGAGTTCTTCCGCGCCACGCTCGACGAAATCGCCCAGGCCGTGCGCAAGCACCACGGCGACTTCGAGCTGACCCGCCTCGCCGAGGCCGCCGAGTACCGCAAGTCACTCGCCATGCACGAAGAGGAGCGCGGCGGTGAAGCCACCGTCATCACCCTCCCCGACCGCTCCGTCGCCTGACGACCGACACAAAGGTTCCAGTCCCCCAGGAACACTCCGCCCCCACAGCCTCCACACAGCCCGCAGTCGCGACGCAGTGCGTCCTCCTCCATGACGCGCGTCATTCCACCGTGCATGCCTGCTCGGTGTCCCGACAACCCCGTGCTCCTTGGCACGCCAAGAAGTCACGCGGCTCACAGGGAACCGCGACGTCACGGTGGGACGGAAGTGGAAACGTGGCATGTTGCGCCCGCGATGGCTGTCAGCGTCTTCGACCTCTTCAAGATTGGTATCGGTCCCTCGAGCTCCCACACCGTGGGGCCCATGCGCGCCGCGCGCTCGTTCGTCGTGCGTCTGGCGGAGGGGGGCCATCTAGAAAAGCTCACCCGCTTGAAGGTCGAGCTGTTCGGCTCGCTCGGCGCCACCGGCAAGGGCCACGGCAGCGACAAGGCCGTGGTGCTCGGCCTTCGCGGCGACACCCCCGAGGCCGTCGACGTCGAGGGCATCCCCGCCATCGTCGCCCGTTGGCGCACCGAGGGCCGCATCAGCGTGCTCGGCCAACGCGACATCACCTTCCGCGACGGCGAACACCTGGTCATGCACCGCCGCCGCACCCTTCCCTTCCACCCCAACGGCATGCGCTTCTCCGCGTTCGGCGCCGATGGCGTGGAGCTGGCCACGCGCGTCTACTACTCCGTCGGCGGCGGCTTCGTCGTCGACGAGACGGCCACCTCCGGCCAGGACCCCATCCGCCCGGACGCCACCCCGCTGCCCTTCCCCTTCCAGTCCGCCGCCACCCTGCTGGAATTGTGCGAGCGCGAGCGCATGCCCATCAGCGCCCTCATGATGGCCAACGAGAAGACCTGGCGCCCCGAGGCGGACATCCGCTCGGGCCTCCTGCGCGTCTGGGACGTCATGCAGGCCTGCGTGCGCCGAGGCTGCGCGTCCACCGGCATCCTCCCCGGAGGCCTCAAGGTCGAGCGCCGCGCGGGCTCCATGTACCAGCGCCTGCTCAGCCGCCCCGAGGCCGGGCTCACCAACCCGCTCACCGTGCTCGACTGGGTCAACCTCTACGCGCTCGCCGTCAACGAGGAGAACGCCGCCGGAGGCCGCGTCGTCACCGCCCCCACCAACGGCGCCGCCGGCATCATCCCCGCCGTGCTCCACTACTACTGGCGCTTCTCCCCCGGCGCGAACGAGGACGGCGTCGTGCGCTTCCTCCTCACCGCCGGCGCCATCGGCGTGCTCTACAAGGAGAACGCCTCCATCAGCGGCGCCGAGGTCGGCTGCCAGGGCGAGGTCGGCAGCGCCTGCTCCATGGCCGCCGGCGCCCTCACCGAGGTGCTCGGCGGCACCCCGCTCCAGGTCGAGAACGCCGCCGAAATCGCCATGGAGCACAACCTGGGCCTCACGTGCGACCCCATCGGCGGGCTCGTCCAGGTGCCCTGCATCGAGCGCAACGCCATGGCCTCCGTGAAGGCCATCAACGCCGCGCGCATGGCCCTCTCCGGCGACGGCCGCCACTTCGTCAGCCTGGACAAGGTCATCAAGACCATGCGCGACACCGGCCGCGACATGAAGGACAAGTACAAGGAGACCGCCCGCGGCGGCCTCGCCGTCAACGTGCTCGAGGTCGCCAACCTCAGCGTCGGCCTCCCCGAGTGTTGATCCTCCACGCCCCCTGGTGAGGCCGAACATCGGCCTGATGTCTGCCGTCACCAGGGCGTGAGCCGCCCGCGCTCGCCTCTCCCAGCAACATCCAGGGTTTGCCCGTCGCCCTCCTCCCCCGAGGCGCTGGCACACGCGCTGCTATGGCCTCCCGGGTCGCCACACTCCTTCCCCCCGAGGCCTCCGCCATGAGCATCGCGCCCCTGCAGAAGACCGCCGTGTCCGCCCCCCAGACCTCGTCGCTGCGCGGCGCGGAGACCGGCGGCTGCGTCCGCCCCACCACGCCGCAGCGGTGCGGCACGGGCGGCCCCGGGCTCCAGCAGGACGGCTTCGACCTGGGCTCCCCCGGCAAGGCCCACCTGGGCAAGCTGCTCGAGAGCACCCTCTCGGTGATGAACACGCTCGTCCAGGTCATGTCGCAGATCTCCACCCAGGGCGGCGCGCAGGCCCCCCAGGGCCTCCAGGGCACCAAGCCCGGCGCGTCCCCGTTCGACACCAGCGGCTTCGCCTCCGCCCCCGCGTCGAGCGGCCGTCCCCCGCTGGACCTCAACCCCACGCCCACGGGCGCCCCGTTCCTCCCCCCGCCGCCCCCCAGCATCGGCGGCGCGCCCTCGGCGCCTCCCAGCTTCGCCTCCAACCCGCTGGCCCCCACCACCCCCTCGGCGCCCACCGAGGGCACGGGCAAGCTCGGCGGCAACCTGCCCCCGGGCCTGGAGAAGTTCCGCAGCGCCATCGAGTCCGCCGCCGCCAAGACGGGCGTCCCCGCGGAGATGCTCGCCGCGCAGATCTGGCAGGAGTCGCGCGGTGACCTCGCCGCCGTCACCACCAACGGCGGCAACGGCCTGAAGGACACCGGCCTGATGCAGGTCAACCCCAACACCTTCCAGGAGCTGCAGGCGAAGCACCCGGAGCTGGCCGGCAAGGACCTCTCCGACCCCGCCACCAACATCCTCGCGGGCGCCTGCTACATGAAGGACATGAAGGAGCAGTTCGGCGGCTGGGACCTGGCGCTGCGCGCGTACAACTCCGGCCCCAACGGCGTGGACAAGAGCAACCCGGATGCAATCCCCGCCGGCACCGGTGACGCCACCTACGTGCGCAAGGTGAAGGATTTCATGAGCACCCTCGCCAGCGGCGAAGGCTCTCTGCCCGCCTGATTCCAGGCGCTTCCCCGAGCGACCCGAGACACACGGGTCGCTCGTCACCATGTCGAGACATGCCGTGGGGCGACTCGTTCTACCGCAGGCGTCTGACATGCCCTGAGACACCCACCTGGAGCACCCCGCACCTCCATTGTCCGACGTGGCTTCCCCTCTCAGCGCGCGCCCGATACATGGGAAAAGTTGCGCGAGATGGCAATGAATCGCGAACGCCCATTCAGTGACTTCAATTGGCAATGAGCACGATGTCTGGGTTAGACATGGCGCCGCTGTGCCTGCCTTGCCCTGTCGTGCCATCCCCCCAAGGAGAAGTCCGAATGACACCCCAGAAGTCACGACCCGCTCGGGTCGCGAGCGTGCCGCGTGTCCCCACGCTGGCGCTGCTCGCCGCGGTGCTGCTCGTGCTGCCCGCCGCCGCCCGAGCCCAGCCGACCTTCACCCTGTTCACGCCCGGCACCACCCCCGCCGTCGCCTCCGTCACCAATGACTTCGCCGCCGTGGAGCTCGGCGTGAAGTTCCGCTCGGATGTCGAGGGAGACATCCTGGGCATCCGCTTCTACAAGGGCGCCACCAACACCGGCACCCACGTGGGCAGCCTGTGGAGCGCCACCGGGACGCGGCTGGCCTTCGCCACCTTTACCAGCGAGACGGCCACCGGCTGGCAGCAGGTCCTCTTCTCCACGCCGGTGCGCATCAGCGCCAACACGACTTACGTCGCGTCCTACCACGCGCCCAATGGCGCCTACGCGTTCAACACCGGCGGACTGGCCGCGGGCCACGACGCGCCCCCGCTGCATGCGCTCGCCGGCCCCAGCAACGGCGGCAACGGCGTGTTCACCTACGGCGCCGCGGGCTCCTTCCCCATCACCGCCTTCGGCAACGGCAACTACTGGGTGGACGTGGTCTTCCGCCCGGCCGAGCCCGTCACCCTGTGGCCCTCCAACCCCACGCCTCCCGTCGCTTCCGTCACCAATGACTCCTCGGCGGTGGAGCTGGGTGTGAAGTTCAAGACGAACATCACGGGCAACGTGCTGGGCGTGCGATTCTACAAGGGCGCCACCAACACCGGCACGCACGTGGGCAGCCTGTGGAGCGCCAACGGCCAGCGCCTGGCGTTCGCCACCTTCACCGGCGAGACGGCCACCGGCTGGCAGCAGGTCCTCTTCTCCACGCCGGTCACCATCGCCGCGGACACGACGTACATCGCGTCCTACCACGCGCCCGTGGGCGCCTATGCCTTCGAGCAGGGCGGCCTCTCCACCGGGCAGGACACCCCGCCCCTGTTCGCGCTGCCGGGCGCCACCAGCGGCGGCAACGGCATCTTCGCCTACGGCGCCGCGGGCACCTTCCCGGTCAACAGCTTCGAGAACTCGAACTACTGGGTGGACGTCGTCTTCCAGGCCACCGGCGCGCCGCCCCCGACGCAGCCGCAGGACGACGCCTACCGCATCTTCCCGCCCAACGCGCTGCCCGCCAACGCCACCGCCAGCGAGACGCTGCCCGTGGAATTGGGCGTGAAGTTCCGCGCGGACGTGGACGGTCAGGTCAAGGGCGTGCGCTTCTACAAGGGCGCCGGCAACAGCGGCACCCACGTGGGCAACCTGTGGAGCGCCGCCGGGCTGAACCTCGCCACCGCCACCTTCACCAACGAGACGGCCGTGGGCTGGCAGGAGGTGACGTTCAGCACGCCGGTGGCCATCACCGCCGGCACCACCTATGTGGCGTCGTACTTCGCGCCGCTCGGCGGCTATTCGTTCAACAACAACGGCCTGGCCAACGGCGTGGACGCGCCGCCCCTGCACGCCCTGCCCGGCGCCACCACCGCGGGCGGCAACGGCGTCTTCACCTACGCCTCCGCGTCCACCTTCCCCAACGGCAGCCACCAGAACACCAACTACTGGGTGGACGTCATCTTCGAGTCCTACGGCCCGCCGCCCCGCCCGGGCGTCCAGGGCGCAGGCCCCGTGCTCGTGGCCACCGCCCCGGGCAACCCCTTCACGGACTACCTGCGCGAAATCCTGGAGGCCGAGGGCATCGCGTCCTTCGCCACCACGGACGCGGGCAACCTGGGCGTCAGCGTGACGCTCAATGACTACAAGGTCCTCATCCTCGGAGAGCAGACGCTGGGCGCCGCCCAGGTGACGCTCATCACCAACTGGGTGAACGCGGGCGGCAGCCTCATCGCGCTGCGCCCCGCCGCCAACCTCCAGTCCCTGCTCGGCCTCAATGCCTCGCAGGGGACGCTGAGCAATGGCTACATCCTGGTGAACACCACCCAGGCGCCGGGCACGGGCATCACCGCGGAGACGATGCAGTACCACGGCCCCGCGGACCGCCGCACCGTCACCAGCGGCACGCGCACCGTGGCCACGCTCTACTCGGACGCCTCCACCGCGACGACGTACACCGCCATCAGCCAGCGCACCGTGGGCAGCGGCACCGCCACCGCCTTCATGTATGACTTGTCGAAGTCCGTGGTCCTCACCCGCCAGGGCAATCCGGCGTGGCAGGGGCAGAACCGGGACGGCTCCACCATCGGCCCGGGTGCTCGCGCCAACGACATGTTCTACGGCAACGCGACGTTCGACCCACAGCCGGACTGGGTGAACATGGACAAGGTCCAGATTCCCCAGGCGGACGAGCAGCAGCGCCTGCTGGCCAACGTGCTGCACCAGACGAGCTCCGTGCCACTGCCGCGCCTGTGGTACTTCCCGCGCTCGCACAAGGCCGTGGTGGTGATGACGGGCGACGGGCACCCCAGTGGCCTCACCACCACGCGGTGGAATCAGTACCTGACCGACAGCGCGCCGGGCTGCAGCGTGGCGGATTGGGAGTGCATCCGAGGCACCGTCTATGACTACGTCGGCGGGCTGACGGCCACCCAGGCCAACAGCTACGTGGCCCAGGGCTTCGAGTACGCCTTGCACGTCAATACCGGCTGCGCGGACTACACGGCCAACACGCTGGACCCGGCCTTCTTCACGCCGCAGCTCCAAGGCTTCTCGCAGGCCTATCCGCTGGTGCCCGCGCCCACCACCAATCGCACGCACTGCATCGCGTTCAGCGACTGGTCCACCCAGCCCAAGGTGTCGCGCCTGCACGGCATCCGCCTGGACACTAACTACTACTACTGGCCCCACGAGTGGGTGCTCAACCGCCCGGGCCTCTTCACCGGCACGGGCCTGCCCATGCGCTTCGCGGACCTGGACGGCACGCCGCTGGACGTCTATCAGCTCGCCACGCAGCTGACGGACGAGTCCGGGCAGTCACTCGACGTGCACATCGACGCGCTGCTGGCCAACGCGCTCGGCACCAAGGGCTATTACGCCGCCATCAATGCCAACATGCACGTGGACTCGCACTCGTCGGCGGGGACCTCCGGCTCGGCGTTCATCATCGCCGCGGCCAAGCGTGAGGGCGTGCCCGTCATCACCGCGCGGCAGTTGCTCGACTGGGTCGACGCGCGCGAGGCGACGCAGGTGTCGTCGCTGGCCTTCAGCGGCACGCAGCTGACGTTCAACGTCATCAACCCGGCGCGCAACCTGTCCCTCATGGTGCCCACGCGCGCCGCCAACGGCCGCAACCTGACGTCCGTCACCCGCGCCGGCTCCGCCGTCACCACGGTGATTCGCACCATCAAGGGCGTGAGCTTCGCGTTCATCGACGCGGCCCCGGCCGGCACGTACACGGCCACCTACAACTGACCCTTCGCGCCCTCCAAGGCGCCAACGGCATGCGGGGCTCGACACGGCGCGTCCGGGTCGGGCCCCGCTTCGTTTCGGATTCGAGGAGGTGCTCCGTTCGACACGGGGTGCCTTGTGCTGGCCGGCTGGGAGCCTCTATGACGCGCCCCCGGGCCGGCGCCCTGCTGGCGGCCGCCCGGACACAAGGACCGCACACCCCATGCTCCAGAAGCTGCTCGTCGGCCTCGCCGCCGCCATCCTCATCCTGGTGGGCTTCATCGCCTCCCGCCCCGCCGAGTTCACCATTCAGCGCACCGCGACGCTGCCCGGCCCCGTGGACGTGGCCTTCGCGCAGGTGAACGACTTCCACCAGTGGAACGCGTGGTCCCCCTGGGCGGCGCTGGACCCGGCCATGAAGACCACCTACTCCGGCCCGGAGGTCGGCGTCGGCGCCGGCTACGCGTGGACGGGCAACGAGCAGGTCGGCGAGGGGCGGATGACCATCGAGGAGAGCCGCGCCCCCGAGCACGTGCGCATCAAGCTGGAGTTCATCAAGCCCTGGGCGGCCACCAACCTCACGGACTTCCACTTCAAGCCGGTGGACGGCGGCACCGAGGTCACCTGGGCCATGAGCGGCACCAACGACTTCATGGGCAAGGCCTTCGGCCTGCTCATGGACATGGACGCGATGGTGGGGAAGGACTTCGAGAAGGGACTCGCCAGCCTCAAGGGCGTCGTGGAGGCGGAGGTGAAGAAGCGCGCCGAGGCCGAGGCCGCGCGTGTGGCCGCCGCGAAGGCCGCCGAGGAGAAGGCCGCCGAGGAGAAGGCCGCCGAGGAGAAGGCCGCCGCCGCCGCGCCGGCCGTCGCCCAGCCCACGCCGTGAACGGCAGGGCCGAGCGCTCCTCGGCCACGACGGTTCCCCGACGCCTCCGTGCCCCCAGCGCGGAGGCGTCGTCGCGTCCGGAGTCCGGAGTGTCGACCTCTGGGCCTCCTGAAGGCAGACATGGCCGGTGGTGAACGCTCTCGTGCCATGGGGCACGCGCCGTTCCCCTGTCATGCGGTGCGCGGCGTAGACCGCGAGCGCGCCAGGTGCCGGCGCGTTCCTCGCCGTCAGGGAGCTCTCATGCCGCCGCGAAAGTCTCCGTCGAAGCCGAACCCGCCGCTTCCCAGCAAGAACGAGCAACTGGAGCCCTATCGCATGCACCAGGAGGACACGGTGCTGACGACGGACCAGGGCATCCCCATCTCCGAGACGGACAACTCGCTGAAGGCGGGCCTGCGTGGCCCCACGCTCCTGGAGGACTTCCACTTCCGCGAGAAGATGATGCGCTTCGACCACGAGCGCATCCCCGAGCGCGCCGTGCACGCCCGAGGCGCTGGCGCCCATGGCTACTTCCAGGTCTATGAGTCCCTGGAGCGCTACACCCAGGCGCGCTTCCTCACGGACCCCAGCCTCAAGACGCCCGTCTTCGTGCGCTTCTCCACCGTGGGCGGCTCGCGAGGCTCCGCGGACACCGTGCGCGACGTGCGCGGCTTCGCCACCAAGTTCTACACACCCGAGGGCAACTACGACCTGGTCGGCAACAACATGCCCGTCTTCTTCATCCAGGACGGCATCAAGTTCCCCGACTTCGTCCACTCGGTGAAGCCCGAGCCGCACAACGAGATTCCCCAGGCGTCCTCGGCGCACGACTCGCTGTGGGACTTCGTGTCGCTCGTCCCGGAGACGGCGCACATGGTGATGTGGCTGATGTCGGACCGGGCCATCCCCCGCTCCTTCCGCCACATGGAGGGCTTCGGCGTCCACACCTACCGGCTGGTCAACGCCAAGGGGAAGGCGACGCTGGTGAAGTTCCATTGGAAGCCGGTGCTGGGCACACACTCGCTCGTCTGGGACGAGGCGCAGAAGGTGTCCGGCAAGGACCCGGACTTCCACCGCCGGGACTTGTGGGACACCATCGAGTCCGGGAACTTCCCCGAGTACGAGCTGGGCCTGCAGCTCATCCCCGAGGGCGACGAGCTGAAGTACGGCTTCGATTTGCTGGACGCGACGAAGCTGCTCCCCGAGGAGCTGGTGCCGGTGCAGAAGGTCGGCAAGCTGGTGTTGGACCGCAACCCGGACAACTTCTTCGCGGAGACTGAGCAGGTGGCCTTCTGCGTGTCCAACGTCGTGCCGGGCATCGACTTCACCAATGACCCGCTGTTGCAGGCGCGCATCTTCTCGTACCTGGACACGCAGCTGACGCGGCTGGGCGGACCCAACTTCGCGGAGCTGCCCATCAACAAGCCCGTCTGCCCGGTGCACAACCACCAGCAGGATGGCTTCGGACGGCAGGCCATCAACACCAGCCGGGCGAACTACCACCCCAACTCGCTGGGCGGCGGCTGCCCGGTGCTGGCCAACCCCAAGTCCGCCTTCGTCCACCGCCAGGAGCGGGTGGAGGGACACAAGATTCGCGCGCGCAGCGGCAGCTTCGCGGACCACTTCAGCCAGGCCACACTCTTCTACAACAGCCTGTCCAAGCCCGAGCGCGAGCACCTGGTGGCCGCGCTCGAGTTCGAGGTGAGCAAGGTGGAGCGCGAGGAGATTCGCGAGCGCGTGGTGAACAAGGTCCTGGTGAACATCGACCGGGACCTGGCCGTGCGCGTGGCGAACGCGGTGGGCGTCGCGCCGCCCAAGCTCGGCAAGCAGCCGGAGAGCAAGCCCGTCTCCAAGCTGACGGCGTCACCGGCGCTGAGCCAGCTGAACACGCCGCATGACTCCATCCTGACGCGCAAGGTGGCGGTGCTCGTCGCGGATGGCTTCGCGGGGCGAGAGCTGGCTCAGGTGCGCAAGACGCTCGAGGGGATGGGCGCCATCCTCGAGGTGGTGGGCCCCACGCTCGGCCCCGTCGCCAGCGCGGATGGCGGCGAGGAGAAGCCCCTGAGGACGTACCAGACGGCATCCTCCGTGCTGTACGACGCGGTCTACGTGCCCGGGGGTGAGCGAAGCGTGGCCACGCTGAAGAAGGTGCCGCTCGCGGTGGACTTCGTGCGCGAGGCGTACGTGCACTGCAAGGCGCTGGCGCTGTCGGGTGCGGCCACGTCGATGCTGGACGCCGCGGGGTTCTCCACGCCCATGGCGAAGGGGCTGGATGACTCGCTGGGCGTCATCCGCAGCGCGAAGAACGAGACGCGCGGCTTCGGGCAGATGTTCGCCAAGGCCATCGCCGCGCACCGCCACTGGGCTCGCGAGGCGCCTGGGCCGGCCTGACGTGGTGCTCAGCCCGGCGTCTTCCCGACGAACAAGCCGAGCGCGAAGGCGATGCCCATGAGCACGAGCACCCACACCATGGGGACGCCGCCCTTCGCGCGCGCATTGACGGCCGGAGCCAGCAGGCGGGCTCCGGCCTGCTCCTCGGGGACGATGAGGCGGACCTTGATGACGGCCTTGGCGAGCACCTCCTCGACGTCGTTGAGGAAGCGCTCGTACTCCTCGGCCACCAGCTCCAGTGGCTCGCCGTGGTGGGACTCGTAGCGCTTCGCCACGGCGTCGTGGTTGCGCAGCTGGGCCTCGCGCTTGGACACGTCCACCCAGCCGCACACGAGAGACGGGCCGGAGCCCTTGCGTGGCACCAGGGAGATGTTCTGCCGGGCCAGCTTGCCGCCCGCGGTGCTGGGGCCCTCGGGTTCGTCGATGCGCAGCACGCGGTGCGGTCCGCGTCCGTACATCTTCTTGGCCAGGGCCTCACGGAGCTGCTCGGCGAGCAGCGCGGAGTGATTGGCGAACATCGTCCGCAGCGCGGGGCCCTCCTCGGCCGCAGCGGCCACCTTGCCCGCCGCGGGCTCCAGGGGACTGAGCCGTACGACGCCGGCCGTGAGCCCACCGGGGGCCTGCGGCTTGTCGCCACCACGTGACAACCAGTTGACCGCGGGGACCTTCACCCGCTCCACACGCGGAGGGCCACCGGGGACCTCTGCCGCGGGATGCGCGCCTCCTCGGACCTCGGTCGCGGGCGCCGCGCCACCTCGCCCCTCCGCCGCTGAGCCTCCGCGCATCCCCGCCGCCGAGGCCCCGCCGCCTCGTACCTCTGTCGCGGGCGCCGAGCCGCCGCGCACCTCGGTCGCCAGGGCCGAGCCTCCGCGCATCCCCGCGACCGAAGCCCCGCTGCCACGCACCTCCGTCGAGGGAGCCGGGCCGCCGCGCAGCCCCGCTGCGGGAGCCGCGCCGCCGCCTCGAATCTCCGTGGCGAAGGGCAGATGCTCGTCCTCACCACCGCTGGCGCCCTGGGTGAAGAGCTGGAACTCCTCGTCGCCGCCTCCCGCGTGGGCGGCGGATGCGTTGGTGTCCTCGTCCTCATCCAGGTCCAGGGCCTGGATGCGCTCCCGTGCTTCACGAGCACCCGCGCTGCCTCGAGGCTCCTCCTGCGCGGCGCGGCCCCTCGCGGGCGGCGCGCCCTCCGCGGCTCCCCGTGCGTGGGCGCCACGTGGGTCGGCGGGAGGTCGGTTGGGGCGCGCATCGGAGGCCCCGGCGGAGGCGGACGGGCTCCGGTTCGAGCGGGCCTCGGTGACGATGACCTCCTGTCCCCGGGCCGCGCCACGTGCCTCGGGACCTCGACCGGCGACACCTCGCGGCGGCGGCGCGTTCTGTCCCTTGCGCGCCTCGGTGACGATGTCCTCCTGCTCGTCGACCCCGTCCAGGGGACCGATTCGAGTCTCGGGAGCGGGCGGGTCCGGAGGCGCCACGCGGGTCTCCTCCGGTGCGTAGGACCTCGGGATGTCGCGCGTCGCGTCCTCGTCCTCGGGCGCCATGCGGGTCTCCTCGTTCCGGCCGGGCCCCGCGCCCCGCCTCTGTCCATTCGCCATGGGCCGCTCCTCGTCCGGGCGAAGATAGCCCGGCCAGGGCCCCTTGCGTCAGCGCGCGTCCTGCTTCTTTCGCCGATACACGTCCGGGTCCACGCGCTCCATGAGGCGCTCCGGCGCCGACAGCGCCGTGAAACCGTATTGCGTGTACAGCCCATGTGCATCTCTCGTGGCCAGCATGAAACGGCGCAGCCCCTGGAGGTCCGGGTGGGCGAAGACGACCCGCATCAGCCACTTGCTCAAGCCCTTGCCACGCTGCGACTCCAGGACGAACACGTCGGCGAGGTAGGCAAAGGTCGCTCGGTCCGTCACGACGCGGCAGCCGCCCACCTGCGCGCCGTCCGCCGTGTACAGGCCGAAGGCCAGCGAGTGACGCCAGGCCCGCTCCACCGTCTCCCGGGGAATCTCCGGGCTCCAGTACGTCTTCGACAGGAAGCCGTGCACCAGGTCCAGGTCGATGCGGGAGAAGTCGTCGGAGATGACGTGGCCGTCCTCGCCCTTCACTTCGAAGACAGGGGAAGAGGACGGTGCAGCGGAGTCCAACATGGGGAACGTACCTCCCTGCACGCGGGCAGCGCGTGCGACAGCGTGGTGAGCGCAGACCTAACGCATCCGCGTGCGCGCGACCATGTCTCACGTGGGTGCAATGGCTGACCCGCACAGTTGGGTGCGAGTCGTTGCGATACAGCTTGTCAAGTGGACGGGACGACGGTGGCTCCCCCAGGTCGCCGCGTGAATGTGTTCATTCGCCGCGTGTCGGGGAGCGCTGGATGCTGTGGCCATGCCTCGAGACGCGACGAAGCGACAGGTCTCCACCGCCCGCTATTGGGTCCACCCGGAGCTGCCAGGACTGGAAGCCCAGCATGCCCGCTACACCCGGCACACCTTCGCGCCGCACTCGCATGACGCGTACTCGCTCGTCTGCATGGACCAGGGCGCCGAGGCGCTGCGATTCCAGGGCAGGACGGTGGTGGCGCCCGAGGGCCGGCTGCTCGTCATCAATCCCGGGCAGATGCACTCGGGCGGCGCCGCGGACCCGGGCATCGGGTGGACCTATCGCATCCTCTACATCGCCCCCGAGTTGCTCGCGCGCGCCGCCGAGGAGTCCTCGAGCGCTCCGCGCCGCGCCCCCGAGTTCGCGACGCCCCTCCTGGACGACGCGCTCCTCCTCCGGCGTTTCTCCCAGGTGTTCGCCACCGTCATCGACGCGAGCTCCTGCCGGCTCGAGCGGGACGAGGCCCTGTGCGGGCTGCTCGTCGAGTTGGTGCGCGGACATTCCACGCAGGGACAGGAGCCGACTCGCGTCGTGCATTGCGCTCCGGGCATCCGTCGCGCGCGGGCGCTCATCGAGGCCCAGGTCACTCGCAACATCGGACTGCGGGAGCTGGCGCGCGAGGCTCGGCTGAGTCCCTGGCACTTCGTGCGGGCCTTCCGTGCGCAGATGGGGCAGACGCCGCAGGTCTATCTGCGCTGTCTACGGGTGCGGCACGCGCAGCGGCTGCTGGCCACCGACATGGCCATGAGCGAGGTGGCCCTCGCCTGCGGGCTCGCGGACCAGAGTCATCTGGTGAAACAATTCACGCGGACTTTGGGCGTGACGCCCGGACAGTACCGGGCCGCGATGCATGCGCACCGGTGACGCGCGCGACGGAAGCGCAACGCCGTACAAGAAGGTCCGCGCGAAGCTCCGTACCTTGAGCACCTCACCTTCATGGGGGACTCATGCGAATGGGACATTGGTGGTTGTCGTGTGTGCTCGCGGTCTGTGTCGCTGGCTGCGGCGAGGCGCAGCAACGCGTCGAGGACGAAGTCGTGCCCGCGCTCACCTCGCCCGAGAGCGTCGCGGCGCTGGCGCGCGCTGGCGAGGAGGCCGGCGGGTTCCGGCGAGGAGCGCTGGTGCTCCCGCGCGGGATGCCTGTGCTGGGGCGGAGCATCACCGAATGGACGGAGGCGTGGTGGCACTGGACCTATGTGGTGCCCGCCGAGCGCAACCCCGAGCTCGTCCTCGACGCGGACTGCGGCGTGGCGCAGTCAGGGCCGGTGTACTTCGTTCCGGCCTATGACGGGGCGACGACGTACCGACGGACGTGCCGGGTGCCGTTCGGCAAGCCCGTGCTCGTGCCGTTGTGGATCATCATCAATGACTTCCCGTGCCCGGACCCGGACTTCAAGCCCGCGCCGGGACAGACACTCGAACAGTTCCTCCGTGCCGGGGCGCGTGACTTCAACGACCTCATCCAGGGAGTGGACGTCACCGTGAATGGCCGGCCGGTACCCTACACGGCGCACAGGCATACCGGTTCCATGTTCACCTTCTCCGCCCATCCGAGCCTCGTGGGGAAGTTCCCCGACCCCTGCCTCACGGGGACGCCACAGCAGGGAGTGAGCGATGGCTGGTGGTTGATGTTGGTGCTCGCGCCGGGAACGCACACGGTGCACGTCACGGCCCTGTCACCGATGGGGAGCTTCATCGACTACACCTATCGACTCGAGGTCGGGTGGTAGCGCGCGCCTGGATGTCTGGCTGACGCGGCAGGCCCATCCAGTTGGGTGTGAATGCCTCATTCCTCTGCGGTGCGAGTTGAGGGCGGGGGATTTCCTCGAGTCCGTTCCGGAGGGTGCGGATGCGTACGTGCTCAAGCGCATCCTGCACGACTGGAACGACGAGACGTGTGTGACGCTGCTGCGCCACTGCCGGTCGGCGATGGCGGAGGGGGACGGGTGCTCGTGGTGGATACGGTCATTCCGTCGGGCAACGGGCCGCATGGGGACAAGGTGTTGGACGTGATGATGGCCGCGCTGCCCGGCGCGAGCGCACGGAGAAGGAGTTCCGCGACCTCTTCGCCCAGGCGGGGCTGAAGCTCTCGCGCATCGTGCCCACGCCGACACCGCTGAACATCACGGAGGCCGTGGCCGCTTGAACGGGTTCGACGGCCCCTGGCTGCTCAGCGAATGGGCAGCTCGCGGAACGTCAGGCCGTCCAGGTCCAGGCGGAGCACGGAGTCGCGGAAGCGCTCCGTGCCGATGACCATCGTAGCGAAGTTGCCCACCCGGAACAGGTCCACCTCCGTGGGCAGGGCGGCCGCTTCGAGGACGGGTTCTTCGGGACGTGAGAGGCCGAATCGCCCGCACGTTGGACACGGCGAAGGAACATCCGCCGGAATGCAGTCCGGGTGGAGCCTCCCCTGAGGCGACATCTGGAGTTCCAGCAACTCGGGCGGAGATTTCTGACGGAACTTCAGAGCGGTCGGATGCCCGCTCAAATTTCGCACTCCATCTGCTTGGAGTGACACCAACGCTTCTCGGTGAACGAGCAACACTGAGATGACCCACGCGAAGGCCGGCAGCCTGCCGGATGCGCTTCCCACGAACGGCCCGAAACCTGTTCCGGGAGGAAGCTCCATGTTCGGAGCCACCAACGGACGCACCAATTCACGCAGACGAACGAACTCCTGGAAGGGCTCGGGTCTTGCTCTTTCGAGTTCGCGCCCCTCTGGCAAGTGAGACAGGTCGACCTCTGGATGGAAGTGGCCGACGCCAGCCCACGTGGCGCCACACGTGGGGCATCCCATCAAACCAGGGAGCTTCCACTTGCGGACCCCATGAACCTCGCCGCCGTGCTTCGCCGCGACCTCTCGGTCCTCGTCCACCCAGAAGAATCGACCCATTCGTCCTCACGCTCCTGGCTTGGAATAGTACGGCTGGATGGGGCCACCCATAAGCTGGAAACGGTAGATGAGTTCCCCTGCGTGCTTGAAGATGGCCTCAGGCTGAGCGGACGGATTCGACCTCTGAAACTGTCGCCAGGCCTCATTCCAGTCGCCTCCACGCCCCCCCTCCCCTGTGAATCCGGTGATGAAGCTCATAGGGGATGGGCATCGTGAAGTGATGGATCCTGACCCCCTGAAGCTCGAACCACTCTTTCAAGGCGGGCTCCTGCGGAAAGATGTGGTGCTTCTCCCAACGCCCGGACGGCAGGCGGTGTGACGGTGGGATGACCTCCTCTGGAGAACCGTTCCAGTTGGGGAACGTCATGATGGAACCAGGAGGGAGCTTCTGTGCCCCGCCCCAGTTCCTTCGCGGACCGCTGCCCGGCGCCGCAGCTGCCGCCGGTGGGCGGGCAGGCGGAAACCGGGCCAACTCGACTCCGCCGAGCCGGTCCGCGCATCGATAGAAGCCACAGGTATCGCCTAGACACAGGAGAGAGACGCACTCATCTTCTCGTGGGTCGTCACACTCCAACTCGGCGGCTTCCCATGCCTGCTGCATGGAGGGCTTTTGAGTGACGGAACAGCCCGAGCAGAACGCGACCAGAAGAAGGACACCGAAAGCCCGAAGGGTTCGCATAGGGAGGCCCAAGATACTCCCCGTGACCGACAATCCCCTTCATGAATGTCTTCTATTGGAGGATGGTGGCTAGCGAATGGCTGGCAGGGATTCGTCGAGGCGACTCCGCTCTCGGCGCACATCACAGACAGGGTCCCATGTGCCCAGGGCCCACGGGAGGACTTCTTCCTGGATGGCGCGATGAAGGGCTCGCACGGCCTCCCACGGAGACAAACGCTCCTGCGCACGAGCGCTCGTCCCGAATACGCCATTGCTCCACGCTGGCCCCGACAACGCCCTGCTCGCCGTGGAGAGGCCCCCTCTCAGCGCCCGGTCATACGTATCGCTCTCCTCCAGTGACACCGGGCCGGACAGCGGAATGCAACGCGAGCCGTTCGCCAGTGACCAGGACGCGGAGAAGGCCGCAGGCGCGCTCATCTGACTGGGCACGAGATTCGATGCACGACGCGCTCGACGAGCCGACTCCTCCGTCGGAGCACACACCCAGTCCTCCATGGCGGCGAGGCCACGACGCGGCCCATCGTCCTCGGGATGCTCGTCATCCCAGTGCCGCATCACTCGACGTGTGGCGGCGAGCATCATCCGCACCCGCGCCTCCGTCCCCTGCCCCGCGCACGCAATCGCCCAACGGACGAGCACATCCGCGGGACTCTCCGCCGCACTCGAAAGAGCAGGTAGCTCCGCACGAAGCGCTGCAACCAGGGACGACGACGTCCCCGACACCGGTGGGTACGTGCGCCCCCGGAACTCGTCCCGAAGGATGTCGTCGATGGCCGCGTCGATGAAGACCTGCGCCCACGAGCCATTCCGCAGACGCAACAAGTCCGACACCACGGACACCGCCTTCACTCCACAAGTTCCCAACAGGCCGATGGCGCGAACCCCCGATTCAAATCGAATCGAGCGCTCACTCGGGCGCTCCCGGGCGTTCCCCGCCTCCTCGACCAACAACCGTAGAGCACGCTCGGGTGCGTGCACCCACAAGGCACGCAGCGTCTCCGTCCGGTTGTCATCGTCAAGCAGGAGATGCTCCTCCAACGGAACGACCAGCTCCGCATCCGGAGGCGTCACCCGCTCCAGCACCGCGAGCGCGAAGCGGCGGTTCCACGCCCGCGAGTCCCCCAGCAGCGTGAGCGCCACACTTCGCACCCGCGGTGGCACGGGGCCCGTCAGCCGTGAGAGGACCTGCGCCGCGCGCGCACGGACCTCCTCATCCCGCTTGTCCTCCAGGCACGCGAAGACAGCGCGAAGCACCGCCGCCGTGGGGCGCGGGCGCAGCTTCGCCATCAAGCCCAGCGTCGCGCGGCGCACCCGGGCGCTCGGTCCCTCCAGCAGGAAGAGCAACGCGGGGACCACCCCCGTGGGCTCGGGGTCCACCCGCGACAGCAGGTCGAGGCACGTGAGCTGACGCGACTTCTCGGAGTCACGCCATTGCTCGGAATGACTTGCCTCCAGCATCTCCAGCAACGCCGGAACCATCCCCAACCCCGCATCGAGGATGTGCAGCTGCGCATCCTCGGAGTCCTCGAGGTCCATCTCGGGGTCCTCGGGGTCGAGTTCGGGCTCCTCGGGATCCAGGTACAAAGCCAACCACTCGCGCGCAGTCCGCCCCGCCCAGCGGACCTCCGCGCGCTGGAGCTCCGCATCCAGACGCCGGAGGGAGGAGAGGTTGTCGGGACGGGCCTCCCGCCGCGCCCGCTCCAGGTCGTCACTCATGTCCGACATCCTCGCCGCTTGTCGCCGGGCTCACCAGGACACTCGGACCTGGTTGCGCCCGAATGCCCCCATCCCGGTAGGCTCATGCCATGCACCAGTCCATGCAGGTCCGTCCATGAGCCAACGGCCCTGGCTTCTCATCGCCATCCTGAGCAGCGCAGTCATCGGAGTGGCCTACGTCGGCTTCGCGGACGTCGGCACCGTGTGCGCCTGTCACGACGGAGGCTTCTCGGACGGCCTGCGACTCCCGCTCGACGACAAGGACACCTTCTGCGCCAGCAGATGCGAAGGCCAGGGCGGAGGCCTCGAGCTCCGCGATGGACGTCTGTCCCTCGCGGAGCTCGAGGCTACCCGGGCCGCGCTCGGCAACTCGCCGTAGCCCGTGGACTGCTCAAGTCCCAGGGGCCGGAGCGGCCTCCGGCCCACGTGGCAGCACCGTCTGCGCCACCAGACTCAGCACCACGACGAGCGCGCAGCCAATGACGTTGTACCAGAGGTAGCCGATGTCGCTGAAGATGAAGAGGCCAATCACCGTCGACTGCGAGATGACCGCCGCCGTGAAGACGGCATGCCCTCGCACGAACTTCAGGAAGAACGCCACCAGGAAGATACCCAGCACCGTCCCGTAGAAAATCGAGCCCAGGATGTTCACCGCCTGGATGAGATTGTCGAGCAGTGACGCGAAGGTCGCGAACCCCACCGCCACCAACCCCCAGAACACCGTGAACAACTTCGACGCGATGAGCACATGCCGGTCCGACGCCTCCGGACGGAACACCCGCCGATAGAAGTCCACCGTCGTCGTCGCCCCCAGCGCATTGAGCTCACTCGCGATGGAGCTCATCGCCGCCGACAGGATGACCGCGATGAGCAGCCCGAACAGCCCGCTGGGCAGCCACCGCTTCACGAAGCCGATGAAGATGTAGTCCGAGTCCTTCGTCTCCGCCCCAGGCAACGCCCGCGTCACCAACGCCTTGGCGTCCTTGCGGACCTGGCTCGCCTCACCCGCCGCCGCGCGCAGTGACTCACGCACGCCCGTGCGCGAAGCCTCATCTCCCGCCGACAGGTACTGCTCCACCTGCGCGCGCTTGCTCGACTGGACCTGCTCCCACTTCGTCTCCAGCGCCGCGTACTCCGCCGCCTGCGAGGAGCCTCGCATCCGCTCGCCCAGCGTCTCGTTGAACAGCAGGGGCGGCGTGCTGAACTGGTAGAAGACGAAGACGAGGATTCCGACGAAGAGAATCAGGAACTGCATCGGAATCTTCAGCACGCCGTTGAACAACAATCCCAGCCGGCTCTCCGTGATGGAGCGCCCCGTGAGGTAGCGGCCCACCTGCGACTGGTCCGTGCCGAAGTACGACAGCGCCAGGAAGAAGCCGCCCGTGAGCCCGGACCAGAAGTTGTAACGGTCCTGCACGTTGAAGTCGAAGCTCACCACGTTCATCCGACCGAACGCGCCCGCCACGTCCACCGCGTCACCGAACGACACGTGCGAGGGCAGCCGCCAGAGGATGACCAGCGCGGCCACCACCATGCCGCCCATCATCACCACCATCTGCTGCTTCTGCGTCTGGCTGACCGCGGTCGACCCACCCGTCACCGTGTAGAGGATGACCAGCGCCCCCATCGCCACCACCGTGGGCTCCAGCGCCCAGCCCAGAATCGTGGAGAGGATGATGGACGGCGCGTAGATGGTGATGCCCGCCGCCAGGCCCCGCTGCACCAGGAACAAGAAGGCGCCGAACAGGCGCGTCTTCAAATCGAAGCGCGACTCCAGGTACTGGTACGCCGTGATGACGTTCAGCCGGTAGTAGATGGGGACGAAGACCGCGCTGATGAGGATCATCGCGAACGGCAGTCCGAAGTAGAACTGCACGAAGCGCATGCCGTCTTCGTAGGCCTGTCCCGGCACGGAGAGGAACGTGATGGCGCTGGCCTGCGTGGCCATCACCGCCAGGCCGATGGTGGGCCACTTCAACTCACGAGCGCCGCGGAGATACTCCTCCGTGTTCTTCGCCCCCCGCGACTTCCACATCCCCCACAGCACGATGGTCGCCGTCGTCCCGACGAGCACCACCCAGTCGAGCAAGGTCACGAGTACACCCAGGTGAGCGCCGCCGACAGGACGACGAAGAGGACGAAGACGCCGACCACCAGCAAATAGATGTTGCGCCACGAGCCGAGCAGCGGCGGCGCGTCATCCAGCTCCGGCCGCTTCTCGACGGGCGCGGGAGACGAAGAGGGATTCACGGGAGGGCTCATTGCGCGAGGACGTTCGCCAGGAGGCGGTAGGCGCCGGGGACCCCGGCGGGAAGCTGACGGAAGAAGGCCAGGCCCGTGTAGACGAACACGCCCTTGCCGTGACGCGCGACGAGCAACGAGCCCTTCAGCGGCTCCTCGCCCGCGTCGTTCATCGCGAACACCGGGCGGTACTTGTCGTCCCACTTCGACGCGAAGTAGAGCCCGCGCTCCTGCACCCAGCCGTCGAAGTCCGCGGACGTCAGCCGGTTGGGCGCGCGCAAGAGCGGCTCGTCCGCCGACACCGGCGTCATCACCGCCGTCTCGTCCGTCACGCGCTCGCGGCCAATCTCCAGCGGGTACGGCCCGACGAAGGCCGACAGCGGCCCCACCCGACTGTTCGTGTTGTACTGCACCACCAACCGGCCGCCCTGCTTCACGTAGTCGAGCAGTCGCTCACGGTGCACCGCGAGGCGAGGGTTGGCGTTGAAGGCCCGCACGCCGACGAGGATGGCGTCGAAGCGCTCCAACTTCTCCGCGTCCAGCCGCTCCTCGGGCAGCACCGTCACCTCGTAACCCACGGCCTCCAGGCTCTCCGCCACCTTGTCACCCGGGCCAGGGATGTAGCCCAGCCGCTTCACCTTCGTCGCGAGCGCGAAGGGGACCAGCGTGGCCTCCGAGGACTGCCGCACCGCCAGCGGCGGCAGGTGCTCGTACGACACGGACCGCACCCGCCACGACTCGGCGCGCCCGCCCGCATCGACGACGACACGCAGGCGCCCCTTCTCCGTCGCGCCCTTGGGCGGCGTCACCTTGAAGTGCACGGTGCGCTCGTCGCCCCGCGTGGCGAACTGGAACGCGTGCTCCGCGGGCTCGGCGCGCCAGCCCTGCGGCAGCTCCAACCGCGCCTTGCCGCTCACGTCCGCGCGGCCCGCGCCCAGGACCACGGCCACCGTCTGCGCCGCGCCGTTGGGGAACATCACCCGGTCCCGCTCCAGCGTCGCCGTGACAGCCGGGACGATTTCGAACGCGCGGTACAGCTCACCGCGCACCGGGTCCGTCCACACGTGCACCACCGGCCGCGTCACCGTGATGCGACGACCCGCGGCCTCGTACACGAACGACACCGACAACGCGGGGCCCGCCTCGGGCAGCCCCGTCAGCGCGCGGTCCGCGTCGTCCAGCGCGAACAATCCACCGGAGACGGGCTTGCGCAGCCAGTACGGCGTGGAGACGGCCGCGTCGTCGGGCAAGGCGAACTTCTTCTCCAGCTTGAGCGGCGCATGCTCCGCGAGCACTGAGTCCACCGCCACGCGCTCCCCACCCGGCAGCGTCACGCTCACCAGCTTCAGCGCCGCGGGCGAGCGGTTCAGCGCGTGCAGCGTCACCGCCACCGACGTGCCCGGCGTGCCCGTGGCCTCGGCGGCCCGCGCCTCCAGGAACAGGCCCGCGCACGCGGCCACCAGCGCCTCCGTCTCGCGCAGCTTGGCGGCCTTCCACGGGTGCTCGTCCGGCAACGCGGACAGCGCCTCGTGCACCTTCAGCAGCGCGGGCACCGAGCGATGCGGCGCGCGCGCGTCGAAGCCCTTCTGCGCCTCCTCCACCGCACGGGCCACGTTCTCCGTGCCCTTCCAGCGGCGCCAGGACAACTCCAGCCCCTCGAAGACGTCGGCCTTGGGCCGCGTGCCGTCCAGCGGCTGGAAGTACTCCAGCAGCGGACCGCGCTCGGCGGGGACACCGAAGCCCTGGCTCTTGTGCTGGCTGCGGCTCTCCGCCGAAACCTCTCCCCACGAGCGCCCCAGCAGCGCGTCGTACCCGCCCACGTCCACCTTGAGATGGGCGGACATGTCCGCATCCGGCTTCAGGCTCCACGTGGAGACGTTGTGCAGCAGCCGGTCCGCCTTCCACGGCTTCACGAGCGACAGCTGCTCCGGGAAGCGCGACGGGTCCGCGGCGGCCGCGAAGGCCTCGGCGGCGAGCAGCGCGGACGCGGTGTGGTGTCCGTGGTTGGGCGGCTTCGTGTTGAAGCGCGTGACGATGACGTCCGGCTGGAAGCGGCGGATGGCGAGCACCACGTCCGCCAGCACCGCGTCGTGGCCCCAGATGCGCAGCGCCTCGTCGGCGGACTTCGTGTAGCCGAAGTCCCTCGCGCGGGTGAAGTACTGCTCGGCGCCGTCCACGCGGCGCGCGGCGAGCAGCTCATAGGTGCGGATGAGGCCGAGCATCTCGTCCTGCTCGGTGCCGATGAGGTTCTGTCCGCCATCGCCGCGCGTGAGCGAGAGGTAGCCCGCGCGCAGGCCCCGCTCTCCGACGAGCCAGGCGAGCAGGCGCGTGTTCTCGTCGTCCGGGTGGGCCGCGACGTAGAGCACGCTGCCCGTCACGCCGAGGCGTCGCAGGCCCGCCGCGATTTCTCCCGCGTGCGGTTGTCGAGGGGTCTGCGCGAAGGCCGTGGTCCCGATTCCAAGGCTCATGGCCAGCGTCATGCCAAAGGTGAGCAGGGTTCGCATCCGGCCGCGGACCCTACAACAAGGTTCCTCGCCACGCGCGAGCAGCCTTCATCCACGATGACGCGGCCAGCCACGCTGTCACGTCGAGTGTGCGTCACGGTCCTTCTGCGTGCCGGAGGAAAGGCGACCTGTTATCACCGCGCACCGTGACGCCCTCGTTTCCCACCGCGTGGCTCCAGGGAGACCCACGCGCGCTCGCCTTCCTGCCCGACCGCTTCCGTCACCGCGCCGCTCGCGCGGAGGCCGCGGCCGCTGCCTCCACCCGCTCCGTGTCGCCCGCGCTGCTCGAGGTGCTGCGGGCCCAGAACGCCCGTCTGGCGCCGAGCCCCGCCAGGGCACGACACCTGGAGGAGCTCGCCCTCCCCGGCACCACCGTGGTGGTGACGGGACAACAGATGGGGCTGTTCCTCGGCCCCCTCTTCACGCTCTACAAGGCCGCCGCCGCCATCGTCGCCGCCCGAAAACTCCGGGAAGAAACCGGCCGCCCCTGTGTTCCCGTCTTCTGGCTCCAGACCGAGGACCATGACCTGCCGGAGGTCGACCACTGTTTCGTCGCGAGCCCGAGAGGCGCGCGATGTCGCGTGTCGCTCGACCTTCCGGAGGCGGCCCTCTCGCGCGCGCCCATCTCCCACCGCAAGCTGGGCTCCGGGGTCCTCAAGGCCCTGGAGGCCCTGCGCGCGGAGCTGGGCGCGGAGCCCCAGGCCGAGGAGCACCTCTCCCTGCTCGAGTGGGCCTACCGCCCCGACGCGACGCTCGCGGAGGCGTTCACCGAGGTGCTCTCCACCCTCTTCACCGAAGAGGGGCTGGTGTTCATCGACCCGAGGGACGCGCGCCTCGCGCCGCTGGCCGCGCCCATCCATCGGCTCTCGCTCGAGCACGCCGCCAGCATCTGCGCCGCGCTCACCCAGCGCGTGGAGGAGCTGACCCACGCGGGCTTCTCCGAGCAGGTCTACATCCGCCCCGGCGCGCCGCTGGGCTTCTTCTCCCCGGACGAGGTCGACGGCGCGCGCTACCGGCTGGACCCCGCGGGCCCGGACACGTGGAGCCTCGTGGGCCACCCGCGCGGCGCCACCGTCACCACGGCGGAGCTCTTGCGCGCGCTGGAGCAGGAGCCCCTGCGCTTCACCACCTCCGCGCTCCTGCGCCCGCTGCTCCAGGACACGTGGCTGCCCACCGCCGCGTACGTCGGCGGCCCGGGCGAGGTCTCCTACTTCGCGCAGCTCGCCCCGCTCTACGCGCACGCGGGACTGCCCATGCCGCTCGTGGTGCCGCGCGCCCGCTTCCGGGTGCTCGATGACCGCGCGCGCAGGCTGCTCCACAAGCTGGGGCTCACCGCGGACGAGGCGGGCCAGCCGCGTGAAGCGCTCCTGGCGAAGCTGGCCACGCGCGACGCGGCCGAGCCCTACGAGCCCGCGGGCACCGTGGAGGCGCGGCTGTTCGGCGCCTTCGCCGCCGAGTTGGACTCGCTGGGCGAGTCGATGCTCAAGCTGGACCCGCAGCTGTTGGACGCGCTCAAGCGCACGCGCGGCACCGTACGCGCGGCGGTGTCACGCCTGTCGGCCCGCTACGGCCGGGCGCTCGCGCTGCGCGACGAGGTCACCACCGAGCGCGTGGACCGGCTGCGCGCCATGCTGCTGCCGGAGGGCGCGCCCCAGGAGCGCATCCACGGCATGGCCTACCACGCGTGTCGCTTCGGCACGCGGGCCTTCACCCGACAGGTGCTCGACGCCTGCATCCCGTTCTCCGGCGACCTCCAGGACCTGCTGCCATGAGCGCGAGCGGCGCGACGTACGGGCTGGAGGCGCTGGCCTTCGGCCCCCACCCGGACGACGTGGAGCTGTTCTGCGGCGGGCTGATGGCGCGGCTCGCGAGCCAGGGCCACCGCACGGGCATCATCGACCTGTCCCGAGGGGAGAAGAGCTCGCGCGGCACGCTCGAGTCGCGCGCCGAGGAGACGCAGGCCGCCTCTCGGGTGCTGGGCCTGTCCGTGCGAGAGAACCTGGAGCTGCCCGACGGCTGGCTCAACCCGTGGGCCGGCTTCGAGGCGCCCGAGCCCGAGCGCGTGCGCGCCTCCGCCGTCGCCCGCGTGGTGGAGGTGCTGCGCAGGCTGCGCCCGGAGCTGGTCATCGTCCCGTGGGAGGAGGAGCGCCACCCGGACCACGAGGCCGCGAGCGCACTGGTGACGCGCGCGCTGTTCTTCTCCGGCGTGCGCAAGTTCGAGACCGAGCCCCCCAGCGCGGCCTTCACGCCCCGACAGGTCCTCTACTATCCGCTGCGCCACCTGGCCGAGCCGAGCTTCGTGGTGGACGTGTCCTCCGTCTACGAGACCAAGACGGCGGCCGTGCGCTGCTACGCGAGCCAGGTGGAGCCCCGCCCGGGTGCGCCCGCGACGCTGGTGGGCTCCGCGCTGTCGCTCTCCTCCCTGGAGGCGAGGGACCGCTTCTACGGCGCCCAGGTCGGCGTCGCCCATGGCGAGCCGTACGTCGTCCGGGAGACGCTGGGGCTCGTCGACCCGGTGGAGCACTTCCGCCGGAATAGCTTCGAGAAGCCCCTGTTCTTCCCTCACCGCCGATGAGTCCTCCCCTCCGCATCGCCATCACCTGCTTCTCGACGTTCGGCGGCAGCGGCATGGTCGCCACCGGCATCGGCCTGGCCATGGCCGAGCGGGGCCACCGGGTCCACTTCATCGCGCGCGAGCCGCCGGTGCGCCTGGACCACCTGCCCAAGGGCGTGTCGTTCCACGAGGTGAAGGAGAGCGACTACCCCGCGCTCCAGCGCTCCGGCACGTACCCCATCGCCCTGGCGTCCAAGATGATTGAGGTCGCCACCCAGGAGCACCTGGACGTGCTGCACGTGCACTACGCGGTGCCCCACGCCACGGCAGCGTGGATGGCGCGCGAGGTGCTGGGTGACAAGGCGCCGCGCATCGTCACCACGCTGCACGGCACGGACACGACGCTCGTCGGCGTGCACCCCAGCTACCTGCCGATGACGCGCTTCTCCATCCTGAAGAGCGACGCGGTGACGACGCCGTCCGCCTTCCTGCGTGACGCGACGTGGAGCGGCTTCGGCATCCCCGACAGCTTCCCCATCGAGGTCATCGCCAACTTCGTGGACACGGAGGCGTACGCCCCCGTGCGCGAGCGCGCGCCGCTGAAGTCCTTCTTCCCGGACCTGGGCGACGACGAGCCCGTGCTGGTGCACGTCTCCAACTTCCGCCCCGTCAAGCGCATCACCGACGTGGTGGCCGTCTTCGCGGAGGTCCACCGTCAGCTGCCGTGCCGGCTGGTGATGGTGGGCGACGGGCCGGAGCGCGAGCCCGCGGAGCGGATGCTGCGCGAGCTGGGGCTCTCCCACCGCGTGGCCTTCCCCGGCAAGCAGGAGCGCTTCGTGCGGGTGCTCGCCGCGTCCGACGTCTTCCTGCTGCCCAGTGAGCAGGAGAGCTTCGGGCTCGCGGCGCTGGAGGCGCTCAGCTGCGGGGTGCCCGTGGTGGCCAGCGACGTGGGCGGCATCCCGGAGGTGGTGCGCCACGGCGAGACGGGCCTCCTGGCGCCGCTGGGTGACGTGCGCGCCATGGCGGGCCACGTGCTGGGCCTCTTGCGAGACAGGCCGAGGTGGCGGGCCTTCTCCCTCCGAGCGCGGGCCGACGTCGTCGAGCGCTTCAGGCTGGAGCCGGCCATCGACCGGTACGAGTCACTCTACCGACGACTCGCGGGCGGAGCCCCCCGACGCTGACGGAGGGCTCCACCGGGACGGAGGACTACTTGTTCTTCCAGTCCGCCAGGGCCTTGGAGACCTGGTCCTTGTAGAAGAAGTTCGGGGCCTTCTGGCCCAGGTCCCACGAAATCTGCGCGGCCTTGCGGGCCTCCGCGTACTTGCCGCTCTTGGCGAGGATGTCCGCGCGAATCCACTGGTTGTACCAGGTGGAGTCGATGGCCACGGACGCGTCCGCCAGCTTCAGCGCCGCGGCGTAGTCCTTGGTGGAGTCCGCCACGTAGCGGGCCGCCTGGGCGTGCTCACTGGCGCTCTGGGACACCGACTTCTCGATGTTCGCCTTGGCCAGCTTCGCGGTGTCCGTCTTGATGGGGATGGAGACGCGCAGCTTCTCCCACTCGAGGTCCAGCGACGTGGTGTCGTCGGTGGTGTTGCTGAACACGTACGTCAGGCGCTCACGGCTGGGAATCTCCGCCGTGGTGCCGGCGACGGTGGCGATGTCGTTGGCGGGCGAGTACTGGGCGGGCGTGGAGAACAGGCCCAGCTCCTTGTTCAGCATCACCTTCCAGCCCTTCTGCGAGGGCAGCGTGACGATGGAGTAGGTGCCCGCGGGCACGGCCTTGCCACCGAAGGTGACGTCGTGGCTGAAGGTAATCTTGGTGGCCGCGTTCGCGCCCGAGCGCCACGGCTTGTCCCAGGGCACCAGGTCACCCCAGACCTTGCGGCCCTTCACCGCCGGGCTGGAATAGTCGACGGAGATGGACGTGACGCCCACCTCCTGCGAGACCTTGGCGGAGGGGCTGGAGGCGGGCAGCTCGAGCTGGGCGGCGGCCGGGGCCGACACGAGGACCACCAGCGCCGAGAGCAGACAACCGAGGGCAACGTTCTTCATCGTCCTCACTTCATCCTTTCTGGATTCTGCATCCAGGGTTCTTGAGGGGTGCGAAAGCGCGCGGAGTGTATAGACGAGTCCGAAGCCCACCAAACGCTTCGCGCATGCCTGGACGCGTCATGTTCCGGGCGGCCCACCAGACACTCCGGTGCGTGGAGTATTCCCGTCGGACCCCGGGAGCACGAAGCTGCCGGGTGAGGACCTCGCATGAAGCTCACCCGGCTCACCGTCCATCACTACCGCGGCGTCGCCCCTGGCACCGAACTGACACCCGGGCCCACGCTCAACCTCGTCCTGGGTGAGAACGGCACCGGCCGCACGACGCTGCTGGAGCTGGTGTCCACCGTGCTGGGCTCGGACTTCTCCGGCCTCATCCACGAGCGCTTCGCGCTGGAGTACGAGCTGGCCTTCCCGGGCATGAAGCTGCACGTCTTCGCGCGCAACGACACGCGGGTGCCCGAGCGCACGGAAGCCACGCCCCGGCAGGGCGCGGGGCTCTTGCCGCTGCGCGTGCCCACGCAGGAGTCGGGGCTCCAGCCGCTCATCGAGGTGGAGCTCCTCCTGTCGTCGCCGTCGACGCGGCTGGTGCTGCGCGCGGACTCGGAGGGCCTCGACTGCAAGGTGGATGGAGAGAGCGCGTGGTCGCGCACCATGCACTGGTCGCTGCTGGACCGCTCGGTGTGGACGCTGTTGTTCATGACGGCGCAGTACATCGATGTGGGGCTCAAGGAGCGGCTCAAGACGCTCCTGCGTCGCACCTTCCTGCTCGCGCCCCAGCGCTTCGACGAGGCGCTGGGGATGTACGAGAAGCTGGGCGCCATCCGCTACGCCATGGAGGCGCACGACGGGGAGATCTTCCCGCTGGGGTTGATGGCGCTGCCGTCCTGGATGCCGGGGTGGCTCAAGGAGCGCGTGGAGCTGGAGCCCCTGGTGGACGCGCTGGAGCTGCGCCATGACGCGCTCGAGCATTCGTTCCTCGCGCGCTTCGTGGGGATGGCGGGCCTGTCCTCCGGACGGCTGCGCGTGGAGGTGCTGGAGAAGCGCTCGTACGACAACGGCGGGCGCGTGGGCTTCGGCGGCTTCAGCTTCCACTTCGTCCGCCGCGACGGGGGCGCGCTGTCCGGGGCGGAGCTGGGCTTCGGCCAGAAGCGGCTGCTGTCGCTCTTCTACTACCTGGACGTCAACGAGGACTTCGCCATCCTGGACGAGCCCGCCAATGGCCTGCACCCGCGCTGGGTGGAGGCCGCGCTCGGGGAGATGGGAGGACGGCAGGTGTTCCTCGCCAGCCAGAGCCCGCTGCCGCTGGAGCACGCGGTGTTCACTTCCGACGAGGAGCTGCGCGCGTCCCTCATCCACTGCGGCCCGGTGGCCCACGAGGGCCAGGAGCGCATTGGCTGGGTCCACCCCACGCGGCAGCTCGCCGCGAGCCTCTTCGAGTCCCACCGCGGCGGCGCTCGGCCCCTGGGAACCCTGCTCAGGGAACAGGGCATGTGGTGAGGCCTGTCATCCACGGACAGGTGCGGCGAATTGTCGCGGGCCCCTCCGGTCTCCGGATGATTGTCGCTGGCAAGTGATGGGGTTGCCCCCCGGGCTGCGGCAAAAGGCCACATCGGTGGCGTACGGGCTGTCTGGTAACCCGGTTCTCCAGCGCAATCCCTTCCACTGGAGGCCCTGCTTGAAGACTTCCCTTCCACTCCTGCTCGCGTCCGCGGGCCTGCTGGTCGGCACGGCCGCCCAGGCGCACATCGGCGCCTCCGGCGTCGGTCCCGCCATCGAAGGCACGTCCTACGAAGTGCAGTTCACCGTCGGCCACGGCTGCGAGGGCCTGGACACGTACCGCCTGCGGATTCAAATCCCCGAGGGAGTCACCTCCGTGCGTCCGATGGACTCGGCGTTCGGCAAGGCGGTGGTGGAGAAGGACGCGAGCGGCAACGTGAAGTCCATCACCTGGACCCGCGCTTCCGCGACGGAGGTGCTGGCCGCGGACACGCATGCCCACCGCGTCGCCTTGCGCGCCCGCATGCCGAACACGCCGTTCGCGAATGTGTACTTCCCCACCACGCAGACCTGCCTCGATGCCCAGGGCCAGGAGAAGACGGTGGAGTGGGTGGGCACGTCCGGAGACCACGGGGGACACGGCACCGAGGACGCCGGCAGCGCGCCGCAGGCCGAGCCCGCGCCCGCCGTCTTCATCTACCCCGCGCGCACGCCGGGCTGGAACAAGTACACCGTGCAGGAGCACGTGCATGACCTGAGCGTGTTCAAGGACGCGCTCATCGTCTGGTCGGGCAAGAGCGCGTACAGCGCCAACCCGGTGACGAAGGAGCTCATCGCGTCCGAGCCGGACACGACGCCGCTGACGGAGATTCATCCGGGCACGGAAATCTGGGTCAAGTACTGAGGCGGGGAGGAGGAACGATGACTCGCCATCTGTGCGCCGTAATCGCCGCGTGCGCCGTGCTGGGCGCGTGCTCGGACGACGACAAGAAGCCCTCGGGCTCGCAGCAGGACGCGGGGCCGCTGTCCACCCAGGGGCTCACGCCCTCCTCGCTGGAGCGCCCGCCCACCTCGGGGGGACTGCCCGCGGACCTGAAGCCGCCGGGGCGCTGAGGAGAGGACACACGCGTGTCGAGGCGCGCGTCCACTCCGGGCTCGCGCCCGCTTCTTTTCGAGGGGCCGGGCCCGCGATTATGACGGGCCCATGAAGACGCTCACGGAATGGGGGCTGGCGGTCCTGCCGTTCATGGCGCTGGTCCTGCTCTGGCGCTTCTCTGTCTCCCGCGAGAAGCGACACACCCAGCCGCTCTACCGCGCCATCGACGCGGGCGACTTGAGTGAGGTCCAGGCCATCCTCTCGAAGCAGGCCTTCGCCAACCTGCGCTCGGGAGTCATCGCGAGCGGCATCGCGAGGGCCGTCGAAGCCAGACAGCTCGCCGTGCTCGACTTCCTGCTCGGCCCGGAGGTGAAGCCCGTGACGCTCACCCAGAAGCTCGATTGCTTCCTGCACGACCAGGCGATGAAGGGCGGCTGGAGGGGCATGGTGCTCTGGCGCGCACGACACTCGGGACTGTTCCTGCCCTGGAGGGACCTGAGCAGGAAGGACAAGCTCCGGCTGAGGTCCATGGCCACCCGCGGCGCCGCGCAGGCGCCCTTGAAGGTGTTTCTTCGCCACGACAATCTTCGAGGCTGGCGCGTCGCCTGAAACGATGAAGGGCCCGTGCGTGTGCACGAGCCCTCGTGGACTTCACCGGTGCGCGGGGGGGCGCGTCAGAACTGTCCGGCGCGCGCCTGCTCGAAGGGCACGCGGTGCTTCACGTACATCGTGTCCATCATGTGGTTGCCGATGAGGTTCAGGTTGCCATCGGTGAAGCGGTGCACCACGGCGCCCTTGCCCGCGTCCTTGGCGAAGGCGATGGGGTCGAAGCTGCCGCCCAGGCCGGTGAGGGTGGGGACGGCGTCCGCGTTGTTGATGTAGTGCACGTACTGGGGGCCGTCCGGGTAGCGCGTGGACGCCGCGCCGAAGGTCTCCACGCTCAGCTTGCCCATCAGCTTCTCGACCTGGGCGGAGGACATGCCGTCCTCGATGCGCAGCCGGCGCTCCACGTCGAACAGGGCGCGCGCGGTGATGAGGCCGCCCTGGCTGTAGCCCATGAGGTGGACCTCGCGGCCCGCCTTCAGCTCGCCGTAGACGGTGTCCGCCAGGGTGTCCACGGCGGGGTTCTTGCCCTTGTCCAGCTTGTCGCCCACGCACTGGGCCAGGTCCGCGACGAAGCCCTCGGTGGCGTTGTGGATGCCGATGACGCGCGCGTCGGCCTTCTCCGCGATGGCCCGCATCTCGCTGAGCTGGTTGGCGGCCGGCGTGAGGATGCCGTTGATGTAGAGGACCGTCTTGTCGGGGTTCGGGTTGTTCTGCGGCGTGACGCCGGGGATGTCCTTGAGCGGCGTGCCGGGTGGGAAGGTCTGTCCCTTGGCGCCCATCAGCTTGCCGTCCAGCGTCTTGTCCGGCTTGGCGTTGCCGCCGAACAGGCGCTTGACCTCGCTCAGGTGCGTGGCTTCGAAGACGTCCTTGCCCTGCTCCAGGAAGCGCGGGACCTCCTTCAGCCCGTTCTTCGCGGCCTCCACCAGCCCGCCCAGCGGGTTCTTCAGCGACGCGCGCTGGGTCTGCGACGGGGCGACAGGCGTGGAGACGGGGCGGTTGCGGTCGATGGGGCTCATGAAGGGCTCCGGCCCATGGGGGTGCTGGGCGTTCCCATCATTTTCTCACACGGGCATCGGGAAGTTGCTTCAGGGCCCCCGAGGCGCGCCAACCTCCTGGAATCCGAGGCGTTTCCTCTCCGTGCGCCTGCCCACGACGTCGAGTACGGCCAAAGCGAGCAGCGTGCCCAGAGCGACGAGGAGCCCCGGGCGCAGCCCCGGTGTCCGGTAGCGCAGCTCCACGTGGTGCTGGCCCGCTGGCACCGCCACCGCGCGAACCGCGACGTTGGCGGGGAGGATGGCGGCCTCCTGTCCATCCACCCACGCCGTCCACCCGGGCTGGTAGGCGTCATTGACGACGAGCACCGCGGGCTCGGAGACCTCCACCCGCGCGAGCAGGTGCTCGGGGGAGGGGCGCTCCACGCGCACGGTGCTCGTCAGCCGCGCGGAGGCCTCGGGCAGGGGCCCGGTGGCGCACTCCACGACGGCGACGTCGCGAGGGGGCAGCGGGGACGCCAGCATGAGGCCCAGCGCCTCATCCATCCCCGACACGCATCGAGGCCGGGCGACATGGACACGCGGCAGGGCGTCGGAGTGGTGCACCAGCGACGTCCCGAACAACGAATCCTGGGCGATGAGCCTCGCGGTGGGAGGCAGGGCCGACGCCGCGAGTTCCCTGGTGTCATGGACGGAGAAGGGCGTGCCCAGGCGTGGCGCGAGGTGGCCGTACCAGTGCGGCCGGTCCTGCCGCAGCTCGCGCACCCGGACGCTCTCCCCCGGAAGGTAGCCATTCGCGCTCTCGAGCCCCCACAGCACCATCGTGTCCGGCTGGAACGTCGTCAGCAGCCGGAGCGCCATGCGCTCGTTGAAGTCATACCCGGGCACGTTCCAGGTCCCGAGGGTGCGGACCTCCATCGACACGCGCACGGGCTCTCCCGGAGGAGCCTCGCGACGGATGGGCTCGACGAAGGGCGGAGCCACGTCCAGCAGCTCCGCGGGCGCGAGCACGTAGAACGGCTCGCTGCCCCACCACAGCGCCCCCAGCTGGAGCGCGACCAGGAGCCCCCCTCGGAGCCCGCGTGCCCGGAGGAGCAGCGTGAGCAGCGCGCACGCGAGCGCGAGCACCGCCGTCACCACCCCCACGCGCACCACGTTGCCGGACAACGCGGCCACCACCCCGGCGGGAGCCTGGGGCCAGCGGGAGACGAGCCCGTGGCGGCTCCAGGCTCCGAAGAACGCCTCCGCCACCGCCACGCTCCCGCCCACCCACACCACCACGCCCGCGGCCCATGCGACCGCCCGGCGACCTCGCCCCTCATCCACACAGGCTCGCCACCCCAACCCCGCCGCCACCGCGAGCCCGAGTGACACCCAAGGGACCAGCTTCTCCGGGTAGCGGAAGGGGCGCCAGGGAGGGACCCACTGGTAGACCCAGCCGTAGACGGGCAGCGCGTCTCCCAGACAGAGCATCACCCAGAGGAGCCATGCCCCCGCGAGGACCCAGGCGCGGGGGCGCCTGGCGAACGTGAAGAGGGCCGCCAGCGCGAGCACACACGCGGGGGTCCCCACGTAGACGCAATCCACCCAGACCCGACCGAAGCCGCCGGACGGCACCAGGTTGCGGACCACGGACTCCGGGATGCCCCGCATCCCCTCGACATCCGCGAGGAAGGAGCCCATCAACAGCTCCCCCAGGCGCAACGGCGCCAACGAGAAGCGTTGCGACTCCACGAGCGAGCGGGCCCCCGGCGCCCCCGAGCCCGCGAGCGCCGCGGCCGGAAACAACTGCGGCGCGGCCAACAGGCCCCCCGTGGCGACCAACACCAGACACATGCCCAGGCGTCGTCGCCAGGTCCCCGCGGCGGGGTCGACACAGGCCACCAGCACGACGGCCGCGTTCACCATGGCGAACCCCTGCGCGTCACCTCCCGCGACCACCAGCGCCAGCAACGCTCCGCCCGCGGCCAGCCGCCTCACCGAGGGCTCTCGCAGGAAGCGGACCGCCGCCCAGAGCGCCGCTGGCACCGCGCTGGCGGACAGCAGGTAGGTCGAGTTGTTGGTGATGGCGACCAGGTAGCCACAGAACGCGAAGGTGATGGCGGAGAAGAGCGCTCCAGCCCGGGGGACCTGATAGGCCCGCATCAGCGCGTACGTGCCGACCAGCGCCAGCAGGTAGCAGCACAGGAACGTCGCCGTCCCCGCCGCGCCGGGCGGCAGCACCAGGTGAAGCAACGCGGTGGGATGGAACGCGCCCGCGTTGATGGCCCCCACGAAGGACTGACCGAAGCCGTCGTAGGGGAACCACTCCGGCAGCGAGAACTGGGACACGCGCTCGGCCCAGAAGACCCGCGTCGGATAGAAGACGCGCAGCGTGTCCCCGGCGATGAAGACGCCGCCACTGGCCAACGCCCGGATGAAGAACCCCAGGGGCAGCGACACCAGGAGCGCTGGCAACATCCAGGCGGGCCACCTTCGTGGCGCGTCGGCCTCGCCCATCCGCTTCGCGTCGTCCGTCATCGAGCCCCTGGCTTCAAGTCGTCCTCCGGACGCCAGACGGGCTCCTTCTTCTCATGACGCCCAGGCCACGGGTAGCCCCGCGCCTCAGTGAGGTGACGGAGGCAGCGGCTCCGAGGGCTCCCCGGAGACCTTCCGCTCCACCTGCCTTCGCACCAGGCGCTTCGTCGCCGTCTCCTCGTCCTCGGTGCGCTGACGCCGCCGCACCAGCCCCTGGCTCTCGTCCACGAACCAGAAGAGGACCCGGTAGAAGGCCGCGATGACGGTGATGAGCAACGAGGACAGCAACCACCGCAAGCCCCACCCCACCCACCCTCCCACCACCACGTCGATGGCGTACGTCCCCGTCAACGGCACCAGCACGAAGGCCACATAGTGGGACAGGCAGTAGGGACACGACACCAGATACCCCCACCACGTGTCCTTGCCCCCCAGCCGCGCCCGGAGCGGCGCGAAGATCCGCTCGCGCGCGACGGTCTGCGACACCCCCATCACCACCGCCGACACCGCGAAGAGCTGGAACAGGTCCGCCATGCCCCAAGGTGGCGATGCCACAGGACGCCGCGCACAGCCGCCTCCCTGCTCGCCCGGGCTCCTCCCCACACCCACTCCCAGGCTCCGTCGACTGGAAGACAGTCGGAAGAGTCTTCGGATCAGCCCCCTGTAAAAACGAAAGAGGTCCGCCCTTAAGCACCCCCAGGCGGTGATGCAAACCCCTGGACTCCTTGGGAAATGGCGCAAGTGGACGGTGGCATGCGCATTGCGAAGGCCCCCTCCCGTGCCGCCGAGGCGCGGCTCCCATACGGCCCCCTTCCCCGAGAGACGCCATGCAGGATTCCTCCCACTTCTCCTCCCCGGACTCCCTCTCCACGTACCTCTCGGAGATCAATCAGTACCCGCTGCTCACGCAGCCCCAGGAGCAGGAGCTGTCGCGGCGCTTCCGCAAGGGCGACCTCATGGCGGGCCACCAGCTGGTCACCAGCAACCTGCGCTTCGTGGTGAAGGTGGCCTACGAGTACCGCTCCTACGGCCTGAAGATGTCGGACCTCATCCAGGAGGCGAACATCGGCCTGATGAAGGCCGTGCAGAAGTTCGACCCGGACAAGGGCATCCGCCTCATCTCCTACGCGGTGTGGTGGATTCGCGCGTACATCCAGAACTGCATCCTGCGCAACTGGAGCCTGGTGAAGCTGGGCACCACGCAGGCGCAGCGCCGCCTCTTCTTCAGCCTGGCGCGCACCCGCCGCGAGCTCGAGCGCATGGGCGCCGGCGACGCGAGCATCGTCAACGCGGAGGAGATTGCCCGCAAGCTCAACGTGAAGGCCTCCGAGGTGCGCGAGATGGAGCAGCGCATGGGCGGCCGTGACTTGTCGCTCGACGCCCCCGTGGGCGAGGACGGCGACGCCACGCACCTGGACTTCGTCGAGTCCGCCACCGCCTCGCACGAGGACGAGGTGGCCGACCGCCAGCAGGCGGGCCTCACCCGCGAGCTGGTGCAGCGCGCCCTGCGCCGGTTGGATCCGCGCGAGCGCTTCATCATCGAGAACCGGGTGATGGGTGACTCCGAGATGACGCTCAGCGAGCTGGGCGAGCACTTCGGCTTCTCCCGCGAGCGCGCCCGCCAGCTGGAGATTCGCGCCAAGGACAAGCTCAAGGCGGAGCTGGCGCTGCTCATGGCCGACGCCGGCCTGGACGCCGCGTCGCTCTGAAAGCCTTCCATCGGCCCCTTCACCGGGGACGCTGAACCACACCGAGTCCGTCCTTCGAAAGAAGGGCGGACTCATTCGTTTGCGGGGCCCTACCTCCGCCCGCCCCCCCGCCGGAACGCGCGCGAGGCCGACAATCCGGCCCGGGCGGCGCTGACTCACCCTCCCCCGTCGACGCCTGGGCCGCCCCACCCGCCCCGCGCTGTCCGGGGACACGACCCGCGCGGACCCTCCAGGTGAGCCCTGGATGACAGGCCCTGGACCCCGCCCCTCCCTCGGGAGGGGAATGCCGCGCGTTGGAATCGCCGCGCCCCATCACCCATCCTCGCGACGCCTCCTTCCCCAGACACCAAAGACAGACACAACGGGTTTCAACAGACATCCTCCCCGGCACGTCTGCCCAATCCCCCTCGTTTGACACACTGGCTTTACCTGTTACTGTGACTTCACTCCGCGAGACCACCCGCGCGAGCGCAATCAGTGGCAACGACGGCGCGCCCTCTTCCGGTGCGCCCTCGTGAAGAAGCCCGGCGGCCCTCCGGGTCTCACTTCCACCCTTGAAGACAGACGTGCCCGGGGGGCGCGCTGAGAGAGGTATGACTTGGGTAAGCTCGGAGGCACATTGGAGCTCATCCGCGCGCGGCTGGATGAGTTCATCCGCAACGCGGAGCTGGCGCCCCGGCAGGAGCCCTGGGTGGTGCTCTCCAACCTGACGGACCACGAGGGCCGTCCGGCCGCGCCCGCGCGCGACGCGGTGGTGATGTACCTGGCCAACCTCCAGCACGAGACCATCGTCAGCACGTACAACCGCAACGTGCCCGTGTCGCAGGACACGTACGGCATCGTCTCGCCGCCGCTCTACATCGACCTGTTCGTCCTCCTGTACGCCAACTTCGAGGACCAGGCGTACGCGGTGGGCCTGGAGGCCATCTCCCAGGTCATCAGCTACTTCCAGCAGACGCCCTGGTTCACCCAGCAGAGCCTGCCCGGGCTGGACCCGGACATCGACAAGCTCACCTTCGAGTTCGTCAACCTGGACCTGCTGGGGCTCAACCACCTGATGGGGCTGGCGGGGGTGAAGTACCTGCCGTCCGTCTTCTACAAGGTCCGGATGATTCCCTACCGGGGCACGGCCATGCAGGCCCAGGTGCCGGCGGCCAAGGGTGTCGAGGCGCCAGGGCAGCCCCGGGAGCAGGAGCCATGAGCCGCGCCCGCCGCGCCTACGAGCGCGCCCTGGACGGCCCCTCGCGGCTGAGGCCCGACCCCCGGCAGCAGCCCGGCCCCGCGCCCCACCGCAACGACGGGCCCGCCCGCCGCTACTCCTATGAGCGGCTGGTGACGGTGGACCTGCGCCACACGTACTTCAACGGCGCGGAGGACCGCTGCCCCGTGCTGCGCTGCCAGCCCACGCCCGACACGCGGGTGAGGATGCGCGACTGGGGCCTGCTCTTCCTCGACGAGGGCACGGACTTCTCCGTGCTCTTCGACTCCAACCGCCTGGACGCCTTCTTCTCCGCGGTGGAGCGCAGGAGCCAGCAGGGCCAGTGGACGTGGCTGTCCTTCGTGCTCGTCTCCGACACGCCCTACTTCGTCAACTTCACCGACCTGCCCAGCGACTTCCAGCCCAACCTCTACAACCTCTACTTCAACAACCTGGGCGCGCACTTCGTGGGCAGCCCCCCGTCCCCCACGGACCAGCCGCTCCACTGCGAGGGCGCTGTCGCCCCGCCCATCCTGCTCAACCCCGGCACGCACGTCACCGCCGACAGCCGGCAGCGCGTGGTGGGCACCCAGGTGCAGGTGGTGCTGGTGAGCGACGCGGTGGACCGCGTCGTGGTGATGGATGTGTCCGGGGAGCAGGTCCTCTGCAAGCCGTGCAGCATCCCCAGGTCCCTGCTGGCCCAGCGCACGCCCTACCTCATCACCTGCGCGCAGGTGGCCCAGGCGCGCGCGAAGGGGCCGGGGGAGGAGCAGCGCGTGGGCACGGTGCTCTACCTGGACCTCGCGGGCGTCCCCGAGGGGCTCTACACCCTGCGGCAGCTCGCCGCCGACGGGCAGGTGCTGGACCAGGAGGTCGTCCTCTACACGCAGGCATACCCCGCGCCGCTGGGCTTCATCGACCTGGTGCTGGCCAAGCCCTCCCCCCAGGACACGGGGCTGTATCCCCTGTGCGACGTGCCTCCGCAGGGAGACGGCGCGCGCGTCGTCCCGCTGGAGCTGCAGCTGCGCTTCGAGCGGCGCAGCACGCGCTGGTGCTACTTCGTCGTCCCGCCCAAGGGCGTCACGTACGAGCAGCTGCGCCTGGTCGACACGGACACGTCCCAGCCCGTCACCTTCTCCGGCCCCGTGCCCGTCCCCATCCCCGGCGCGGGGGTGACCCAGTGCTTCATCGCGGACCAGGACCTGCCGCTGCAGGAGCTCTCCAGCTTCGTCTTCGAGCTCAAGGGGCTGAGGACCCAGGGCCTCTTCGAGAACACGCTGATGTCGCGCGTGCCCGTCGCCACGCCCGCGCTGGTGCTGCCCCGGAGCGGGCCGGCGCCCGGCAAGCCCCGGAGCACGCGCCCCACCCGGTACTCGCGCGACCCGGCGCCCTCGCTGGAAGGGGCGCGCGACTACTCGGACATCTTCCTGAACCTCTGAACCCCGCAGCCGCAGCGCCACCCACGAAACGAGGACCCGATGGCCACCCGACCCGCACGCAAGACTCCCGGCGTCTATGTCACCGAGCTGGACGCCTTCCCACCCTCCGTCGTCGGCATCCAGACGGCGGTGCCCGCCTTCATCGGCTACACCCAGACGGCCCAGCTGAGCGGCAAGCCCGTCCTCAACAAGCCCATCCTCATCAACTCGCTGGCGGACTATCAGCAGGTCTTCGGCGGCGCGCCGGACCCGCTCTTCCGGCTGGAGGAGGTCACCGACACCACCAAGCAGAAGGCCGGTGACTACGACTTCAAGGTGTACGACGCGGCCACGCCCGTCTGGAAGTACTACAACCTGGTCAACTCCACCGGCACCCAGTTCAACCTCTTCAACAGCCTGCGGCTGTTCTACGCGAACGGCGGCGGCACCGCGTACATCGTCTCCGTGGGCGACTACACGGCCACGCTGGGCGCCGACGCGCTCAAGGGCGGCCTGGACGTCATCGCCGAGCAGGTGGGCCCCACGATGCTCGTCGTCCCGGACGCGGTGAACCTCACCACGCTGGCCGACTACCAGAAGGTCTCCGCGAAGATGCTCGACCAGTGCGGGCAGCTCAAGGACCGCGTGGCGCTGTTGGACGTGTGGGGCTCCGCCACCGTCACCAAGGACACCCTCACGCAGGTCATCACCGACTACCGCGGCATCCTCGGGGACAAGTTCCTCAACTACGGCATGGCGTACTTCCCCTTCCTGCACACCTCCGTGCAGGAGGTGAGCGACTTCGACTACCGGAACATCACCCTGGAGGCGACGCTCAAGGACATCCTCAAGCTGGAGAGCGCCAACCTCTACGCCACCAACCCCACGCGCAAGACGGCGGTGGACGCGGACATCGACAAGATGGGCACCGTCACGCTCGAGGAGGAGGTGCTGGCGCTCAACCAGAACCTCACCGCCGCGCTGCCCCTGCTCACGGACATGCTGCGCGTCATCACCGGCAAGGACGACGTGCTGCCCTCCAGCGGCGCCATGGCGGGCATCTACACGTGGAACGACACCAACCGGGGCGTGTGGAACGCGCCGGCCAACGTCAGCCTGACGTCCGTCACCAGCACCACCTTCAAGCTCAACAACGACCAGCAGGCGGACCTCAACGTCCCGGTGGACGGCAAGGCCATCAACGCCGTGCGCGAGTTCGTGGGCCGGGGCTCCGTCGTCTGGGGCGCGCGCACGCTGGACGGCAACAGCAACGACTGGCGCTACATCCAGGTGCGCCGCACGCTCGTCTACGTGGAGCAGTCGGTGAAGAGCTCGTTGGACCGCTTCGTCTTCTCCGCCAACGACGGCAACACCTGGGCGTCGGTGACGTCCATGGTGTCCAGCTTCCTGCAGGGGCTCTGGTCCCAGGGCGGCCTGCTCGGCGCCACGGCGTCGGACGCCTTCAGCGTGGAGTGCGGCCTGGGCAGCACCATGACGGCCCAGGACGTGCTCGAGGGCTACATGGTCGTCCAGGTCACGCTGCAGATGATCCGCCCGGCGGAGTTCATCGAGCTGACCTTCAAGCAGAAGATGGAAGGCGCCAGCGCGTAGCGCGCCGTGCCGTTGTGACGACTGATTCCACCCGATTCAAGCCGAACGAGGAGCCGCCATGGCAGGAGAAGTTCAGAACGACATCTGGCCGTTGCCGAAATTCTATTTCTCCGTGCAGCTCGGGGACGACACCTCCGTGAGCTTCCAGGAAGTGGATGGCCTGGAGACGGAGACGCAGGTCATCGAGTACCGGCACGGCAACAACCCCAGCTTCTTCCCCATCAAGATGCCCGGCCTGGGCAAGGTGGGGAACGTGAGGATGCGCAAGGGCATCTTCGTGAACGATGCCCGCTTCTGGGCCTGGTACAACGAAATCAAGATGAACACGATTGCCCGGCGGACGGTCATCATCAGTCTGCTGGATGAGCAGGGCGCGCCGAAGATGACGTGGACGCTCAACAACGCGTGGCCCACGAAGCTCTCCGGCACGGACCTCAAGTCCGAGGGCAACGAGGTGGCCGTGGAGACGCTCGAGGTCGCCTTCGAGACGCTCGTCGTCGCCGCGCCTTAATCCCTCTCATCGCCATGTCCGAACCCTACTATCCGCCAGGCGCGTTCTACTTCAGCGTCTCCGTGCTCGGCTCCGCGACGCTGCTCGCGGCGGCGAGCGATTTGGACGCGTCGTTCCAGGAGATCTCCGGCATCGAGGCCCGCTGGGACACCGAGGACGTCACCGAGGGCGGCGAGAACCGCTTCATCCACAAGCTGCCCAAGGCGGCCCGGTACTCCAACCTGGTGCTCAAGCGGGGCGTGGTGACGCGGGACTCGTTCCTGGCGGAGTGGTTCGGACAGAGCGTGGGCTCGGGGCTGTCGTTGCCCCTGCTCCCGCAGAACATCCTGGTGCTGCTGCTCAACGAGGAAGGCCTGCCGCTGGTGGCGTGGGGCTTCGTCAACGCGTGGCCGCTGCGCTGGCAGGTCTCACCGATGAGCTCGCAGGAGAACCGCATCCTCACCGAGTCATTGGAGCTGTCCTACAACTACTTCGAGCGGGTGAACCTGGGCAGCCCGGCCTCCGTGGCCATCAAGCTGGCCCAGCTCACCTCTCGGTTGATGTGAGGCGCGCGCACATGCCGCTCGAGGTCAACGAGGTGGGCATCCAGGTCAACGTGAAGGACGGCTCGGGCGAAGACGGCCTGGAGGTGTCCAGCACGCCGGTGGCGGACTGCAACCACGCGGAGGAGCAAGCGGAGAAGGAGCGGATGATGGAGGAGTGCGTGCGGCGCGTGCTCCAGGTGCTCAAGGCCCAGCGGGAGCGTTGACCATGGGGTTCTCCGGCAGCCTCGAGAAGATGAACGTCATCGCCTACCAGAAGTCCGACTTCACGTCGGAGGTGGGCCGCTACACCGTGTACATCAACCCGGCGTCGTACTCGCAAACGTACTGCGTCAAGTACAACGACGTGCAGCCGCAGGGCAGCAGCGGCGGCTCGCCGGAGTTCAACCGCATTCCCTCCGACACGGTGGAGCTGGAGCTGGTGTTCGACGGCACCGGCGTGGTGCCCAGCCCGCTGCCGGGGCTCATGCCCTTCACCGACGATGGCATCGCGGACCAGGTGTCGAAGTTCAAGAACCTGGTCTTCACCTACAACGGGAACATCCACAGCCCCAACTACCTGAAGCTGTCGTGGGGCACGTTCCTGTTCAAGTGCCGGCTGTCGAAGCTGAGCATGACGTACACGCTGTTCAAGCCGGACGGCACGCCGCTGCGCGCGCGGGCCAAGGGGACGTTCCTCGGCTACAACGACGAGGTGGAGCTGGCGCTCAAGGCGCGGATGAGCTCTCCGGACCTGACGCACGTGCGCACCGTGAAGGCGGGCGACACGCTGCCGCTGATGTGCTTCCGCATCTACGGCACCAGCACGCTCTACCTGGAGGTCGCGCGGGTCAACGGCCTGGTCGACTTCCGGCGGCTCACGGTGGGCTCGCAGTTGGTCTTCCCGCCGCTCCAGGAGCGCCAGACATGAGCCCCCCCTCGCCCGCGAAGGACGCAGGCGCCCTGACGACGTTCGCCATCCAGGCGGACGGGGCGCTCATCCCCACCACGTTCCGCGTCGTCTCGGTGGACACGTGGCTGGGGGTCAACAAGCTGCCGCGCGCGAAGCTGGTGTTGTTCGACGGGGACGCCGCCACGGGCACCTTCCCCATCAGCGCGATGTCCACCTTCCTGCCCGGCGCGCGCGTCACCATCTCCGCCGGCTACGACGGGGACAACACGCGCATCTTCGAAGGGGTGGTGTGCCGGCAGGGGTTGGACATCGACGCTGGGTCGGGCTCGAAGCTGGTGGTGGAGCTGAGCGACGAGGCGCTGAAGATGACGCTGGAGCGCAAGAGCGGCTTCTTCGAGAAGGTGAAGGACAGCGCGCTCATCCAGACGCTGCTGTCGCGCAACGGGCTGTCCGGGAGCGTGGAGGCCACCACGGGCGTGCACGACGAAATCGTCCAGTACTACGCCACGGACTGGGACTTGATGGTGACGCGGGCGCAGCTCAACGGCCTGGTCGTCATGGCGGACGGCGGGAAGGTGACGGTGGCGGAGCCGGACACGAGCCAGACGCCAGTGCTCGCGGTGGCCTACGGCACCACCATCCTGGACCTGCAGGCGGAGCTGGATGCGACGACGCAGTTCGATGCGTCCTCCATCAAGGGCTACACCTGGGACGCGGGGGCGCAGAAGCTCATCGAGTCGGGGCCTCGCGCGGTGTCGGTGAAGGAGCAGGGCAACGTCTCGTCGGCGCAGCTGGCCAAGGTCTTCGGCGCGAAGAAGGTGGTGGTGCAGACGGGCGCGGAGCTGACGTCCACGGACCTCCAGGACTGGGCCTCGGCGGAGCTGCTGTTGTCGAAGCTGTCGAAGATTCGCGGCACGGTGCGCTTCCAGGGCAGCGCGCTCGCCAAGGTGGGCAAGACGCTGGAATTGGGCGGGCTGGGGCCTCGCTTCAACGGCACGGCCTTCATCAGCGGCGTGAGGCACCACATCGAGGACGGGCGGTGGCTGACGACGGTGGACTTCGGGTTGTCCTCGCGCTGGTTCACGTCGGAGTCGCCGGACATCGCGGCGCCCGGAGCGTCCGGGCAGCTGCCTCCCGTCAAGGGACTGCAGACGGGCGTGGTGAAGCAGGTGGCCAAGGACCCCGGGGGGGAGCTGCGCGTGCTGGTGGGGCTGCCGCTCTTCCAGGACCCGAGCCAGGGCGTGTGGGCGCGGCTGGGGATGTTCTACGCGTCCAAGGGCGTGGGCGCGCTGTTCTATCCGGAGGTGGGCGACGAGGTGGTGGTGGGCTTCATGAACGAGGACCCGAGAGACCCCATCATCCTGGGCTCCGTGTACAGCAAGCAGCGCGCGCCCGCGTCTCCCCCAGACGAGCAGAACACGAAGAAGGCCGTGGTGACGCGCTCCAAGCTGGAGCTGTCGTTCGACGACGAGAAGAAGATCATCCTCATCAAGACGCCCGGCGGCCACACGGTGAAGCTGGACGACGCGTCCGGGGCCATCTCGCTCCAGGACAGCAATGGCAACACCGTGTCGCTGTCCAAGGGCGGCATCGTGTTGGACAGCGCGTCCGACGTGAAGATTTCAGCGAAGCGCAACGTGGCGGTGAAGGCGGGGGGGAACCTGACGCTCGAGGCCACGGGGAACGTCTCCGTGAGCGGCGCGCAGGTGACGAACAAGGCCTCGATGAAGTTCGCGGCCAGCGGCAACGCGCAGGCCGAGGTGACGTCCAGCGGCGTCCTCACGGTGCGCGGCACGCTGGTCAAAATCAACTGAGTGCCGTGCCTGAAAGGAGTGCCTCATGCCTCCCGCAGCCCGACTCACCGACTTCCATCAGTGCCCCATGACGACGCCCGTGGGTCCCGCGCAGGTGCCGCACGTCGGGGGTCCCATCGCGGGCCCAGGCGCCGTCACCGTGCTCATCGGCGGGCTGCCCGCGGCGAAGGTGGGCGACATCGCCATCTGCGTGGGGCCGCCGGACGCCATCGTGAAGGGCTCCATGACGGTGAAGGTGATGGGGCTGCCCGCGGCTCGGTTGGGGGACAAGACGGCCCATGGCGGCACCGTGCTCGTGGGCCTGCCCACGGTGATGATTGGAGGGTGAGGCGCGATGGAGACCAAGGCCCCTTCGTTCCTCGGCACCGGGTGGAGCTTCCCGCCCACGTTCTCCCGGAGCACCGGCGGCGTGATGATGGCCAGCGGCGAGCTGGACATCCGCGAGAGCCTCTGGGTGTTGCTGTCCACGTCGCTGGGCGAGCGCACGATGCTGCCCAACTACGGCTGTGAGCTGCGGACGATGGTGTTCCGCGGCGTGAACACCACGCTGACGCGGCAGATACAGGACTACGTCCAGCAGGCCATCCTCTACTGGGAGCCGCGCATCGTCGTGGACGCGGTGACGGTGCAGAAGGACGCCTCGGTGGAGGGGCTGCTCACCATCACCGTGTCCTATGTCGTCACGCAGACGAACTCGCGCAGCAACCTCGTCTATCCCTTCTATCTGCAGGAGGGGAGCATCCCGGTCACGGGGCCCTAGACCATGGCTCCGCTCGACAAGAAGGTCGCCATCAACGACGCGCCCAGCCAGCTCACGCGGTGGCTGCGCGCGCTGGAGGACGGGTATGCGCCGGTGGACGGACGCACGCGCTCGGAGCTGCTCGACTTCGCGCCGCGCTTCGGGGCGCTCGTCTACTTCTATGACTTGAAGAACCAGCGCGACGGGAACTGGTCGGAGTTCTTCCTCGCGGACCCGGTGATGGTACTCGCGTCCATCGACGCGCTCGACACGGGCTCGGTGGAGGAGCAGTTCCTGCGCACGGCGCGGGAGGTGGACCTGGCGCGGACGCCGGAGCGTGCGTTCCAGACGCTCTCGGAAGGCTTCGAGCTCCTCCTCGGGCTCGCGCGTCGGTTCGACCTCTGGCTGCGCGGCGCGGGGCTGGGCGCGCAGGGTGAGGCGGCGCGGCTCCTGGGGCAGGACCTGGTGGGCGCCGTCGAGGGGCCGCTGTCGGGGGCGCTGCGCTCGTTGGTGAGCATGGCGAAGGGCGCGGCCGGACCGCAGGCGCTGGGGCGGCTCATCCGTCTGGACATCGCTGGGATGTCGCCGCTCTGGGGGCTGGAGGACCTGCCGGCGGATGGCTCGGCGTATCGCGGTGCGACGAAGGAGGCGCGGGCGCGCTCGGCGATGGCGAAGCTGGAGCCACTGCTGGGGGCCTTCCTGGATTCGCTCTCACAGCTCCAGGGGCTCGCGCGGCAGGTGCTGCCGTCGGCGCTGGCGAATGGGGACCATCCTCCGCACCTGGCGCTCTACATGGCGTTCGTGCGGCTCTTCCGCACCGCGCAGGACACGGTCAACTCGGTGTCGGGGCGGTACGCGCCCTTCTATCACCGCGACGTGCTGCGACTGCGTCCTCGGGGCGCGCTGCCGGACAGCACGTACCTCACCTTCACGCTCGCCGATGACGAGGCGGTGAGAAGTGAGGTCGTTCCCCGAGGCACCCTGTTCCCCGCGGGGAAGCGTCCGGATGGACAGGACATCCTCTTCGCCTCGGACAACACGGTGGGCGTCTCCCGCGCCACCGTGGCCCGACGACTCGCGCTCCGTGTGCTGCGGGGACCGCTGGTTCCGGAGGTCGCGGCGCCCGTCGCGAGCTCGCGCGTGCTCGCCGCTTCCGGACCCAGCGCGCAAGGCACGCAACCGCCATCCGGTGGGCTGCTTCAGCCGGTGACCTCGGCAAGAGGCGACCTGGGGCCCGCGTCGGCGGACCGGGAGCGTTCGACGCCCGGCGCGCTCGGGCCACGACCGTCAGCGGCCTCACGACCCGGTCTCATCGACGGCCCGCACCCATCTCCGAAGCCTCCGACCACCACTCCGCCCGTCGAAGGAGAGGCGCCGCTCACCGTCGTCAAGCAGGTGCTCATCTCGGAGATGCCTCTCGAGCCGGCGGTGGCATCGGACCCGGCCGCGGAGCCGCTTCCGGGTTGGGCGACGTTCGGTGCCGTGCAGGAGGGCGTCACCACCACCGCCGTCACGGGCCCCGCGGCGCTCGGCTTCGCGCTCGCCTCCAGCTACCTGCGCCTGACGGGCGGCAGCCGCGTGGTGACGTTGAACGTGCCCCTCTCATCCGAGTCCGCTCGCCTCCTGAGCACCCGACTGGAGGCGCTCGCCGAGGCCACCGGCCTGGATGCGCAGACCGTGTTCCTCCAGGTGCTGCGTGAGTCGTTCACCCTCCAGGTCTCCACCGAGGATGGCTGGCTGACGGTGGAGCGCTACGAGCCCATCCTCCCCGCGAACCTCGGCCCCGTGGGCGTGGTGCCCGTGGTGACGTTCTTCGGGCTCTGGTTCGAGCTGCCCCCGTCCGCGCCGCCCGTGGTGCCCAACGGCGCCGCGCCCGCGCCGGACCTGCCCATGCTGCGCGCCTTGCTGAGCCCCGAGCCCGTCGCCCTGCGCAACGGCGTCGAGGTCCATCCCGTGTCGCTGCTGGACGCGGTGGCCTTCCAGAACCTGGAGCTGCAGGTCCAGGTGCGCGACCTGACCGGCGTGAGCATCGAGAACACCCAAGGCGAGGTGGACCCGAGCACCCCGTGGGCCCTCTTCGGCGCCTCGCCGGTGGTGGGCTCGTACGCGCGACTGCGCCACTCCGAGCTCTTCGTCAAACGCCTCGACACGCTCTCGCTCGCGCTCGACTGGTTCAACCTCCCCTCGGACAAGGAGGGCTTCGCGGGCTACTACCGCGACTACACCGTGGGGCCCGACGGACTGCCGACGGAGAACCTCTTCGACAACACGAGCTTCAGCGTGGACCTGCGCGTGCTCCGGCCCGGGGCCTGGACGCTCCAGCCCCTCGCGGCTCCCAGCTCGCCGCCGTGCCCCGTGTCCCCTCCGAGCGATGATGTGCCCAAGGAGGGCGTGCGCGGCTGCCTCTTCCGCACGAAGCCAGACTGCGACACGCCTCCGCCCGAGCCGCGCGGCACGCTGTGCCAGGACACCGTGCTGAAGCAGTTCGACGTGGCCCCCGGCACGCCGCCCGACTACTACGACCCGGCGACGAGCGCGCTCGAGCTCCGACTGGCCACTCCGTCGTATGCCTTCGGTGACTCGCTCTACACCGTCAACGTGTTGAACGCGGTGCTGGCGGAGCTGCCCGACGGCTCGCAGCCTCCTCCCACGGAGGGCTCGCGAATCCTCAAGGACATCAAGTACCCGAATCCCCCCTGGCTGCCCCAGGTGCAGACGCTGGCCGTGCATTACTCCGCGCACTGCCTGCTCGACGAGGCGCGCTACTTCCACCTGCTGCCCTTCGAGGGCTTCAAGCAGGTGACCGCCGACCCGCAGCGGGCGGTGGCGCTGCTCCCCCACTTCAAGGCTCCCGCGAACCTGTACCTCGGCTTCACCGGCCTGGACGAAGCCCAGAGCCTCACGATGCTGTTCCAGATGAGCGGCACCTTCACGGGGACGGGCGAGGTTCCCACCGTGCAGTGGGAGTGGCTCACTCCGACGGGATGGAGTCCGTTGCCTCCGGACCAGGTCCTCTCGGACTCGACGCGCGGACTGCAGGGCACGGGCATCCTCACCCTGGGTCTGCCCACCTTCACCTCGCGAGGCAGCACGCTGATGCCGAAGGTCGCCGACGAGGGCGACTATCAATGGCTGCGCGCCTCCGTCCCGGACGAGGCGGAGGACTTCCCACGGACGCTCGCGCTCACGCCACACGCGGTGACGGCGACGCGAAGTGAGCCAGGCGTCGATGTGGACACGCCCGTGCCCGCGGGGGCCATCAGCCAGTCCGTGCAGGAGCTGCCCGACATCGGCGACATCTCCCAGCCGATGGCGTCATTCGGAGGACGCCCGCCCGAGACGGCGCGCACGTTCGAGGTCCGCGCCTCGGAGCGGCTGCGCCACAAGGAGCGCGCGGTGCTGGCGTGGGACTACGAGCGGCTGGCCCTGGAGCGCTTCCCTTCTCTCTGGAAGGTGAAGGCCCTGCCCGCGCACGCGCCCCGTCAGTCCGGCGTGCCGGGCGCGGTGCTCGTGGTGGTGGTGCCCGGGCGCGATGCGACGGCGTCGGCGGACCCCACGGTGCCCCAGGCCACGTCCGAGCTGCTCGAGCGCGTCGAGCAATTCCTCGCCGAGCGCGCCAGCGGCTTCGCCCAGGTCCGCGCCGTCAATCCCCTCTATGTCCGCGTGAAGGTGGACGCGCAGGTGCGCTTCCGCGCGGGAGAGGAGACGGGCGCGAGCCTGGAGCGACTCGACCGCGAGCTCGTGGAGTACCTGTCCCCCTGGTACTTCGATGCGTCCCGCGCGACACGACAGGGCCAGTACGGCTCGAGCGCGGACGTCTCCGACTTCATCCAGACGCGTCCGTACGTCGAGGAGCTGCTCTCGCTGGAGCTGGCGCACACGCCTCGTCCCGAGTCGCTGGAGTCCGACTGGTACTTCCTCACCTCGGAGACCCGGCACGCGCTGCGCGCCGCGGACGCGCCCGCTGCCTTGCTGGCGGCGGATGGCTACTGAGCCCTTTCGGAGCACACCATGGCAGAGCCCGTCACCGTCACCACCGCGCCGCCCTCGAACGTGGGCCTGGACTACTCCGCGCTCGAGAAGGAGGGCACCGCGCTCCTCCAGGCGCTCTCGGGGAAGATATGGACGGACTACAACGCGAGTGACTCCGGCGTCACCACGCTGCAGCAGCTCTGCTATGCGCTCACGGAGCTGTCCTACCGCGCGACGTTCCCACTCGCCGACCTGCTGTTGGACCCCGTCACGGGCCGCATCGAGCCCGCGAGACAGGGGCTCTTCCCCGCGCTCGACATCCTCCCGTGCGACCCGGTGACGGAGCGCGACTACCGCAAGCTGCTCATCGACCGCGTGCCCCAGGTCGCCAATGTCTGGCTCACCCCCGTCACCACCGGCGAGGTCCAGGGACTCTACGACGTGACGCTCCTCGCGCCGGGGCAGGACGACTGCGCCACCGACGAGCGCGCACCCGACGCCATCATCGACGCCGTCCGCCGCGTCTACAACCGGCACCGCGCCCTGTGCGAGGACCTCCGCGACATCACGCTCCTGGAGCCGCTCGAGGCCGTCGTCGTCGCGGAGGCCAGCATCGAGGAGCGACGGACTCCCGAGGACATCCTCGCCGCGCTGTTCTTCCGCATCGGCAACCTCCTCGCGCCGGAGCCGCGTCGCGAGTCGCTCAAGTCCCTGCTCGACGCGGGCCAGACGCCGGATGAAATCCTGGAGGGGCCGCTGCTTCGCAACGGCTTCATCGAGGACGCACAGCTGCAGCCCAAGGCGACGTCCATCGCCATCCAGGACCTCACGCGAGTCATGGCGCAGACACCGGGCGTCTCCAGCGTCCGCGGAGTGAGCCTGCGCGCGGGTGGACAGGTCGCCACGGGGCCCGATGGTTCGCTGCCGGTGGCACCGGCGCAGGTGCTGAGGCTCGACACCCGCACGGACTCGAAGCGCGGTGGGTTTTCGATCCGGCTCTTGCGCAACGGCGTGGAGGTGAAGCCCCATCCGGCACGCGTGCGCCGCGAGCTGGAGCGGCTGTGGGCCGAGCAGCGCCGCACCCATCCGCTGGGGACCCAATACGAGGAGTACCTCGGCATGCCCCGAGGACAGCGCCAGCACTTCCGCGCGTACACGTCCATCCAGACGCAGTACCCCATGGTCTACGGCATCGGGTCCGCGGGGCTCCCCGAGGGCGCACCCCGCCCTCGCCAGGCGCAGGCGCGCCAGCTCAAGGGCTACCTGCTCGTGTTCGAACAGCTCCTCACGGACTTCTTCGCGCAGCTCGCGCACGTGCGGGACTTGTTCTCCGGCGACCCCGACTTGCAGCGGACGTACTTCTTCCAGCTCCTCACCGACGCGGTTCCGGACGTGGAGCCGTTGCTCGCGCGGCCTTCGGAGGGAGGTGACTCGCCGGGCTATGCGCGCGGGCTGGAGGAGCTCGTCGCCAGCCAGGACCCCGTCACCGCGCGACGCAACCGGTTCCTCGATGTGCTGCTGGCGCTCTGCGCGGAGCAGCTGGACGAGGACTCCGTCGCGGGCACGGCATGGGACGGCACCCCGGATGCGCTCCAGGCCGAGCGGGTGCTTCGCGCGAAGCTCACGTTGTTCGAGCACCTGGTCGAGAGCACGCATTCGCGGGGACGCGGTATCGACGCGCTGGAGCGCCCCGGACCGCGGAACGTCGCGGGCATGGCCATCAAGAGCCGCATCCAGTTGGGGATGCCCGTCGCCGACTCGCGCTCGCTCATCGATGGGTTGGATGAGCATGGGCTGAATCTCTCGGACTCGGCGAGCACGGCGCCGGAGAGTCGCGCGCTGGCACGGTACGAAGACATGCTCGAGGAGCGCTTCACGCCCGTCGCCTCGCTGCCCGCGCCGGAGAGGCCTCCCGCGCCGCCGCTGCGCTCCCAGATGCTCGGAGGTGAGTTCCTGAACGCGGCGGGCGCGCTGGAGCACTTCCGCGTGGGGACACTGCCGGGGGAGTCCTCGCTGTCACTGGTGTGCAAGGCGCCGTCCGAGGCGGGCTGGCATCTGGCGGGGAAGTTCCCGAACGTGGAGGGCGCGGTGGCTCGGGCACACGCGCTCGTGGAGCAGGCGCGCCAGCTCAACCAACAGCGCTCGCAGCTCTACATCGTGGAGCACCTCCTGCTGCGGTCCGCTCGGCGCGAGGGTGAAGATGTCTTCCCCTACAGCTTCACGGTGACGGCGGTCCTCTCCACGGCGACGGGTGAGTGGCGTGAGCCGGAGTTCCAGACGTTCGCGCGCGAGGTCATCCGGAGCAACGCGCCCGCGCTGGTGGTCGCGGAGTGTCTGTTCCTCGGGTCCTCGCGCATGGCGGCGTTCGAGCGGCTCTATTGGGCGTGGCGGAACGCGCTCCGGCAGGGGGACGCGCTGGCGCTCTCGTTGGCCTCGGCGCGATTGAGGGACTTCCTGGAAGCGGCGGCCCGCGAATCCGAGGCGGACACCGAATGACGGGCTCCCGGCATCATCTTCGGAAGCAGACGCTGCGGGTGACGCTGGAGTCGGAGGAGCAGGCGCTGGCGCTCCAGCCTCGGCTGAGTGACTTCAACCGGCGTCGGTTGCTCGCCATCATCGAGAAGGTGTTCGACGCGGTGGATGTCCCTGGGCTGCATCTGCGCATCGACCGGCTCGACGTGGACCTGGGGACGGTGCCGTTCGACGACTTCGAGCAGGTGGTGGAGGAGCGGCTCACCTTGCGGCTCCACGAGGCCGCGGAGCAGGCGGTGCAGAAGCGGCGTTCGTCGACGCGGGAGGAGGACCGGCCTCGGACCGAGGAGGCGCTTCGACTGGAGTTGATGGAGCACTACCTGTTGCATGGCACCCTGCCGTTCTGGGCGCCGCATGGCGTGGCGTTCTCGTTCGGCGCGCTCTTCGCCGAGCTCGCTCGGAGCTCTCCGGCCGCGCTGGTGCGACTGGTGGGCAAGCACGCCACGCTGGGACGGGTGCTGGACCGGCTGGTGCTCCAGCTCGACCAGCGGCAGTTGGAGCAGCTCGTGATGCTCCTGGAGCCGAAGCACGCGGCGCTGCTCATCGACTACATCGTCAGCCTCCAGGCGCTCCATCGCATCGAGCCGGTGCTCCCGCTGAGTGACCGGGCGCTGTCACGGCTGCTCTGGTCGCTGACGCTGACGTATCTGGTGAAGGACGCGGGTTCCCAGTTCAACCGCAAGAGCGCGTTGAAGCTGCTGCTCGAGGGCGTCTCGGAGAGCCAGGGTCTGGACTATCCGGAGCTGCTGACGACTCTGGACTCGGGATTGGAGCAGGTGCGGAAGCGGCACCCGGTGCTGGCGTCGCTGTCCTCCGTCATCGGGGAGCTGGTGCGCGAGCTGCCTCTTCCCGAGGTCGAGGAGGTCGAGGCTCCGGTCCTCGATGAGGAGCTGGCGACCACGGAGTCGGCGTCGGCGCGGTATGAGCTGGCGGAGGCGCTTCGGTACTACCTCCGGCATGGGGAGCTGCCGTGGGGAACGCTCGTGCGCATGCCGGAGCTGACGGCGGAGCGGGTCGTGGCGACGCTGCCGGAGCTGCCTCGTTCGTTGCAACGGCGGGTGCTCGGTTGGGAGCAGTCGGGTGGCTCGCTGACGCGGCTGGTCCGGGCGGTGCGGCGGATTCCCGAGGAGGTGCTGTCGAAGCTGCTCGTGCGGTTGATGCCGCGACCTGGGGATGAGGGGAGCCCGCTGCGCTCGGCGCTCCCCGTTTTCGCGGCGCGGGCCGAGGACAAGCCGCTGTTCTTCGCGCGACTGCTCGCGACGCTGCTCGATGGGAAGTCGGTGGATTTGGAGGAGCTCGCGGCGACGCGGGTTTCGGGGGTCGTGGAGGACCGGGGGACGCGTGACTCGGATTTGTCCCAGTGGGAGGCGCATGCGCTCAAGTCCGCGTTGGTAAGTCGACTTCGTTTCAGGGGGAAGACAGGGCCGACGGTGGAGGAGTTGCTCGGCGCGCTGTTGACGTCGTTTCCCGAGGACAGTCGGCACTTCCTCCTGGCGCTGCGAGACACGGAGGACTTGCGGACAGCGCTGGTCGACCGGAGCGGAGCGGAGGTTCTCGGCAGGGCGATGGACTTGCTGCGTCCGCGCGAGTCCCGGTCGATGAGGGCGTTGCTCCATGCGATGAGGGAGCTTCCGGAGCGGGTGCTGCCCGGCGGCATCGAGGGCGCACGGCAGACGGTGCTCCATGAGTTGCTGTTGCTGGGGGAGACGGCGCCGCTCTCCCGGAGCACCGTGAGCCGACTGCTGCGGAGACTGTTCGGGACGGAGATGACCCTGGAGGCCCAGGGGTTCTTGTCTCGGGTCATCGAGGAGTGGGGAGCATCGGGAGGCGTGCTCCAGAAACATGCGGAGGTCTTCCTCTCCGTGCTCGAACAGATTCGTGTTCGAGGTCGCGCGGGAGACGTTGACGGCTCGCGCATGGACGCAGTGGGCCACGCTGATGAGCACACGAGTTCGCGTCCGACGCGGGAGGGTCCGCGTGATGGAGTGAGACCGGGCTCTATTGCACTCGGTGCGGTTCCGCTTCGGCAGGGACAAGACGGAGCAGCCTTCAACCGAGGAGTCCCCACTCCGCACGGACAAGACGCAGCGGACCGTGGCCTCGGCCACGATCTCGATTCGCGTGAACGAGCAGGGAGGTCTCGCAGCGACCCAGCGTCCCTCGCGCCAGACGAGGCATCCCTCCTCCATGACGACTCAGACCCGCACGAACGAGTAGAGACGTCCCGTAGCAGCAGCGATGAAACTTCGCGTGCTCAAGACAGGGCAACTCTCAGCCACAACCGTTCCGACTCGGACGACCAAGGCGAGAGCCTCGTCCCTCGAAGCGAGGCAGCATCGCGTGCTCAAGACAGGGCAACTCCCAGCCACAACCGTTCCGACTCGGACGACCAAGGCGAGAGCCTCGTCCCACGAGGCGAGGCAGCTTCGCGCATCCAAGACGGGACACCTCTCGGCCATGACGGCTCCGGCTCGCACGAACGCGCAGTGTCGTCCCGCAGCCACGGAGGTGCAGCTCCAGGTGCACGAGACGAAACAGCCTCCGGCCATGACCATTCTCAATCGCACGAACGGACCGAGACACCTCGCGACCGCAGCGACTCAGACTCTCTCGCGCAGGGCGCGGCACACCTCCTCCATGACGGTTCAGGCCTGCACGAACGAGTAGCGACGTCCCGCAGCCACAGAGATGCAGCTTCGCGTGTACAAGACGGGGTACCTCTCAGCCATGGTGGTTCCGGATCGCAGGAACAAGCCGAGAAGCTCCTCCGCCGCACCGATTCAGTTCCGCGTGCACACGACGAGGCACCTTTCGGCCACGACGACTCCGGCTCGCGCGAACAAGCCTCAACGTCTCTCAGCCGCAGCAGCTCAGTTCCGCGTGCATACGACGAGGCACCTTTCGACCACGACTCCGGCTCGCGCGAACAAGCCTCAACGTCTCTCGGCCGCAGCAGCTCAGTTCCGCGTGCATACGACGAGGCACCTTTCGACCACGACTCCGGCTCGCATGAACAAGCCTCAGCTTCTCTCGGCCGCAGCAGCTCAGTTCCGCGTGCACACGACGAGGCACCTTTCGACCACGACGACTCCGGCTCGCGCGAACATGCCGCGACGTCTCTCGGTCGCAGCAACCCGGTTTCGCGTGCGCGTTACGAGGTACCTCTCAGCCACGACTCCGGCTCACACGAACAAGCCGAGACGTTCCTCGATCGCGGCGACTCGACCTCGCGCACGCGGACTGAAGCGCGTCTCGTTCACAGCGACTCATTTCCGAGTGTGCGAGACGAGGCACCTCCAGACCACGACTCCGGCTCGCACGAACAAGCTCAGACCCCCCACAGCCGCAGAGACTCGGTCTCGCGTACACGGACTGAAGCACTCTTCGGTCACGGCGACTCAGTCGCGGCGCCCTTCAGCAACGACGACATTAAGCGGCACGCACAAAGAGAGGACCGCCTCAACCACGGCGACCTCGATATGCGCGGGAGCGACTCGGCACCTCTCCGCATCGACACGAGAGATGCCGTGCATTCCGGCTCCAGGAGCACGCCCGCGCTCGCAAGCGATGCGACACCTCCGACGGGTCGCCGCACGGATGCACCGCCTCCCGCGGAACACCTCGCACACAGCGACACGGACTTCATCGCGGCGCCAGTGAAACACCCGCGCCACGAACGTGACGCCCTTCGAGCAAGAGACGCACGGTCCCCCGACAGCGCCTCCTCACGTGACACCTCTTCGCGCACAGAGCCAGCCACCCACCTTCGCCCCATCGCCACCCCGCTCAGCGCCCCACAAAGCCCCTCCGCCTCCGCGCCCCTCCGCACGCACGACAGTCCGGAAGCACGCGAAGCCCTCTTCGCCTTCCTCCTCGCGGAGAGCGCGGACCGCTACGCGGGGCTCTCCGACGATGCCCTGCTCCGCCTGCTCCAGTCGCTCCTCGACGAATCCCCGGACGTGCTCCACGGCTTCATCCGCCGTCACGTGCACCGCCGCCACCTCCAGGAGCACTGGGCCCGCACCCTCCCCGACCCGCTCCTCGCGCGCATCTCCGCGGTGCTCGCGCCCCGTCTCCACGCAGCGCTCCTGTCCACCGTCGAAATCCTCATCGCCGCCTGGCAGGACGTCGCCCCCTCCGACGCGCCCTCCCTCACGGAGCGCTCCGCGTTCTGGCGCTTCATCCTGGAGCTGCTCGGGAAAAGGCCCGGAGGAAACCTCGGACTCGAACAGCTCATCTCCGCGTTCCTCGAGCACTTCTCCACCCGCCTGCGCGGCGCCCACCCCACGCACCGGGACTCACGCGGCGTCGCCGAGCGACTCCTGGAGCGCGCCATCGAACTGGCCCACCACGAGTCCAGCCCCCGCCTGGCCTCCGTGCTCCAACAGCGACGCGCCACCTTCCTCGCCGCCTGGACCACTCCACCCCGACCGCGCCCCACCACCCGGCCCTCGCGTCAGCGCACCTCCTTCCAGCTCGGCGCGGACCCGCACGGCGACCACGACGGCAATCCCATCTACATCGACAACGCGGGCCTCATCCTCACCAGCCCCTTCCTGCCCCACCTCTTCCGCGAGCTGGGCCTCACGCACGTGGATGACCAGGGCAAGACACGCCTGGACCCCGAGCCCGCCATGCGCGCCGTGCACCTGCTCCAGTACCTCGTCGACGGCCGCACCTCCGCGCCCGAGCCCCTGCTCGTCCTCAACAAGATTCTCTGCGGCCTTCCCGTCCCCACCCCCATCCCCAGCGGCATCGAGATGACCGAACAGGAGCAGTCCCTCTGCGACCGGCTCCTCAAGGCCCTCATCGCCCACTGGACCATCCTCTCCGGCACCTCCGTCGCCGGCCTGCGCGAGACCTTCCTCCAACGCGAAGGACGCCTCGAACAACTCGAGGACCGCTGGAAGCTCCAGGTGCAACGCAAGACGCTCGACGTGCTCGTCGACCAGGTCCCCTGGAGCCTCTCCATCCTCACCCACCCGTGGATGCCCCAACCCCTCTACGTCTCCTGGTAGCGACATGGCCCCCCACGCGCTCTCCACCAACGCCGAGTGCCTCCGCGCCGAGGTCGCCTGGCTCACCCAGTGGCTGGACCTCCGACTCCAACAACACGCCGGAAGCCTCCTCCCCGCGCCGCTCCTCGACACCCTCCCGCCCCCGCCGCTCCCCACCCACGAAGCCCCCTACGCCGAGCTGCTCCGCGAGCTCGACTGCACCACCGCGGAGCGACTGCTCCTCATCCTCGCCGCGCTGCCCCACCTCCAGCCCGCCGTGCTGGACCCGCTCTTCCTGCGCAACCAGGCCCTGGACCGCCGCTTCACCGAGTTCGGCGGCGTCGTCGGCCAGTCCCACGGAGGCATCCTCCCCACCGGCGAGACGGCGCTGTTCCTCCTCGCCGGAGACGACCTCCAGGCGCGCCTGACACACCTGCACCTCTTCCACCCCGACCACCCGCTGTTCACGCGCCGCGTGCTTCGGCTCGAGCGCCGTCACGCGGACGAGCCCTCCCTGTCCGCCGCGCTCCAGCTCACCCCCGAGGCCCTCGAGCGCCTCACCACCGGCGCCCACTACCAGCCCCCCTTCGGCCCCGAGTTCCCCGCGCAGCGCATCTCCACGAAGCAGGGCTGGGAGGACCTGGTGCTCGACGGGCCCCTGCGCGATGACATCGAGGACATCATCACCTGGGCCCGCTACCAGGGGACGCTCCTGGAGGACTGGGGGCTGGGCAAGCAGCTCAAGCCCGGCTACCGCACGCTCTTCCACGGCCCCCCTGGCACCGGCAAGACCCTCACCGCGACGCTGCTCGGCAAGGCCACCGGCCTGCCCGTCTACCGCGTCGACCTGTCCAAGGTGGTGTCCAAGTACATCGGCGAGACGGAGAAGAACCTCGCCAGCCTCTTCGACCACGCCCAGCTCCAGCGCTGGATTCTCTTCTTCGACGAGGCCGACGCCCTCTTCGGCAAGCGCACCGAGTCGCGCAACGCCAATGACCACGCGGCCAACCAACAAATCTCCTACCTGCTCCAGCGCATCGAGGACTTCCCTGGCATCGCCATCCTCGCCAGCAACCAGCGCGCCCACTTCGACGAGGCCTTCGCCCGCCGCTTCCAGTCGATGATTCACTTCCCCATGCCCGGCCCCGCCCAGCGCCTGCGGCTGTGGGAGGCGTGCTTCAAGGACAAACCCTTCCAGCTGGCCCCCGACGTGGACCTCCCGAAGCTCGCCCGCGAGCACGAGCTGTCCGGCGGCGCCATCATCAACGTGCTCCGCCACGCCTGCCTCAAGGCCGTCGTCCGCACGCCCCAACAGCTGCGCGCCGCGGACCTCCTCCACGGCATCCACCGCGAACTCCACAAGGAAGGGCGCTACACCCTCCCAGCGCGATGAAACCTGCTTAACACGCCATGTCAGAAATCCTTGATTGACGAATCAATCCACCGTTACGGTGAGCGCCCCCATCCATTCGCAGTCCAGTGAGGTGCTCCATGGCGCAGCGTCTCCTCTCGCGGTGGTTCCCCCGTTGCTCCCTGCTGGTCGCGGTGTTGATACCCGTCCTCGCGACGGCGGCCGTGCCGTCTGCCCTCCCCGTCGCCCACGGCGTGCTCACGGCGGCGGCGACGACGGGCTTCAAGTTCGTGGACATCCCGGTGGGCGGCGGGGTGGTGCTCAAGGCCAACCACATCGCCCCGGCGACGCCCGGTCCCCACCCGGCCGTCGTGTTCATCTCGAGCTGGGGGCTCAACGACTTGGAGTACCTGGCCCAGGCCAAGGCGCTGGCGGAGCGAGGCTACGTGGCGCTGTCGTACACGCCTCGGGGCTTCTGGGCGTCGGGCGGTGGAATCGACACGGCGGGCCCGACGGACATCGCGGACACCTCGCACGTCATCGACTGGCTGTTGGCGAACACGCCGACGAACCCGGCGCGCATCGGCCTGTCGGGCGTGTCGTACGGCGCGGGCATCGCCCTCATCGCCTCCGGCTTCGACTCGCGCGTGAAGGCCGTGGCCGCGCTCTCCGGATGGACGGACCTGGTGGCGTCGCTGTACGGCGGCGACACGCGCAGGCCCCAGGCGGTGGCCCTGCTGGACGTGGCCGCGCGGCTGCTCGGCCGTCCCAGCCCCGAGCTGCGGACCACCATCGACAACTACTTCGCCAACCGGGACATCGAGGGCATCAAGCAGTGGGGCCGCATCCGCTCCGCCGCCACCTACGTGGACCGCATCAACGCCCACGCGCCCGCCATCCTCATCGCCAACGCGTACGGCGACAGCCTCTTCCCTCCCAACCAGCTCATCTCCTTCTTCAACCGGCTCACCGGCCCCAAGCGCCTGGAACTCGCGCCCGGGGACCACGCCGTCGTCGAGGCCACGGGCCTGGTCGGCCTGCCCAATCACGTGTGGACCAGCGTGACGCGGTGGCTGGACCAGCACGTCGCCGGCATCGACACGGGCATCGGCAACGAGCCGCCGCTCGTGCTGCGCACCTACGACGGCGACGTGGAGGGGTATGCCTCCTGGGCCGCCGTCACCTCCAGCACCCAGCGCCACGGCCTGGGCGCCATCCGGCTGCTCGATGGCACCGGCACCCTCGGCGGCGCGCCCACCGCGGGCGGCTCACGCACCGTCTGGGGCGGCATCGATACCACCGCCGACGCGGGCGTCGCGCTGCTGACCAACGGCCTGCAGGGGCTGACGGGAATCCCGCCCATCGTGTGGCTGCCGGGCGTCAACCGGCTGCGCGCGGGCGTGTGGACCTCGCCGCCGGCCTCGCGAGAGCTGGCCCTGCGCGGCACCACCGCGCTGCGGCTGCGCATCACCCCGACGACGGCCTCCGGCACCGTGGTCGCCTATCTCTACGACGTCGTGGGGGACTTCGGCGGCCTCATCACCCACGTGCCGCTGAGCTGGTACGGCGCCACGCCGGGCACCCCGCTCGATTTGGACCTGGTGTTCCCCGTCACCGCGTATGACGTCCCGGCCTGGCACTCGCTGGCGCTCGTGGTGGACACCGAGGACCCGCTCTACTTCGGCGCCAACACGCCCAACGCCACGCTGAGCCTGGGCGGCCCGTCCTGGTTGGATTTGCCCCTGCGCTAGCCTCGCGCGTTCCCACCCTCTCGGAGGTGAAGATTCCGGGAGGGTGTGTGAATACCCGCCCCCGCCGCTGACACGTCAGCGCGGCGTCCGTGCGGGCCAGGCCCCCTCCTGACACGTCAGCAAAGCCTCGCAGGGCCCCGCGTCCCATCTGTGACGTGATGGCCCGTGCCATGCAACTGTGAATAGCCACACAGTCGTGGCAGAAGGCCGTGCGCGCGCTCAGTGCGACGCACGGATGTGGAGGAACCCTTGAATTCTCGAAGTCATCATTCCCTGCTCGGAGGGCTGGCCGTTCTCTGGGCCCTCTCCGCTCAAGCGCAGGTCCAGCGGATCCCCAACCTGGAGCTGGAGCGGTTGCAGCTCAACCCCGGCGCCAAGGACAGCCTCGTGCTGTCCACGGGTGACTTGCTGCCGGACGGCACCTTCCGGTTGGGGCTCACGGCCCACTACGAGCACAAGCCGCTGGTGCTGCTGCGCAATGACGATGAGGTGAGCACCATCGTCTCGAACCGCGTGACGGTGCACCTGAGCGGCGCCTACGCCGTGACGGATTGGTTGGAGTTGGGTCTTCAGGTTCCCATCGTCTCGCAGTGGGGCCCGGACACGACGGCGCTCGGCTTCCAGACGCCGTCCACGCTGGCGCTGGGCACGCCGTGGGCGCAGGCGCGCGCGGGGCTGCTGTCCGAGGCGCGCGGTGGCCCGTTGGACGTGGGCCTGCACCTGGGCGCGGCGCTGCCCCTGGGCAGCAAGGACACCCTCACGCGCGACCAGGGCTTCGTCTTCACCCCCCGCCTGGGCCTGGGCAAGAAGCTGGGCGACGGCTGGCGCGTGGGCGCGGACGTGGGCGCGCTGGTGCGCACCAAGAAGTACGCCCTGACGCCCGACGCGGACCCGCTGCGGGACGAGCTGGGCGTGGAGATGAACGGCGGCGTCAACCTGACGGCCAACCTGTTCGGCCTGCGCGAGGAGCTGGTGGTGCGCGGCACCCTGCCGTTCGCGGACGCGCCCGAGTCGATGGAGGTGCTGCTGGGCCTGCGCACGCCGGCCAAGGCGGGCACCGAGTTCTACATCATGGGCGGTCCGGGCTTCGGCCGGACGCCCGGCACGCCCGAGTTCCGCGTGCTGGCGGGCGTCAACTTCGGGCCGCGTGACGATGCGCCCGCATGTGTCGCGGGCCAGCCCCACGAGCCCGCGCGCTGTCCCAACCTGGACGCGGACGGCGACGGCGTGACGAACGCGCAGGACCGCTGCCCCACCACGCCCGGCCTCGCCGAGCTCAACGGCTGCCCGGACGGCGACGACGACAAGGACGGCATCCCCAATCTGGCCGACAAGTGCCCCGCCCAGCCGGAGAACATCAACGGCTTCCAGGACGAGGACGGCTGCCCGGACGACCCGGACTCCGACAACGACGGCATCACCGACTCCAAGGACGCGTGCCCGAACCAGCCCGAGGACAAGGACGGCTTCCAGGACGAGGACGGCTGCCCGGACCCGGACAATGACCAGGACGGCATCGCCGACGCCAAGGACGCGTGCCCCAACGAGGCGGGCCCGAAGGAGAACCGCGGCTGCCCGGACAAGGACCGCGACAACGACGGCCTGGTGGACCGGCTGGACAACTGCCCGGACGAGCCGGGACCGGTGAAGAACCACGGCTGCAAGCAGAAGCAGCTCGCGCAGATTGGCGAGGGCCAGATTCGCATCCTCGAGGCCGTCTTCTTCGAGAACAACAAGGACCTCATCAGCCCGCGCAGCTTCAAGCTGCTCGACGGCGTGGCCGCCATCCTCGTGTCGCACCCCGAAATCGAGAAGGTGCGCGTCGAGGGCCACACCGACAACACGGGCAAGGCCGACTACAACCTGGAGCTGTCACAGCGCCGCGCCGAGGCGGTGGCGAAGTACCTGGAGGGCAAGGGCGTCAAGCGCGAGCGGCTGGAGCCGCGCGGCTTCGGTCCCCAGAAGCCCATCGCGGAGAACACCACCAAGGCCGGCCGCGCCAAGAACCGCCGCGTGGAGTTCCGCATCGTCGGTGACGCCGATGGCGTCGAGACGAAGAGCGGCGAGCCCACCGACACCCTCGAGAAGTGAGGAAAGACCTCTCATGCCATCATCATCCATGCATCCCATCGCCATGAAGCGGGCCCGGACAGGCCCGTCCGTGGCCGCGCTCGCCCTGGCGCTCATCACCACCCTCACCGGCTGCCAGGAGCAGCAGCCCACCGCGCTCGCCTCGACCGAGGCGCCCCACGCCCAGCGCTCCGAGCTGGCCGGCCCCGTCATCGGTGACGGACGCATCCAGCCCGGAGAGGAGTGCGACGACGGCAACACGGCGAGCGGGGACGGCTGTTCGTCCACCGGCGCCATCGAGGCGGGCTACCTGTGTCACGTCCCCGGACGGGCCTGTTCGCTCGCCTCGCTGTGCGGCAACAACACGGTCGACCCGGGCGAGGCCTGCGACGACGGCAACACCGCGGCGGGCACCAACGGCTGCTCGGCCACGTGTGACTTGTCCCTGTGCGGCAACGGCGCGTTCAACAACCGCCAGTGGCCGAACTTCGACCAGGAGATCTGCGACGACGGCAACCGCACCGAGGGCGACGGCTGCAACCGGATGTGCGAGGTGGAGCCCGGCTTCGCCTGCACCGGCACGCCCAGCCGCTGCGTGAGGGCGGGCATCGCCTTCTTCAACACCGGCGTGGACCAGAACAACCGCCGCCTGGAGTCCGGCGCGGACCCGCACTGGTTCTACTCCAACACGACGACGGGCGCGGCCATCGGCGCGCGCAGCGCCAATGACTGGCCGCAGGAGATCCAGACCGCCACCTTCATGGTGGCCCCGCTGGGTGCCCCCACGTGCGTCTACCAGGACTTCATCATCCCCTCGACGACGAACGTGGCGCAGTTCCGCATGCGCATCGCCACGTTCAACGACAACTCGTTCGACGGCGCCACGGTCAACGGCCAGGCCTTCACGCCCGTCACCGTGAGCGAGCCCGCGGGCCAGCCGTGGCAGAAGAGCATCATCCGTGAGTTCGGCACCACGGCGGCCTGGAAGACGGGCCTCAACCGGCTGGAGCTGTGCAACGAGAACGAGGCGTCGCCCCCCAACGCGTTCCGCTACCTCTTCGTGGACGCCTACGACGACCGCTGCGGCGACGGCGTGGTGTCCCCCCGCGAGGAGTGCGACGACGGCGACACGAGCAACGGTGACGGCTGCAGCGCCACGTGCGGCATCGAGCCCGGCTACGGCTGCACCGGCCAGCCCAGCTCCTGCGCGGCGACGTGCGGCAACGGCCTGCTCAACCCCGGCGAGCAGTGCGACGACGGCAACCTCACCCCGAACGACGGCTGCAACGCGTCCTGCCGCGTGGAGTCCGGCTACGCGTGCCCCACCCCCGGCCAGGCCTGTGTCGCCACGTGCGGCAACGGCGCCATCGACGCGGGCGAGCTGTGCGACGATGGCAACAACATGTCGGGTGACGGCTGCTCCAACGCGTGCCGCATCGAGAACGGCTACGAGTGCTCGGGCGCGCCCTCCAACTGCGCGCCCACGTGCGGCAACGGCGTGCTCAACCCGGGCGAGCTGTGCGACGACGGCAACACGAACCTGGGTGACGGCTGCTCCAACGCCTGCACCCTGGAGCTGGGCTACACCTGCCCCACCGTGGGCCAGCCGTGCGTGAAGACGTGCGGCAACGGCACCGTGGACCCGGGCGAGCAGTGCGACGACGGCAACCTGAACTCGGGTGACGGCTGCGCCACCGAGTGCAAGCCGGAGCCGGGCTACTCGTGCAGCCGCCCCTCCAGCGGCCCGTCCGTGTGTGTCGCCACCTGCGGCAACGGCGCGCTGGACGCCAACGAGACGTGCGACGACGGCAACACCTCCGGCGGCGACGGCTGCAGCCAGGGCTGCGCGGTGGAGGCGGGCTACCAGTGCTCCGGCGCCCCGTCCACGTGCACCACCCTCTGCGGCGACGGCATCCGCGCGGGCGCCGAGACATGCGACGACGGCAACACCTCCGGCAACGACGGCTGCTCAGCCACCTGCGCCGTGGAGCCGGGCTACACCTGCCCGCCCCCGGGCACCGTGTGCTTCGCCACGTGCGGCAACGGCGTCCTCAACGCCGGCGAGACGTGCGACGACGGCAACACCACCTCCGGCGACGGCTGCTCCAACACGTGCGCCCAGGAGCCGGGCTACACGTGCAGTGGCCAGCCCAGCACCTGCGCCACCACCTGCGGCGACGGCACCGTGGCCGGCGGCGAGGTGTGCGACGACGGCAATCTGGAGAGCGGTGACACCTGCTCGCCGCGCTGCCTGTGGTCCAACGGCCAGCCCTGCGCCGCGTCCGGCGTCTGCGACAGCGGCCTGTGCAACCCCCACTCGAACGTCTGCGTCAGCCCCAACGTGTGCGGCAACGGGCTGCTCGACGAGGGTGAGCAGTGCGACGACGGTGACACCACCGGCAACGACGGCTGCTCGGCCACGTGCACCGTGGAGACGGGCTACACCTGCGCGGGCATCCCCTCCGCGTGCGCGGTGACGTGCGGCGACGGCGTCAAGGCCGCCGCCGAGGCGTGCGACGACGGCAACACCACCGCGGGCGACGGCTGCTCGGCCACCTGCACCATCGAGGCGGGCCACGGCTGCCAGAACACCAACGTGCACGCCATCTACACGCGGCTGGGCCGCTCGCAGTGCACCAGCGTGACGGACATCGCCCAGCCGGACCTGGCGGCGGCCGCCACCCAGGCGACGCTCACGGTGCCGGGCCGCTACCGCGCGGCCTATGTCTCCGGCGCGGTGAGCTACTCGGGCACCGACACCTGGTACCCGGGCCTGTTCGGCTTCAACCACGTCACCGGCGCGGGGACCCAGCGCTTCACGCTGGGCCGTCTGCCGGCGTCGGGCACGGTTTCGGCCACCCGTGACGCGGCCATGGGCCTGGGCTTCGGGCATCACCAGGACTTCGACGCGCTGAGCGGCGACGTGCGCCTGGCGCTCGTGGACACCGACTGCGCGGACAACAACAACACGGAGACGCAGGTGGCCTACCGGGTGGACTCGCTGTCCATCTGCCAGCTCATCCCCGTGCTGACGGACCCGGCGCCGGGCGGCGTGACGGACCCGGTCATCGGCGGCACCGGTTCGCCGGGCTCCACCATCGACGTCTACGTCGACGGTGGCACCACGCCGGTGTGCACCGTGGTGGTGGACGCCGCGGGCCGCTGGACGTGTGACTTGGGCAACATCCCCGAGGGTCCGCACTCGGTGGTCCTCACCTCCACGGAGGTGGGCGCCACGGAGACGGCTCCGCCGGTGAACATCACCGTCGAGCTGACCCCGCCGACGACGCCCGTCATCACGGGCCCCGCCAACGGCTCCACGGTGTCCAACAACACGCCGCCCATCAGCGGCACGTCCGACCCGGGCACCACCGTCACGGTGCGCGAGGGCGGCACCGTGGTGTGCACGGCCACCACCGACGCCAGCGGCCACTGGAGCTGCACGCCGACGACGCCGCTGCCCGACGGCACGCACACCATCACCGCCACCGCCGTCACCCCGCAGGGCAGCACCAGCGAGACCTCCACCCCGTCGACGTTCAACGTGGACACGGTGGCGCCCATCGCCCCCGTCATCACGGGCCCCACCAACGACTCCACCGTGTCCACCGGCACGCCGCCCATCGGCGGCACCGCGGAGCCCGGCTCCACGGTGACGGTGCGCGAGGGTGGCACCGTGGTGTGCACGGCCACCGCCGACGCCAGCGGCCACTGGAGCTGCACGCCCACGACGCCGCTGGCCGAGGGTCCCCACACCCTCACCGCCACGGCCACCGACGGCGCCGGCAACACCGGCCCCGCCTCGACGCCGGTGACGTTCACCGTCAGCACCGTCGTCCCTGGCGCGCCCGTCATCACGGGGCCCGCCAATGACTCGGTGCTGGCCGACTCCACGCCCGCCATCTCCGGCACGGCCACGCCGGGCACCACGGTGACGGTGCGCGAGGGCACCACGGTGGTCTGCACGGCCACCACCGACGCCAGCGGCCACTGGAGCTGCACGCCCACGACGCCGCTCGCGGACGGCCCGCACGACATCACCGCCACCGCCACGGACCCGTCCTCGGGCAACACGAGCGGGCCCTCCAACGTCGACACGTTCATCATCGACACGGTGCCGCCGGACACGTCCTTCAGCCGCACCCCGGGCGCGAGCTCCGGGAGCACCGAGGCCCCGTTCGCCTACGCCTCCAACGAGGTGGGCGTGACGTTCGAGTGCAGCCTGGACAACGGGCCCTACGTCCCCTGCCGGGACAGCTACGACGTCAGCGAGGGTGAGCACGTCCTGCGCGTGCGCGCCATCGACAGCGCGGGCAACGTGGACCCGACCCCCGCCGAGCACCGGTGGACGGTGCTCAACTCGCGCGCCTTCGCGGGCGGCGGTTGCAGCGCGGCGCCGGCCTCGTCCGCGGGCCTGGCCCTGCTGACCCTGTTGGGCCTGCGCCGTCGCAAGGCGCGTCGGTAGTCCGTCTTCCCACCGCCGGGGGGTCCACATCCCTTCCCCCAGTCCCCTGCCCCGGGGACTCGTGGACCTCCCGGCGGGTCTCCCCGCCTCGTCGCGCAACCCCGTATGCTGGGGGCCGTGGACAAGGCGGGGAAGACGCAGGAGAGGTACGAAGAGGAGCTGCTCCTCGCGCTGGACTACGGGCTCGTCTCCGCCGAGGAGGCGACCGCCCTGCGCGAGGAGGCGCTCGGCCTGGGCCGCAGCCCGCTGGAGCTCCTGCGCGCCCGGGGCGGGGTGAGCGAGCACACGCTGAGCACCCTGCGCGAGGAGCTGGGCCCTCCATTGGAGGAAGCTTCCAGTGGCAGTGGTGGCGCCCCGCTGGAGGCCACCACGTTGGACCCGCGCACGCCCCCGGTGGCGCCCCCCGTCGCCGCCCTGGCGGACGACGCGAGCGAGGCCCCCGTCTTCCCGGTGCCGGACTGGAACCGCTACCAGCCGGTGCGCTTCCTGGGTCAGGGCGGCATGGGGCAGGTGTTCCTGGCGTACGACCCGCTCTTGCGCCGCAACGTCGCGCTCAAGTTCGTGAAGGGCGGAGACCCGGAGCTGGCGAAGCGCTTCCTGTCGGAGGCGCGCGCCCAGGCCCGGGTGCGCCACGAGCGGGTGTGCGAGGTGTACGAGGTCGGCGAGGTGCAGGGGCGCGGCTACATCGCCATGCGCTACGTGGACGGCCAGTCGCTCGGGCAGCTGGCCGCCACGCTGACGCCGGAGCAGAAGGTGCTCGTGCTGCGGCAGGCCGCCGAGGGCGTCCACGCCGCCCACCGCGCGGGCCTGGTGCACCGGGACATCAAGCCCGGCAACATCCTGGTGGAGCGCACCGAGGACGGGGGCTACGCGCCCTTCGTGATGGACTTCGGCCTGGCGCGCGACTGGCGCGAGGAGGCGGGCCAGAGCGGCCTGGTGATGGGCACGCCCCACTACATGGCCCCCGAGCAGGCCCGCGGGGACACCTCCCGGCTGGACCGGCGCGTGGACGTCTGGGGCCTGGGCGCCACGCTGTACGTGCTGCTCACCGGCCAGACGCCCTTCGCCGGCGGTGGCCAGGACGTCATCACCCGCGTGCAGACGGAGGAGCCGCTCCCGCCGCGCGCGGTGGACCGGGACATCCCCGAGGACCTGGAGGCCGTGGTCCTCAAGTGCCTGGAGAAGGAGCGCTCGGCCCGGTACGACTCGGCGCGCGCGCTGGCGGATGACCTGGAGCGCTTCCTGGGCGGGGAGCCGGTGCACGCGCGGCGGGGCGTGGGCTACCGGCTGCGCAAGAAGGCGCGCAAGCACCGCGTGGCCCTGAGCCTGGCGGTGGCGGCGCTGACGGTGGTGGCGCTGGCGCTGGGGCAGGCGGTGGTGGCGCGCAAGGAGGTGGCCGAGCGCGAGCGGCTCACCCGCAGCTTCACCGAGCGGGTGGAGCGCATCGAGGCGGCCGCGCGCTACTCCTTCCTGTCGCGCCTGCACGACACGCGCGAGGACCAGCAGGCGCTGCGCGCCAGCATGGACGCGCTGGAGGTCGAGGTGCGCGAGGCGGGCGAGCACGCGGTGGGCCCCGGCCACTACGCGCTGGGCCGCGCGCTGCTGGCGCTGGGCGACGTGGAGGGCGCCCGGGCGCGTCTGGAGTCCGCGTGGCGCCACGGCTACCGCGAGCCCCGCGCGGCCTGGGCGCTGGCGCTGGTGCTGGGGGACCAGTACCGCGAGAAGCTGCTGTTGGACGTCGAGCGGCGGAGCCAGGAGCAGCGCGAGGCGCGCCGGCGTGAGCTGGAGCAGCGCTACCGCGACCCGGCGCTGGCCTACCTGCGCCAGGCCGAGGGGCCGGACGTGCCCGCGCCGCCGCAGTACGTGAAGGCCCTGTTCGCCTTCCACGAAGGGCGCCACGAGGAGGCCCTGGCGCACCTGGACGCCATGGGCAACACCCTGCCCTGGTTCTACGAGGCGCCCCTGTTGCGCGGCGACGTGCACCTGGCCCGCGCCACCGCGCGCTGGCACCAGGGCGACAGCGCGGGCTCCCAGTCGGATTTGGAGGCGGGGCGGCGCGCGTATGCCCAGGCCATCTCCACCGCGGAGAGCCAGCCGGACACGCACTACGCGCTGGGGCGCCTGGAGCTGGCGGCGCTCGTGATGGAGCTGTACGGCTCCGGCGACGTGCAGCCGCCGTACGAGCGGGGCCTCGTCGCCCTGGGGCGCGCGCTCGAGGCCGCGCCCGGCCACCCGCGCTCGCTCGTGGTGCTGTCGCGGCTGCACCGCCGGCTGGGCGAGCAGCACGCCAACCAGAACGCCACGGACGTGGAGGCGCTCTTCGGCAAGGCCATCGACGCGGCGCGCGCCGCGCTGAAGCTCGCGCCCCCCAGCGAGCGCGTCACGCTGGAGCTGGCCATCATCCACCGGCTCTGGGCGCGCCACCTGCAGCGGCTCTCGCAGGACCCGCGCGAGCAGCTGGGCCATTCCATCGAGGCCTTCGAGCAGCTGGGGCCCGGGGAGCGCGACTACGCCTTCTACGCCAACCTGGGCGTGACGCATCAGGTGTGGGCGGACTACGAGAGCGGGCTGGGCCTGGACTCACTGGAGCACCAGGGCAAGGCCATCGACGCGCACCTGGCCGCCATCCGCCTGCGGGAGACGCAGGCCGACGCCTGGATCAACCTGGGCAACGCCTACCGCGCACGGGCGGGCCTCACCCGGGCGCCGGACGCGCAGGGGGACCTCACCCGCGCGCTGGAGGCCATCCAGCGCGCGCTCGCGCTGAACCCGCGCAACGTCATCGCCTGCTACCAGGGCGCGGACGTGTCCGAGCAGCTCGCGCGCTGGCGCCAGGAGCACGGCCAGGACCCGAGGCCTGACTTGGAGCGGGCGCTCGCGCTCTACCGCCAGGGCCGCGACATCAACCCCAAGCTGCCCCAGCTCACCAACGGCCTGGGAGGGGCCCTGCTGTGGTGGGCCGAGCAGCGCTGGGAGGAGGGCGAGGACGTGGAGGCCCTGCTGAGCGAGGCGCGCGCGGCCTTCGAGCAGGCGCGCGAGGCGGCCCCCCAGCAGAGCTACGCCTACAACAACCTGGGCGAGGTGGAGGCGGTGCGCGCGGGCTTCCTCCTGGCGCGCGGGCAGGACCCGTCCCCGGGCCTGAAGACGGCGGAGGCCGCCTACCGCAAGACGCTGGAGATGATGCCCGGCGACGCGGACGTGTGGACCAACCTGGCCCGGGTGCACGTGCTCGCGGCCACGCACGCGCTGCAGGAGCGGCGCGACGTGGCGCCCCGGCTCACCCGCGCGCAGGAGGCACTGGACCGCGCCCGGGAGCTCAACCCACGGCTGGGCTACGCGTGGCGCTACCAGGGCGCCCTCTTCGACGTGCACGCGCGCGAGCGGGTGCGCCTGGGCACCGCGAGGGAGGAGGACTTCCGGCGGACCCAGGAGGCGCTCGCCCAGGCGGTGGAGCTGTCCCCCCGCCGCCACGAGTACGTGCTGGCCGCGAGCGAGCTCGCGCTGGCCTGGGGGCGCTGGAAGGCGCGCGCGGGACAGGACGCGACCGAGGTGCTGACGCGCGCCTTGGAGGACGTCGAGCGCATCCTCGCGGCCCGGCCGAAGTGGGCCCGGGCGCAGCTGCTGCGCGCCGGGCTCCTGTGGGCGCTGGCGGAGGGCTCCGCCGTGCCCGAGCAACGTCAGGCGTGGACGACGCGTGCCCGCGCCGACGCGGAGCAGGCGCTGGCGAAGAACCCGCACCTGGCCTCGACATGGAAGGCGCGGCTGGCACCGGACCTGGAGCTGTCCGCGCGGCCCGCCGCGCCCTGAGGCGTGCGCCCGACGACTACTTCTTCGGCTCCTCGGGCGGGTCCGTCGTCACGTCCAGGCCGCCCTTCTTCGTCTCCGCGTTGGAGCCGATGAAGCTCTTCGCCTGCTGTGAAGGCGGGGGGGCGGGAATCACGACGTCGAACGGGTAGACGCGCTTGAGGCACGTCTGCGTCACGTGCTGGTCGCTCTCCTGCGCCAGCGGGCTGGAGGTGTCCAGGACGAAGGAGCTCGACCCCGAGAGGCAGGTGGTCCCGTCCTTGAAAACCACCTGGGCGGAGGCGACGCCGTGCAGCTTGAACTCCACCTCCTCGCCGTGCTTCACGATGTTCGAGGGGCTGTAGATGATGTCGTCGGACGTGATGGTGACGGTGACAGTCATGGGCCGTGACTCCTTCCGGGTTGGAACCGCAGACGCGGTGTGGATTGCAGGCACCGTACCAGAGGCGACCGACGTGCCCGTCCCTCGAAGCGAAGGCGTCACCTGCTCACGCGGCATGCACGCGGACACGTCAACGACGCGTCATCCCCGAGGACTGACGTGTCCGGAGTGATTACGCGTCCGACAGGCCCAGCTCGCGCACGCGGCGCTGGAGCGCGCGGCGGGAGACCTCCAGCCGCTGCACCATCTTGTCCAGATCTCCCGCGCACTCCTGGAAGCAGCGGGTGATTTCCTCCGGGCTCAAGTCCCGGGCGGTGCGGATGAGCGAGCTCTTGTCGATGAGCACGTAGACGGACGGGCGGGGGATGCCGAGGAAGTCCGCGGTGGCCTTGAGGTCCCACGAGCACGCGCGCAGCGCCTCGAGCAGCTCGGCCTCGCCCACCTCCGAGGGCTTGCGCCGCGAGGACTTCGCCTCCCCCGCCGCCTCGGGGACACCCGCCCCGGCCGGGGCCAGCACCCGCCCGGGCACCGGCAGCGACTCGGCGTCCAGCGTCTGCTCCAGCCGCGAGTCCACGCGCAGACCGGGCAGGCCCCGGCTGCCGATGACGAGCTGCCGGGTGATGTTGCGCAGCTGCCGCACGTTGCCGGGCCACGCGTAGCGCACCAGCCGCACCGCGACGGACGCGGGCAGCCAGGGCGCCGCGCGCGGGTCCGTGGGCGCCAGCCGCCAACCCTCGCCCGTCGTCTCCAGCTCCTGCCGGGCGAAGTGGAGGAACAACGGGCCAATGTCCTCGCGCCGCTCGCGCAGGGGCGGCACGCGCAGCTCGAAGCCCGCCAGCCGGTGGAGCAGCGGCGCCTTGAACAGGCGCTCCTCGATGCGGGCCTCCAGGTTGGAGTCCGTGGCGGCCACCAGCCGCACATCCACGGGCACCGGCGTGTGCCCGCCCACCGGGTACACCTCGCCCGTCTCCAGCACGCGCAGGAGCGCGGCCTGCACCTCGGCGGGCGCCTCGCCCACCTCGTCCAGGAACAGCGTGCCGCCGTGCGCCGCGCGGAAGAAGCCATCCCGGTCGCGGCTCGCGCCCGTGTACGCGCCGCGCTGCGCGCCGAACAGCTCCGCGGCCACCAGCTCCTTGGAGAGCGCGCCCAGATTCACGCTGACGAACGGCCCCGAGCGGCGCGGCCCCTGCTCGTGGATGGCGCGCGCCACCAGCTCCTTGCCCGTGCCCGTCTCGCCGCGGATGAGCACCGGCACCGCCAGGTCCGCCACCCGCAGGATGTCGTCGCGGAGCTGCTGGAGGGACTGGCTCTGCCCCACCAGCCCCAAGTCCCGATGGACCGACGGGGGCACCGTCGACGCCAGGTGCAGCAGCAGCACCACGCGCTCGGCGAGCACCAGCGGCACCCCGGCCACCAGCTCCTCCTGGGTGAACTCCCGGCCCCCGGCCACCGACTCACCGGCCACGCACACCTGGGTGCCATCCTCCGGCACGCGCAGGCGCAGGCCCCCGTGGGACGCGGGCTCGAAGAGCACCGGCGTCCGGCTCAGGAAGGGGTCTCCCAACGGCAGCGCCAGGAGCCCTCCGGGACGCGAGAAGTCCGGGGCATTGCGCGACAACGCCGCCGTCCGGCCCACGCTGGCGAGCACCTCCAACAGGAGCCGCTCCCCGATGCGCTGGGGGTGGGGATGGGACACGACTGTCAGCGCTGGCACACTCCGCGGGGCCGTCGCGGGTGAGCCTTTCGTCTGCACGGCGGTCGTCGACATGTCGGCGGCGAGCTTCTGCTGCATGGGGCTGAGTTCGGTTTACAGGTGCTTCCAACCTATCAGCCTACACCGGCTCGACAGCGGTTGTTCGCCTGGACCGCATCCACCGGACAACCCGGCGACCGCCCGCCTTGGCCCTCCCGCCGCGCCACCTCATTCCAGGGAGACTGGAAGAGGACCGGCGCGGGCCGGGAGCGTTTCCCCTACGCGGTGGAGGTCATCCACCGCGTGCGGGGCGTCTTCTCAGGCGGGAGTCTCCGTCGGGGCGGACGCGGGCGCGGGCGCGGTCTCCTCGGCGGGGGTGGTGCTGCTCGCCGCGGCGGGCTTCTCGGCCGAGGGCTTCTCGGCGGAGGCGGCGGCGGGCTTCTCGGCCGAGGGCTTCTCGGCGGAGGGCGGCGGGCTGCGCTTGGCCTCGGCCGCGGCGGCGCGGACCTGCTCGCGGGCGCGCTGGGCCACCTTCGGATTGGGCGCCAGAATCATGAACATCAAGCGCCCTTCCATCCGCGGCGGCTGCTCCACCACGGCGACATCCTTCAGGTCCTTCGCCACGTCATCGAGGATGGCGGTGCCCTGCTCCTTGTGCGTGATTTCACGCCCGCGGAACTGGATGACGACCTTCGCCTTGTCACCCTCTTCGATGAAGCGGCGCGTGTTGCGGACCTTGAAGTCGTAGTCGTGGTCTTCCGTCTTCGGACGGAGCTTCACTTCCTTCAGGTGGACCACGACCTGGGCACGCTTGGCTTCCGAGGCCTTCTTCTTCTCCTCGTACTTGAACTTGCCGTAGTCCATGATCTTGCAGACTGGCGGCGAAGCCATCGGGCTGATCTCGACGAGGTCCAGACCCTCGGAGCGCGACTTCTCGAGCGCGGCCTCGAGCGGCATGACGCCCAGCTGCTCGCCCCCCGAGCCGATGACGCGGACTTCACGGGCGCGGATGCGGCGGTTGGTCCTCTGGTCGCGGCTCTGGCCGCGGCTGCTTCTCTGATCACGAAGAATGTTGCGCTCCTTCGAAGGGGTGTAGGACCTGCTACCCAAGGGTGTGGCAGGTCGCGAAGTTACGGCATGGCTCGGGTGAACCGAACCTTGAATCTAATCGCTCCCTTGCCCGGTGAGAAAGGGAGCTGGCGGGGTGTACACGCCCCCGGGGCGAGGACTAGCCCACCGGCGGACATAACACCAGGGCCCCCGACGTGCCCTGGAATCCCACGCGTGGGGTCAGCCAATGGACGGACCCGCGCGGCGGGCCCGCCACTCCTCGCGGCTCTGTCCCCAGAGCTCCACCGTGGCGGCCTCGAAGGGGGCGGGGAGTCTGCCGGGCCCCCTCAGGCGCGCGCCCAGCCGGAGCGCCACCTGTTGGGAGGGCGTGTTCTCCGGGGCGATGGAGTGGATGATGTCCGTCCAGCCCAGGTGGTCCACCGCCCAGTCCATGGCGGCGCTGGCGGCCTCGGTGGCGTAGCCCCGGCCCCAGGTGTCCTTCAGCAAGGACCAGCCGACCTCGGTGCCCGGCCAGCCCTCGGGGCACCAGGGGCCCACCCGGCCGATCCACCGGCCCGTGGAGCGCTCCAGGACGGAGAACATGGAGAAGCCCTGCAGCGCCCAGCCGCCGGCCATCCCGCACATGCCGCGCCAGACGACGGAGCGCGGCTGCACCCCACCGATGTGCCGCGCCGAGTCCGGGTCGGACATCAGGGTGACGAAGCCCTCGAAGTCCTCGAGCGCCGTGGGGCGCAGGAGGAGGCGCGCGGTTTCAATCCTCGGTCCTGGTGCTTGCATGGGGTTCCTCGCGAAGAGCCAAGGCGCGGGAGGGTGGCACCCGGCCCCCACTGGGGCAAGCGCTCCTGGAGCCCTCGCGAGGCCCGTGCCCACAAGGCGGGCTTCTTCGCGCCTTTATCGGAAAAGAGGCATGTCCGGCCGCCTGCCCGGACATCGCCGGGGTGGCTCGCTACGACAGGGCACCTGGAACGACGACGAGGGCTTTTCCATGTGGACCGACACGCGCGTGGCACGGAGGCTGGGAACCCGGCTCCCCCTGGTGCAGGGGCCGTTTGGCGGAGGGATGTCCTCGACGCGGCTGGCGGCGGCCGTGTCCGAGGCGGGAGGGCTCGGCTCGTTCGGCGCCCACCACCTGAGCGCCGCGAACATCGAGGCCACCGTCCGGGAGCTGCGGGGGCTCACCTCGCGCCCGTTCGCCATCAACCTGTGGGTGCCATTGGAGGGTGAGAAGGCCCTGCGCCCGACGCCCGCGGAGTTCGAGGCGGCCGTCGCCCGGCTGAAGCCCTGGTACGACGAGCTGGGGCTGGCGCTGCCCACGTATCCGAGCGCGTTCTCGCAGGACTACGAGGCGCAGGTGGAGGCGGTGCTCACGCTCAAGCCGCCGGTGTTCAGCTTCATCTTCGGCATCCCCTCGGCGCGGGTGCTGGAGGCGTGCCGGGCGGCGGGCATCATCACGGCGGGCACGGCGACGAACGTGGACGAGGGGCTGGCGCTGGAGGCGGCGGGCGTGGACCTCATCGTCGCCTCGGGCAGTGAGGCGGGAGGCCACCGGGCCTCGTTCCTCCGCCCCGCCGAGGAGTCCCCGGCGACGACGGCGCTGGTGCCCCAGTTGGCGGACCGGGTGAAGACGCCGCTCATCGCCTCGGGTGGCATCGCGGACGGACGGACGGTGGCCACCGCGCTGGCGCTGGGGGCCGAGGGTGTGCAGGTGGGCACGGCGTTCCTCGCGTGCGAGGAGTCCAACGCGAGCGACGCCTACCGTCAGGCCCTGCGCGAGGAGTCCGCGCGAGGCACGGTGCTCACGCGCGTGTTCTCCGGACGCTACGCGCGCGGCATCAAGAACCGCTTCCTGCGGGAGCTGACACCGCACGAGCGGGAGGTGCCGCCCTACCCCATCCAGAACTGGCTCACCCAGCCGCTGCGCCAGGCGGCGGCCCGGCAGGGACGCGAGGACTTGCTGTCGCTGTGGGCGGGACAGAACGCGCCCCTCATCCGGCACACGCAGGCTGCGGCACTGGTCGACTTCCTCGAGAAGGACACCACGCGCGTGCTGGGACGGCTCGCGGGACTGTAGAAGCCGGGCGCTCAAGACCCCGTCGCCAGCGCCGGAGGACAGGCTTTCGAGCCTCGTCCTCACGACCGCCCGGGTTGGCGCGTTCCGCCCCGCCTCGCCTTGACGGGGTGGGAAGTCCCGTGCTCAAGCACCGCCCATGTCGGACGCGAGTGACTCCAGCACCGCCCTGCCTCCTGCCGCCCCGCCGTCACCGCCCGCGGGGGCATCGCGCCGACGGTCCTTCCTCCAGTGGTGCGACGAGCAGCAGGGCCCGCTGCTGGGCGCGCTCGCGGGGCTGCTCACGTTCCTGGTGACGCTCGGCGCCGGAGCGCTCCAGCCTGGCCGCATCGGCTGGCTCATCCGCGACGACTTCAGCCAGCACCTGATGGGGTGGCTCTACTTCCGGCAGGCCCCGCTGGGCTTCCCGCTGGGGGCGACACCCAATTACATCCATCCGCTGGGGACCTCGCTCGGGTACACGGACTCGATGCCCTGGGTGGGCCTGTTGCTGAGGCCCTTCTCCCCGCTGCTGCCCACGACCTTCCAATATGTCGGCCCGTGGCTGTGCCTGTGTCTCATGCTGCAGGGCGCGGCGGCGGCCTGGGTCGCCCGGCGCCTGGGCGCTTCCAGGTTGCAGCAGGCGTGCGTGGGCGCGCTGTTGGTGCTGTCCCCCACGCTGTTGTCGCGGATGGCCCTGTCGCACGTCGCGCTCTGCACCCACTGGCCCCTGGTCCTGCTCGTCGGGCTGCACCTCGTCCCCCAGCCGGACGCGCGCGCGGCACGACAAGCCCTCTGGCTGGCGCTGGCGCTCTGCGCGTTCACCGCGGGCATCCACCCCGTCATCGCGGTGATGACGCTGCCGCTCGCGGTCTCCCTCTGCGTGCGCACGGCGCTGGAACGACAGCTGCCCGTGAAGGTGCCGCTGCTCGCGGCCGTGGCGTGTGTCGCGGCCATGCTGGGGCTCTTCTTCGTGTTCGGCTACCTGGGCACCCGGACGCCCGTGGGCGCGGGCGGCTTCGGCGAGTTCTCCGCGGACCTCAACACGCTCTTCAACCCGCACGGCCACCACTACAACTGGTCGCGCCTGCTGCCCTTGTTGCCCCGGCTCGGGGGCCAGTACGAGGGGTTCGGCTACCTCGGCGCCGGAGGACTTCTCGGGGCCTTGCTCGCGGCCGTCCTGCTCGCGCGCCAGCCCGCGCCACACCTCGCGCTGTGGCGACGCTGGCTCCCCGTGAGTGTCTTGTCGGTGGGGCTCGCCTTCTTCGCCCTGTCCTGGCGGGTGACCTTCCTGGGCAAGGACGTCGCCGACCTGTCCGCGCTCTATCGGCCCGTGCTGCCGTGGGTCGAGGCGTTCCGCTCCTCGGGGCGCTTCATCTGGCCCCTGTACTACCTGGTGCTCCTGGGCGGCGCGCTGGTGCTCGCGCGGAGGCTGAGCCCCTCGCGGGCCACCCTGCTCGCGGGCGTGCTGCTCGGCCTCCAGGTGATGGACCTCAACCTGGGCGAGGGACGGCAGGCGAACCAGGGCACGGGCCGCTGGGGCACGTCTCCCTCCCCCGAGCTCACCGCGGCGGCGAAGGGACGCGAGCACCTGGTCCTCTATCCGCCGCAGATGCACGACAGCTCGGGACGGGGCTGCCGCGCGGGCCCCTCGGACTACCACCGCTGGGCCTACCGCGCGTACCTGCTCGGCCTCACGTTCAACAGCGGCTACGTGACACGGCTCGACGACGCTCGCGCGCAGGAATACTGCCTGGGCCTGGACGCGGACGTCGCGGCGGGCCGGCTGGACTCGCGCACCGTCTACCTGTCCATCCCGGCACGCGTCGCCCAGCTCCAGCGAATCCCGGGCACGCGCTGCACGCCCGAGGATGGCCTGTGGATGTGTGTCCACGACGCGCCCTCGGACGCGGCGCCGGTGACGGGCCGCTGAGGGCTCACGTCGTCGGGGGCGACTGCTGCGGCTGCGGCTGCGCGGGGATGATGGCCGTCAGGTTGGCGTAGATGGTGGAGCAGATGAGGTCCAGCGGCAGGTCGTTGTCGTCGTGGCCGAAGGGGTCCTCGATTTCGACGCCAATCTCCTCGATGCCGAAGAACACATACGCGACGCAGAACGTGGCCAGCACCGTCAGCCCGCCCAGCGCATCCAGCAGCGCGAAGGGCAGCGTGTAGCAATACACGAGCAGCGCGCGGCGCAGGTGCATCACGTACGCGAAGGGGATGGGCGTCTTGCGGATGCGCTCACAGCCGCCGAGGTAGTCGAGGAGGAGCTGGACATTCTGGTCCAGTTGCATCTGCACGTACTCGGAATAGCGCCCCTCGCGACGGCCGGCGTCGAGCAGCGCGCTCAGCTTGCGCGTCACCGCGAACGGCACATGCTGGGCGCCCATCACCTGGGCCACTTCGTCCGCGGGGAGCTCCTGCGCCAGCGGCCCCAGCGACGCCTTGCCTCGCAGCGACGACGCGGAGGCGAAGGGGAAGGCCGCGGTCCACCTCAGAATCGCGGTGTAGAGGACGGGGTGCGCCTGGAGGAAGACGCCCGAGGCACGCGCCAGGTTGCGCGTCTCGTTGACGATGCCACCCCAGAGCTTCCGGCCCTCCCAGAAGCGGTCGTAGGAGGAGTTGGTGCGGAAGACGAGCAGGAGGCTCAGCGAGATTCCGGCCAGCGTGTGCACCGTGGCGGGGATGCTCACCGAGCGGACGTGGGTGTGGAAGAGGGCGACGCCCAGGGACCACAGGACGCAGACCATGACTCGGGCCACGATTTCGCGGACCATCGAGCCCTTGAGGTAGTGGAAGTAACTCCACCAACGATGCGGGTCGTACTCAACCATGGTGTCGGGGGGCGTAACCTGCCACGCCCTCGACAGGGGGCCGCAACCTTTTTCGGAAGGGGTGTCGCGCCAGCTACTCCGGCGGCTGCGCGATGAGACGGGAGAGCAGCGCGAAGCCCGGGCCCTCCAGGGGCACGCGTCCCCGGAGTGCGGCGAACAGCGACCACCCGTGGTCCGCCAGGAGCACCACGCCGGTGTCCGCCGTGGGGACCAGGCCGATGAAGCCCACATAGCCCCCCATCACCGACGAGCACCACGCCACGGTGTGGCCCCTCACCTGGGAGAGCGACCAGCCCAGCCCCATGCGCACCTTGCCCGCCTCCGCGCGAGGAACCCAGGTCATCGAGAGCGCGCGCGCAAGGCCCGCGTCCTCGCGGCCGAGGCACGCGTCGAGGAAGTTCAACACATCGAGCGCTGTGGAGTGGAGCGCGCCGGCGCCGGGGAGCGCGGGGAAGGTCCACGCGGGCACGGGGCGGCCTCGCGCGGTGTGGCCTGGGAGGAGCCTGGGCGCCATCTCCTCCGTCACGCGCGCCGAGGTGTCGTTCATCTTCAGCGGCTTGAAGAGCCAGTCACGGAGCGCGTGCCCGTAGTTGACGCCCGCGCGGCGTGAGAGCGCATGTCCCAACACGCCCATGCCGAGCAGGGACTCGGAGAAGGGGCGCGGGGGTGGAGAGGCTGGGTGGTAGCCGCGCAGGAAGTCGCCGAAGCGCTGGGCGGAGTAGTGGCCGAACGGGTCCTCCGGCCGCGACTCGGGCGCGTCCAGGTTGGGCGGCAGGTGAGGCATCCCGGAGGTGTGGGTGGCGAGCTGTTCCAGGGTGATGCGCCCCGCGTCGGCGTCAGGAAGGAGCGCGCGGGGAATCACCTCGCCGAGCGTCATGTCCAGCCGCGCCTGTCCCTTGTCCACGAGCAGGGCGAGCAGCGCGCCGGTGAAGACCTGCGTGAGGCCGCCCAGGCCGAAGACCGCCTCGTAGGCAGGCGGGTTGCCCATCTTCCGGTAGGTCTGGACATGGCCCTCACCGCGCCAGGTGACTCCGGCGCACAACGATGCCGAGCGATAGCTCCGCACATAGCGGCGGGTCTCCTCCGCGATGAAGTCGACGGCGATGGACGGTGGTGGGGTCACCAGGCTCCTCTACACCAAGGACGCGGTGGGCCGCAGCGTCACTTCCCGATTGCCCGGACGTGCGCGCCTGACCATCGTGGGCGGCAAAGGAGAAGGTGAATGCTCGCAGGTCTCGCAGCGGATGGAACGTATGCGGCAGGGGCTCGCCACACGATGGACGTGAGCGCCGAGGACGCCTGGAGGAACTGGGCCGAGGGCTCGGGCCTGGGGCGCTGGCTGTCTTCTCCGCGCACGGCGCTGAAGGAGGGCGAGCGGACGACGCTGAAGGATGGGACGGAGGTCCTCGCGGTGCGGGTGCGGCCGCCGGCCCTGCTCCGCATCCGGCTGACGCGCGCGGACTGGCCGCGTCCGAGGACCGCGCAGCTCCGCGTCCTCCCCGCCGCGCGAGGGCACACCGTCGCGTTGCACATGGAGGGGCTCCCCGACGCGGCGTCGCGCGCCGGCTACATCCAACAGTGGAAGAAGGCGCTGAGCGGCCTGACCTCCCAGCCCGCGAAGAAGAAGGCCAGCGCTCGCGGCGGGGCCACGAAGAAGACCGGCGCCAAGGCAGCCTCGAAGCGGAAGGCAGGCGCCAGGAAGGCCCCGGTGAAGAAGGCGGGTACCCGAGCCGCGCCAACGAACAACAAGACGGCCAAGGCCGCGACGAAAAAGAAGGCAGGTCCCGGGAAGAAGCCCGCCTCCAGCAGGACTCGCACCGCGTAGCGGGCACCACGCGTCGCGTCCACGGCGACGCAGCGAATCGCGACGCGGACACAACGACACGGCAAGGGGCTGGCACCGAAGACCCCGCGATGCCTCAGTCCCGAGGCACCTTCAGAAGGGCTGGCGTTGACGACGACACAGCGAACCACGTCGCGGTGACAACGACACGCGATGCGGCAGGCCGCAGGCCCCTCATCGCGCGGAAGCCTCAACCTCCGCCACGCCCTACCTGAGCGCGGTCCTCACCTCCCCAGCTTGAGCGTCACGCTCGCGGTGTCCGACTCCCGTCCCGCGAGCGTGAACCGCAGCTCCCACGTCCCCGGCATGAACAGGTCGAGCTCCGACACCTCGAACACCCCCTCCGAGCGCGACGTGATGCGTGGTGCCTCATCGATGCCATGTCCCATGGACGGCATCCACGGCTGCACCTTCAGCGCCAGTCCCTGAGCGAGCTTCCCGTTCGCCGCATCCGAGACGCGCACGGTGAAACGCTGCGGTCCGCGCTTCAACGGCGTCGTGGTGGACAGCACCTTCACGTGCCACCGCCCTGAAGCACTCTGCGTCATCCCCACCACCGACTCCGCGGCGCTCGCCTCGGCCTGGGCTCGTGGCGTCGCGAACGCCGGAGCCCCCGACAACATCATCCACACGACCCATGTCCTCACGTCGACGCTCCATGGACGCGTGTCATCACCACGCCCCACGGTGACTGTACCCAGACACGTCCACCGTCCCCTTGCGGCATGTTGCCGCAACCAGGCATGCGTCCCGCCCCTGCGACAATTCACCGCGTTCGCCACGACGAGGCTTGAGCCAAGGTCGTCAGCACGATGTCCGCGCCCGCTCATCCACCCACACATCGTCGCCCCTCCTCGGCGATGCTCTGGTTCCTCACGCTGCTGGAGTGGCTGGGCATCCTCCTCTTCGTGCTGACGTGCGCCGCGCTCGTCGGCGTCATCGGGAGGACGCTGCACGAAGGACGTCCGGCGCCCCCCCATGCGGCCGTGCTCCCCGACTACGGCCCCCTGCCCGCCTTCTCCCTGAGCGACGACGCGGGCCACCCGCTCGAGAACAAACACCTCCGAGGCCGCGTCACCCTGCTCCACTTCCTCTCCGCGTCCGACCTCCAGCCCTCGGGCCTGCTCGCGGTGCACTCGAGGCTGGAAGCCTACGGGCTCGGCGTGGACATCCTCCTCGTCACGCGGGATGAGCCACCCGTTCCCCTCCCCAGTCCCCTGCCTCGCGGCTGGCGCAGGCTGTGGCGCGCAGACGCCCTGGAACAGGCGGTGCGCGGGGTGACACGTGGACATCCCGCACCAGACGCCACGTCCCTGCTGCTCCTGGTGGACCCCCTCGGCTCCGTGCGCGGCATCTACACGGACGCCCTCACCCGACCCGAAACCGCTCGTCAGGTGGAGGAGGACGCTCGATGCCTCGACACCTGCGGGCTCCAGCGCTGAGCACCTGTCCATGAACACCCGGCCCCGCCGTCACCTCCTCCCCGTGCTCGCGGTCTGCGCGAGCCTCAGCCTGCTCGTCGTGGGTGCGTGGCCCTGGCTCCAATCACGCACCCTCGAGGCGAAGGCCCGGAGCCTCCCCGACTTCGGCCCCCTGCCCCACTTCGAGCTGCAGGACCAGGAGGCCCGCGCCTTCACCCAGGCCCACCTCGAGCGCCGCGTCGTCGTCGCGGACTTCTTCTTCACCCGCTGCCCCACCGTCTGCCCGCTGCTCACCGAGCGCATGGCCCGGCTCCAGCGACGCGCTCGCGAGCAGGACGTCCCGGTGCACTTCGTGTCCTTCAGCGTGGACCCGCGCCACGACACGCCCGAGCGACTCGCCGCCTACGCCCGGGACCACGCCCTCGACACCGCCAACTGGAGCCTGGTGACAGGCCCCCTGGAACAGGTGGAGACCACCGTCCTGCAAGGCTTCCGCGTCATGATGGGCCGAGCCGAGGAAGCAGACGAGGACGACTTCCTCTCCCTCTTCCACGGCGAGCACTTCATCCTGGTGGACGCCACCGGCCGGCTCCGCGGCTACTACCGCGTGACGGAGGACCCCCAGGGGCTCGAACAGCTCCTCGAGGACGCCTCCGCCCTGGCTCGCGCCGCGCGCTGACGGACCGCTACCCGTCGTCCTCCACGTAGCGCCCCGCCTCCAACCGGAACAGCGCTCCGACAGGCGCATCCAGGATGGCCTCGAGCGCGGGCGCACGACGGACCAGCTCACGCAACGAGACGAGCACGAGCGTCGACGCATCATTCGTCGAGCCCTTGGGTTCCTCGCCCGAAGAGAACGCCCAGCCGCTGTCGCGGGGGTTGTGCGGCTTCATCCGCTCCGCGAAGCGGATGGGCTTGCCGCCCTCCAGGAGGGTCCGCGTGACGATGGCGCTCTGGCTCAGCAGCCGCAGCTTGCGCATCGTCCGCTGCCGCTCCTCGGTGCCCAGCTCCACGCGGATGAGGACGACACGCCCCTCGGCATCGAAGTGACGGCTGACGGTGAACACACCATCGCCCCACCGGTTGCCGCACCCCACCGTCCTCGCGCCCGCCAGCTCCAGCAAGGCCGCGTCCTCGGGGCTCGCGCGCAGCAGCGCGTTCAACTTCTCCAGGTTGCAGTGGGGCCGGTAGTCCACGCCCACGTCCAGGTTCTCCTTCTCGATGCGCTCCTGCGTGGGCGTCGCCTTCTCCCCCACCGCCTCCATCGGCACGTCCTTCCACCCGAAGACGCCCTCCCCGAAGTCCGTCGCCCCCACCTGCTTCGCGAGCGCGGCGGCGTCCTGGCCATGGAACACGAAGTCCGCCAGCCCATCGGCCGGCTGCCACATGCGGAAGCTCCCCAGCGGCAGCAGGCCCGCGAAGAACAGCTGCCCGTGCTCCACCATCACCCCGGCGACCTCGTCCGAGCGCACCGCCTTCGCGCCCTCCTCCACGACGACGTCGACCGAGCGCCAGCGCCCCTTGAACTCCCCCTCGGGCATGGGCACCCCCACGACCCGCAGCCCCCGGTCCTTCGGCAGCCCGTCCACCGCCACCGCCCACAGCCCGTTGTACTTCACGACCCCCAACCCGCCGCCGAACTCCACCGCCCGACGGGCGCGCTCGACATGCGTCACGCGCTCGGACAGCACCTCCGCGCGCGCATCGAAGCCCTTCTGCTTCGCGAAGTCGTCGAAGTGGGCGATGGCGTCCTGGGGATTCGTGCGGTCGAAGAGGAAGCGCGCGTCGAACTCCCGGTCATACGCCTTGCCCGCCGCCTCCGCGTCGCGGCCCACCAGCCGCAAATCCCACGCCTCCGGGTCCTTCTTGCGCGGCGACGCGGGCGGCTCGTCGTGACGCCAGAAGCGCCCCAGGCCGGGGTCCAGGATGACGAGGATGCCCTCGGGCAGGTCGACGTGTCCCAGCTCGACGGTGACGGACTTGGAGGTACGGGCCATCCCGCCACCCTACCCCACCCGCTCACCGTCCCGACGCGGCCTGACGGACCTCCCCCCGCGCGCGGAAGGGCGCGAACAGCTCCACCGCCCAGTCCACGAAGGCGCGCAGCTTGGCGTTCATGTGCCGGTTCTGCGGATACACGATGAAGACCGGGAACGGCTCGCAGCGCCATTCAGGGAACAGCCGCACCAGCGCGCCACTCGCCAGGTGGGGACGCGCGACGAACTCCGGCAGCTGCGTCACGCCCAACCCCGCCAACACCGCCGACAGGTGCGCCGTGCTCTCGTTCACCGCCACGCTGGCGCGCCCCAGCACCTCCAGCCGCTCCTCCCCCTGCAGGAACGACAGCGGAATCACCCGCCCCGTCCGCGTGGAGAAGTAGCTCACGATGTCGTGGCCATCCTGCAGGCCGGTGGGATGCGCCGGAGTCCCTCGGCGCTTCAGGTAGCCCGGCGTGGCGCAGGACACGAACTCCAGCTCGCCGATGCGTCGGCCGACCAGGGCCGGGTCCGGCAACACGCCGCCGCGAATCACACAGTCCACGCCGTCGCCCACCAGGTCCACCGAGCGGTCCCCCACCCCCAGCTCCAGCTGGATGTCCGGGAACTTCTCCCGGAACGACGGCAGCGCGGGGATGAGCAGGAAGTTGGACACCGACGAGCCCGCATCCACCCGCAGGCGCCCCCGGGGCCGCGTGCGCGCGCTCGACACGTCCGCCTCGATGTCCTCCAGGTCCGCCAGCAGCCGGGCCGTCCGCGCGTAGTAGGCCGCGCCCTCCGGCGTCACCGTCACCCGCCGCGTGGTGCGCTGGAGCAGCTTGACCTGGAGGTGCGCCTCCAGCCCCTGCACCAGCTTCGTCACGGAGGGCTTGGGCATCTTCAACGTGTCCGCGGCCCGGGTGAAGGTGCCGGCCTCCACCACCCGGGCGAACACCCGCATCGCGGTGAGCTGGTCCATGACGTCGTCCTCGAAGGGCCCAGGGAGGGAGTCCCCGGGACCCCATGATTCTTACCTGAATGAAAACATCCGCGTCCCCAGCCATCGACTGTCGACAAGGCTGGAACAGCCGCCACCCTGAGACTTCAGTCACCGGATGATGTTAGTCTTTGGACTCCCCTTCACAAGAGGTGGTCCCCCATGAAGACGTGGCTCGCGGTGACGTTGGGCGCGGTGGTTGGACTCGCGGCGGCGGTGGTTCCCCCGGCGGCCGTCGCAGGCGCCTCGGAGCAGGAGCACGAGCAGACGGACCCCTCGGCCTATCCCGGCCCGTGCTTCCTGGAGCTCATCTGCCCGAACGGCTCGGTGCTCCGGTGCAACGGCGCCTGGGAGTGCGACTACGGCGGCAACTGGATTCGCTGCGACGGCGCCGCCTGGGGTTGTGACGGCACCAGCACCTGACACACCGGCGTGTTGCCGGGAGCCCGCGGCGGCTCCCGGCGTGCTCACGCCATGCTCACGGCGCGACGTCGAGGAGCCCCACGCCCTTGGTGTGCCACTCGGTGCCGGGGGCGGTGCGAAGGTCATCGGCGGGGGGCGACAGCAGCTCCCAGAGGGCGGCGTTCTGGGGCGGCACCTTGTTGGTGTTCTGCGCCCGCGCCCGGTAGAGCTGGCCGTCGTGCATCACCAGCGCGCCCGTGGCGTACGTCACCTCCGGTGAGTTGGGGGCGCGGACGGCGCGGTCGGTCCACATCTCCAGCGCTCGCGTCGCGGTGCCCGCGGGCAGGCCGGTGTTCACGAAGGTGAGCGCGGGGACGGCGCCGTTCACGTTGCCGGTGGCCGTCACGGTGCCCACGGTGCCGGTGCCGCCCGTGAGGCCCGAGACGAGCCGGCGGCTGCCCTCCCAGCGGTTGTCCTTGAAGGTGATGGGCGAGGTGACGGTGTTCGCCTTGCTCAGCACCACGCCCGGGTCCGTGGAGGTCGGATACACGCTCTGGTAGCCGAACTCGAGCCCTCGGAAGGCGTTGCGCTCCCAGAGGAACTTCGAGCCCGTCCCCACGGTGCCGCCGAACCAGATGCCCAGCGACAGCGTGTCCGCGAAGTAGTTGTCGGTGAAGTCCACGTCGAGCGGCCCGTCGCCCGTCTCCGGCTGGGCGAAGAAGTTGAGCAGCGCGCCCGCGCCCCCCACGAAGACGTTGTGGTGGAAGCGGATGCGGCCCGAGCGCACCGTGGCCTGGGAGTTGTTGTCCTGGTACTGCTGGAACACCGCGCGCCAGTCGATGGCCCCGAAGGCGAAGACGTTGTGGTGAACCTCCGCGCCGTCGCCCAGGCTCTGAATCTGGAGCGTCTCGCTGCCGGTGCGCACCAGCCGGTTGTTGTAGACCTTCAGATTGCTGGCGAGCGGCGTGGGCGCGCCCTGCGTGGAGCCGAAGTAGATGGCCTCGCTGGCGGTGTCGTGGATGTAGAGGTCGTGCAGCTTGATGTCATTGAGCGGAGGCGCCACCCCGCCGCTCGCCGCGCGATTGATGCGCACGCCGGCGAAGCCCGAGCGGGTGACCTCCAGGTACTCGAGCTCGAAGCTGTGCGCGCCTCCGATGCCCACGCCCATGTGGCCATCGCTCAGGAAGATGCCATCGCTCAGGATGCCGTAGCGGTTGCGCGACGTGGCGTACTGGCCGCAGCGGTGGCCGGGGAAGTCCGCGTGGCCGGTGCCGGAGTCCGGGTCATACCGGCCGGTGAGCACCCAGTTCGAGCCACCGTCCATGGACCAGATGTAGCCCTGCGTGCTGCCCGCCTTGGGACGGATGACCACCTGTCCGCCCTTGTTGGTGATGACCAGCGGCCGGCTCGCCGGGCGCTGCGGCAGGTTGCCCAGGTTGATGAGCGTGTAGTTGCCCGCGGGGATGTAGAGCCGGTCCAACGTGCTCCAGTCCACGTTGGGGTACCGCGTCTGCACGTTGGGGATGTACATCTCCCCGTTGGTCGCGTTGGGCCCCGGCAGCGTGAGGGTGTTGCCCGGCGGGCCGAAGCGGCCGAACGGCTCGCACGCGGCCTCGGGGACGCCACCGCCATCGGCGTTGCCCGCGCCGCCATCCGCGGGTGGGTTGCCGGCGTCCGCCGTCAGCCCACCATCCGTGGTTCCGGCATCCGCCGTGCCTGCGTCACCCAGCAAGTCCGGGCCCTCATCGGGCGGATCCTCCGACGAGCAGGCCGACGTGAGGCAGACGACGAGACACAGCGCGGAGAGACTCCGAATCATGATGTGGCTCCTGAGGGGAAGGAGACCACCAGACTAGCCCGACTCCACGCGGGGCCGCGCGACTTGCACGCGGGCCCGCGGGTCAGTTCTTGTCACACAGTGACATCTTCAACGAAATTGAGGGTTTACGGTTTTCTCGCCGTGCGGGCGTCTCACGCCACCTTGCCCACGATGATGGAGTACGGGCCCTGGGTGGGGACGACGCGGTCCAGCTTGAAGCCGCCCTCGGCGAAGAGCGCGTCGTACTGCACCTGGGTGCGCTCGCGTCCGCCCGCCAGCGACAGCATGACGATGTCCATCACCAGTGCGGGGTGGAGCTCCGGTCCCTCCGGCAGCATCATCTCCAGCACGAGCAGCTCCGCGTGGGCCGGCGCCACCTGACGGATGTTGCGCAGGATGGAGATGGCCTGCGGGTCCGCCCAGTCGTGGAGGATGTTGCTGACGATGTACGCGTCCGCGCGGGGCAGCGGCCCGACGAAGAAGTCCCCGCCCTGCTTCTGCATGCGGGCATGCCCCTGCGCGTGCTCCACGACGTGGGGCAGGTCGAACAGCGTGCCGCGCGAGCGGGGCGTCGCGTCCAGCACCGCCGACAGGACGTGGCCCCGGCCTCCCGCGATGTCCGCGATGTGCTCGTAGCGGTGGAACTCCATCGCCTGGAGCATCGCCGCGATGGCCATGTGCGACTTGCCCGTCATCGCCGCGTCGAAGATGCGGGCCTCCTCCGGGTGGGCCTGGAGATAGGGCCACAGGCCGCCGGGCGTCACCGTGTCGCACGCCGTCTGTCCCGTGCGCGCGGACACCGACAGCGCCTGGGCGCTGCGCCAGTTGATGTCGTCGTTGAACATCAGCACCAGCGCCTTGAGCGAGTGCGGGTGGTTGGCCTTGAGGTGCTCGGAGTAGTCCGTGTGCGCCCAGCCCTGCGCGCGCCGCTCGAACACGCCCTGCGCCGCCAAGAGGCGCAGCATCCGGTGCAGCGAGTCCGCGTGCGCCCCCGTCGCCTTGGCCAGCTCGTCGGTGCTCATCGGCGTCGTCCCCAACACGTCCGCCACGCCGAGCTGTGCAATCGCATACAGACACCGCGGGGCCAGATACGCCGTGGTGAGGTTGAAGACGAACGCGGGGGCTGGAAGTCGTTGCATGTGCGCTCCTGGTCGGCAGGGCTCGAATTGCCTGCAAGCTGAAATTCTACCTGGACCCGGGAACGACTCAGACACCCCGCGATACCGCCCTGCCTTCAAATGAACACAGATGCTGTATCCCGGGACAAAGACTGGCATGGCGCAATCCGTCATGGCGGGGCGACTACGGGGTTGTCACCAGCCCTGGAGGGAGGGGCCATCCCAACACCGGCGCCCCCGGCCCGGGGCTACTGTTCACGCGTCCCGCTGGAGCCTTCACGGAGGTCGTTCCCGATGACGCCGTCCTCCCCACCTGGGGCCTCGCGCCCCGCCGTGCTCATCGTGGCGCGGCTGCCCAGGCCCCTCGAGGAGCGGCTCGGGAACCATTACGAGTGCCACGCGCGGGACGGCCTGTCGGAGGAGGCCCTGGCGCAGCTTGCGCCCCGCATCCGCGCCATCGTCGCCAGCGGCTCGAGCCGGCTGCCCCGCGAGCTGCTCGCCCGCTTCCCCGCGCTGGAGCTCATCGCCGTCTTCGGGGTGGGCGTGGACGGCATCGACACCGTTGCGGCGCGCGAGCGCGGAGTCCGCGTGACGACGACGCCGGACGTGCTCACCGCCGACGTCGCGGACCTGGCGATGACGCTGATGTTCGCGGTCGCCCGCGACGTGGTCCGCGCGGACGCCTTCGCGCGCGGGGGCGCGTGGAAGCAGGGCCCCTTCCCGTTGAGCACGCGCGTCAGCGGGGCCCGGCTGGGCATCGTCGGACTGGGGCGCATCGGCCTGGCCATCGCGCGGCGGGCCGAGGGCTTCGACATGACGATTGCGTATCACAACCGCTCGGTCCGGGACGGCGTGCCCTATCGCCACGTCGCCGACGTGAAGACGCTCGCGGCCCAGGTCGACTTCCTGGTGCTGTCACTGCCAGGAGGCGCGGGCACCCGGGGCCTGGTGGACGCGCAGGTCATGGACGCCTTGGGACCCCGGGGGTTCTTGATCAACATCGCGCGCGGGTCCATCGTCGACGAGGCGGCGCTCATCCGCGCGCTCCAGGAGGGGCGCATCGCCGGCGCCGGCCTGGATGTCTTCGAGCACGAGCCGGACATCCCTCCCGCCCTCTCGGCCTGTGGGAATGTCGTCCTGACACCTCACGTGGCCAGCGCCACCGGGGCCACGCGCGCCGCCATGGCGGACCAGGTCTTCGAAAGCCTGTGGAACCATTTCAGCAACAAGTGCTGACACCGCGCGGCTGTCTCGAATCTCGGGAGTCGAGACAGACGTCTCATTCAAACATGCCACAGGGGACCTGGGGTGGGGGCGCGCTATGAAACAGGGCGCGACGTCCACCCCGGGCGGCGCGTTCCCCCCGCAGTCAGAGAGACGAGCATCCATGTTCAAGCAGGCAGCAGTCCTCGCGGCGACCGGTGTCGCATTGCTGGCCGGTTGTGGTGGTGTCGACGAACCGCAGATGGAGCAGGAGGAGATCATCTCCAACCTCATCGAGGCGGGCTATTCGACCCGCGACATCCAGGTCGTCGACGAGGCCGTGTTCGTGGGCGGCGACACGCGCGTGACGCTCCAGGCGTCTCGCGAGATGATTCAGGCGCCCGAGGGAAGCCAGGAGCATTACAGCTCGACCAACCTCGTCGGTCCCCAGGTCACGAGGATCTGCATCAACCCCACGGCCGATTTCAACAACATCCTCGTCTTGGACCAGGGACTCAACCTGGCCATCGAGAACTACAACGCGCTGGGCCTGCGCTTCACCATGGTGCGCGATTCGACGACCGGCTGCTCCGCCACCATCGTCGCGCAGATGTCCACCCTTCGCCCCGAGAACTGGGCGGGGTTCCCCGAGGGCGGTCTGCCCTTCGGCTCCATCAACATGGTTGACGCGATGAGGTATCAGACCTTGGACGTCAGCGAGCACATCATCACGCACGAGCTCGGCCACACGCTCGGCCTGCGCCACACGGACCTTTACAACCGCAGCGTCAGCTGCCAGCCCCCCTACGACGGCGTCGAAGGGCCCGAGAACGTCGGCATCGTCCACATCGACGGGACGCCGGTGGACGCCGTGTGGGACGGGTCCGTCATGAACGCCTGCCCCCACGCCAACAGCAGCGGCGAGTTCACCGACTGGGACAAGTTCGCGCTGAGAAAGCTCTATGGCCAGAGCGTCACCCCGAGCTGCGGGAGCGTCGACGTCATGGAGTATCGTGGGCAGACGGGGAAGCAGCTTCAGTGCACCTGCTCCTCGGGGGGCTCGGGCTCGGTCTGGGGGACGAACCTCTACACCGATGACTCGAACATCTGCCGCGCCGCGGTGCACGCGGGGGTGATGACCACCAGCGGTGGGACGGTGACCATCGAGGTGCAGCCGGCCCAGAACACGTTCATCGGAACCACCCGCAACGGCGTCACCACGTCCTCCTACGGCTACTGGGGCGGGAGCTACCGCTTCATCGGGCCGCAGATTCCGCAGCCGCAGCCGGCGCCGCTCTGCTCGACCTTCAACATGATGTCCTACCGCGGTCAGACCGGCAGGGCCATCCGCTGCGGCTGCCCCTCGGTGAGCCTGGGCGCGTCGTTCTGGGGCACGGACCTGTACACCGATGACTCGGATGTCTGCGTAGCCGCCGTGCACGCGGGCGCGATTCCCGCCTCCGGTGGAAACGTGACCGTCACCATCCAGCCGGGCCAGAGCAGCTACACGAGCACCCACCGCTACGGCGTCACCTCGTCCTCCTACGGCTACTGGGAGGGCAGCATCTCCCTGAGCCCGTAGTCCTCACCTCGGCAACGGGTGGCCCGGAGGAAGGTGCTCCGGGCCACCCCACCCAATCACAGACGCCGGAGTACCCACGCGGGTTCACGCCCACCCGGGTCACGGGGGTCCGCGTTGCGCCTCCTGCTTTTGCATGCTATGCGGACAAGGCAGTTCTAAATGCAGTTGATTGGGGGATTGGGGAAACCATGAGTGTGAAACAAGCGATTGCCGCCTGGGGGCTGGCATTGCTGTGCACCGCACCGCCGGCGCTGGCGAACAGCGGGGATGACATGTCTCCGGTGCGAGACTGGAATTGCGACGGAGTCATCAACTCCTACGACCTGTTCCGGTACGAAACCTACGAGCGGCGGCGGGGCTGGCCACCCTGGCCTCTCGACCGCAACGGCAACCCCTTCTACGACCCGAATCCCACCTGCGAGCGCTGCCATGAGGGGAGCCTCCAGACGCGGGAGCCGCCCTCGGACCACTCGTTGGGCGAGGTGATGCTGGGCGGCTGCGCGTAGCCGCGCGGGAACCCCTTGAAGCACCGGGCCCGGTCGGCATGCGCCACGCGTGCCGCCGGGCCCATTCATCTGACGGAGCCGTTGCATGCCGTCTGCCAATCCGGCGCGCGCCAGGGGCCCGGCCCTGACGGGATGACGCATTGGGGCCCAGGCCCCCTGGCCTGGCGCATCGGAAGGCCTGGAGGCATGGGGTTTGAATCACGACGTCCCCATGAATGCTCCCGACGACCGACCGCCCTTACCGGCCCCTCCCCCGCCTCCACGGGCGAGGTGGCCCTGGGTGGTGGCGCTCCTTCTGCTGTCCTGCTGCGGCTTCAACGTGTTCGCGGTGATTCTCCCCAAATACGAGGCGGCGCAGCAGGACCGGGCCCGGCTCGACCTGAAGAACCTCCGCAGTGCGTTGGTCAACTACCGGAAGAGGACAGGGCGATATCCGACGCGAGAAGAGGGGCTCCAGTCCCTGGTGACGAGCGGGCACCTCGCAGGGCCCATACCGCTCGACCCCTGGGAGCGGCCCTATGGCTACTCGGTGGAGGGCGACTCCATGGAGGTGTGGAGCCTGGGCCCGGATGGCCGTCGCGGCTGTACGTGCGACGACCTCGAGGATGGATACCCCGACCGACAGCCGACGTGCGCGACTCCTCCGCACGCGCGATGACCGTCGGGGCCCGCGGCGGGATTCAAGCGACGCGGGGGAAGTCCACCTCGGTGCCCGCCACGACGTTGAGGTAGTTGGTGAGCACGTTCTGCGCGACGGCGGCCACCACCTCCACCAGCTCCGCGTCGCTCAATCCCACCCGGCGCGCCTGCGCCAGCTGCGGGCCCACGTCCGCCGCCCGCGTCCGGGCGATGGCCACCGCCAGGTCCAGGATGGCCTGCTCACGCGCATCCGCCGAGCGCCCCGCGCGGAACCCCGTCAGCTCATCCGCCTTCACCCCCTGCCCCTTCGCCAGCGCCGTGTGCGCGGAGAGGCAATAGGTGCAGCGGTTCAGCTCCGCCACCGCGATGGCGATGGCCTCCTGCGTGCGCGCGGACAGCTTCGCGCCGCCCATGGCGTTGAAGTAGCCCGCCACGGCCTCGAGCGCCGCGGGCGAGTGGGCGAAGGTGGAGAACATCTTCGGCACCCCTCCGAACTTCGTCTTCAGGGCGGCGAGCGTGGGCTCGGAGGCGGCGGGCGTGTTCGAGGGGCCAACGGGGGCAATCAGGGGCGTCGTCATGGGGTACTCCCGGGGACAGCGGGTGGTTCGGTCGTCGATTGGTATCGACTCGATACTAAATGCGCCGCGCCCTTCGACTTGTCAACTCAGTATCGACACGATACCTTTTGACCCATGGCCGGTGACCGCCTCTACGCGCTGCTCGAGCGACTCGGGAACCTGCTCCGCACGGAGGAGCGGGCGGCGGGGCTGCCCCATGGGTTGCAGCCGGTGCACCTGCAGGCGCTGCGCTATCTGCAGGCGTGCAATCGCTACAGCAACACGCCCGCGGCGCTGACGGAGTACCTGGGGCTCACCAAGGGCACCGTGTCGCAGACGTTGCTGTTGCTGGAGGAGAAGGGGCTCTTGCGCAAGGAGGCGGACACGGAGGACCGGCGCGTGGTCCACCTGCTGCTGACGGAAGCTGGCCGCGCGGTGCTGAGGGCGGCCCTGCCACCGGAGCTCTTCAAGCGGGCCCTCGCGCGGCTGCCCGGCGATGGCGAGGGGCTCGAGGAGGCGCTCACCGGGCTCTTGAGCGCCCTGCAGGCGGCGAATGCGCAGCGGAGCTTCGGCGCCTGCGCCACCTGCAAGCACTTCCAACGCGAGGGCGCGGGGCGCTTCCGCTGCGGACTGACGCGCGAGCCGCTGTCCCGCGAGGACAGCCAGCTGTTGTGCCGGGAGCACGAGGCCCTGCCCGCGCCCCACTGACACCGGGCTCAGTGCGTGAGGCCGGTTCCGACGGTCGCGAGGTTCAGCGTCAGCACCACGTAGGCCGTCTTGCCTTCGACCACGGTCACCTCCTCCGACTTCGAGACGTAGCCCTCCTTGGAGGCCACCAGCGTGTAGACGCCCGGGGCCACGTCCACCAGGGCGAAGCCGCCGTAGGAGTCCAGCGTGAAGGCGATGTGGCTGGTGCCCTGGAGCACCACCCGGACACCCGAGCTGTCCGTGGTGTCCTGGAGGATGATGACGCCGGTGATGGCGATGAAGGGCTTGCGCTGGAGCGTGAGCGACACCGTCTCGGGCTCGGACGTCAGCGCCACCAGCGAGAGCGCGGAGAGGTAGCCCTCCTTGGAGGCCTCGAGGAAGTGCGCTCCGGTCGGCACCCCCTCCAGGACGAAGTTGCCCGCGGCATCCGTAGTGGTGGTGAACGACGTCCCCTCCAACGTCACGGTGATTCCCTCGTGCGAGGTGGCGCCCTCCAATTGGATGGTGCCCGACACCTTGCTTTTGATGCGCTTCAACGCGAAGTGCGCCGAAGCGACCTGGGCGGACTCCACCCTCACCTCCTGAAGCATCGGCTCGTAGCCTGATACGAGGGCGGAGAGGCCGTACGTCCCAGGCTTCAGGTCCTCGAAGATGAACCGGCCGTCCTCGTTCAGGGTGAACGTGTCGCCGGTGTCGACCAGCGTCACCTCGGAGCCCTCCGGAGTGGCGCCATCGTCCAGAACCACCTCCCCGGTGATGCCGCCCCGAGTCACGTCGTCCCCATCGCCGCACGCGGGGAGGACGGCCACTGTCAGCACGAGCGCGAGGAGCGCCCCCAGTCGATTCGGCTTCATGGTGTTTCTCCAGGTGTCGGCGCGGTGGCGCGTGCATGAACGCGCCGAGGGCCTCGCCAGCGTAGCAAGTGGGCCTGCCGACGCGGGGATTCCCTGGAAATTCACGGGGGCGCGCGAACGTGGCGCGGGTGGGAAGATGGGGCGGCATGAAGACTCACGCCAACATCAGCCTCGATGCGCCCGGCATCGTCCTGTTCGACCCTCGGACCCTGGCGGAGTACCTGCGCGCCCTCGGCGTCGAGACCCATGAGGTGTTCGACCACTTCCTGGCGCATCAGGACGTCGGGAACGAGGCCATCCGCCAGGGCGTCATCTTCCCCCTCTACCCGATACCCGCGGATGACTATTCGGTGTTCCTGGAGGAGGCCCCTTCAGGGCCGCGAGCGACCCGGCACTTCACCTATGCGGGCGCACCGCTGCACGTCACCTCGGGCCTGCTGATAGCAGCGGACCTCAACGCGGTCATGCACTGGGAGCCGGAGTTCTTCGGCGCGTACCTGGAGCACCATCAGGACCGGCTGATGAACAACGACTCCCTGGACGTCGCTCCGGGCAGGTATCTCGCCGCTATCAGCGGGTTCAGCGGCCTGGAAGCGCCGCTGCATGTCCTCGGCTACGGGCTGCGGCTCCATCCGGTGGAGCGCTTCGCGGAGCGCCTCCCCACAGAGGACTTCGACTTCTCCGTCACCCCGGCGCCGCACGGCGCGCCTTGAGGAGGGTCGGTGCCGCCAGCCCCGACACGAGCGGGCTGGCGGCACCGGGTGAAGCTCAGCGAGTCACGTTCGCGCGGCCCTGCACGGCCTGGGGCCTGGTGGGGCTGGACGCGACGGCGGCGGAGACTCCGAACACGACGTCGTCGTTGTCATCGAAGAGGCCGAAGGTGCAGCTCAGCTGCGGACTGGACGCCTCCACGAACTGGGCGCGCAGGACGTGCTGGCCCACGCCGCTGCCCGCGGTGAAGGTGTGGCTGAAGGTCTTCGCGCCACGGCCCGTGCACTGCAGGCCGGTGACGAGCGTGGACCAGAGCGGGAAGCCGGACACGGGGGCGTAGTAGAGGTTGAGTCGGTCCGTGGCGTCGTAGCACCACACCGTCACGTCCACCTTGACCTGCTTGCCCGGCGTTATCGGCCCGCCGTCCACGCTGCGCAGCACGACGCGGTCGATGCTCTCGTCCATGTGGTAGAAGCCGAACGGACCGTCCGGGCAACCATCCAGCGTGTTGGGCTCGTTCGGCTCCGCCGCGAGGAACTGGCTGCCACGGCTGTTGACGAGCGTCCCCGTGTCGCAGCCACAGCCGTTGCCACAGACGGGCGTGCCGAGCGCGGCGTCATACGTGGCCACGGGCGGCGTGGTGCACGTGCCGCCTCCGCCCGTCTGGGTGGTGAAGCTGAAGCCCGCGCTGTAGTTGCCGGCGCCGCACGCATCCACCGCACGCGCCCGCCAGAAGTACTGCGTGCCGGCCGTCAGCGCGGGCGTCACGCTCCAGGTGCTCGTGGCGAGCGTCGAGGCCGAGCGCACCACGCTGGAGAAGCCCGCGTCGGTGGACACCTGCACCTCGTAGGACGTCGCGCCCGTCACGTCACCCCAGTCGAGCACGGGCGACAGCGCGACGCCCGTGGCGCCGTTGGACGGCGTCGCGAGCACCGGGGCCGCCGCGGGCTGACAGGTGGTGTCCGCGGTGGTGAAGCGGAAGGCCGCGCTGTAGCTGCCGGTGCCGCAGCCGCTCACCGCGCGCACGCGCCAGAAGTACTGCGTGTTGGCCGTCAGCGTGGGCGTCACGCTCCAGGTGCTGCTCGCGAGCGCCGTCGCCGAGCGCACCACGGTGTTGAAGGCCGCGTCCGTGGCGACCTGCACCTCGTAGGACGTCGCGCCCACCACATCCGCCCAGTCGAGCACGGGCGACAGCGCCACGTTGGCCGCGCCATCCGCCGGGGTGGCGAGGGTGGCGACGCCTGGGGGCGTGCACGGGCCGCCGGCCGTCGCGCAGGTGCACGCGGCGGCGGGGCCGAAGCAGGCGCTGGAGCTGGCGGGGACGACCGAGTAGCAGTACTGCCGGCCATTGGCGACCTCGCCATCCGTGTACGTGGTGCCGGAGACGGTGGCGACGCGCACCTTGCCGAAGTCACAGCCCGCGTAGCCCTCCGTCTTCATCACCCAGTACTCGCTGGCGCCGGGCACGCTGTTCCAGCCGAGCGCCACCTGGCCGTCGCTCGGGGTGGCGGTGGCCGTGGGCGCCGTCTTCGGGCCCGTGGCGCAGCCGGAGTTGGCGGGCGCGGGCGTGGAGCAGGCGATGCCATGGCGGTTGAAGGCCGCGTGGATGGCCGTCATGTGCGGCGTGCCGTCGTTGAGGTTGCCGTTGTCGTCGTCCGCGGCCAGCCACTGCATGTAGCCGTGGCTCGCGCCGCAGCCGTCGGACGTGCCCGCCGAGCAGTTGCAGGCGTGCCACGAGCCCACGTTGCCGCTGCCCTGGTAGAAGACCTTGTTGCCGATGATGAAGGCGGTGTTGGAGTCGTAGTTGAACGGCGCGGCCTGCAAGTCCCGAGCGACCAGGTCCCACGCGGCCTGACGCACGGGCGCCGCCGCGCAGTGCACCTGACGGCCGCAGGGGCCGGTGCCGGAGGAGCAGCGCGAGCACACGAAGTTCTGCGGCGTGGCCGGCGTCTGGTTCGCGTGCGCCAGGTAGTCCGCGTCGCGCACGCCGGAGCAGCGGGTGTTGCACCACGTCGCGCCCGTCTGCGCCTCGTTCTGGTTGTAGCCCGTGCCGTCCGGCGTCATGCCGCAGCCCAGGTTCGTCGTGGCGAAGAAGCCATAGCCCACGCACGAGGCCTGCAGCCGGTAGATGGACGCGATGTCCGCGTACGCCTCGCTGGAGTTGCTCAGCGCGCCGCCGGAGTCGAAGTCATCCATGCCGTGACCCCACTCGTGGTCGAACACGGCCGCGATTTCACCCGTGTTCCGGCAGCCACCGCCGCTGCGGTAGAAGTTCACGGTGGAGCCGTTCCAGAAGGCGTTGCACGTGCTGTTGATGTTCACGTTCGCGGTGAGCTGGTTCTGCAGCCACGTGTTGGTGGGCAGCCAGCCGCGGCCCAGCTCGGCGATGCGGTTGAGCTCGTAGAAGGCGGAGCGGGAGGCCGGCGTGTTGCCCGCGCCACCGCCGCCGGTGGTGCAGTCGTGCTGGTTGTTGGCGCCGCCCAGGTTGAGGTTGCCGGTGGCCGAGCTGGTGCTGGGCGAGCCGCACGTGTCACTCACGCGCACGTAGCGGCCGGCCAGCGTGGTGGTGACGTTGCCGGAGGAGTAGTTGAAGACGCCTGCGCCGTCCGTGAAGTTGTTGGGCGAGGCCAGGCCCGTGTTCGCCCAGGGCATGGGCGTGTCCAGCTGCATGGTGCCGCACGTGGTGTTGGCCGGGCAGATGCCGGTGCTGCTCAGGGGATAGATGCCGCCCTTGATGGTGGCGTCCAGGTAGTGGTTGTCGTCCTCGAGCGCGAGCACCTCGCCGGAGTGCGCGTCCACCGTCACCTTCCAGCGCTCCACCTCACCGGGGTTCTGGAAGCCATACGTCCAGACGAGCTGGTGACGGTAGCCCTCGCCGAAGGCCGCGTCGGCGCGGGCCAGGGGGGCGAGCTCCAGCGTGGGCTCCTGCCACAGCGCGCTCGGCGTCTCCAACAGGCCGAAGCGCTCACCGCCGAGCGTCAGGGCCTGCTCGGGGCTCAGCGTGGGCTTCGTGGACGCGGTGACGTTGCTCCACGCCTCCGTGCCCAGGAGCACCATGTTGCCGTGGCTGAGCGTGGCGACGAGCTTGCCGTGGCGCACCGGGACGCCGTCCACCTCCTGCGGGATGAGCACGTGCCACAGCACGTCGGTGACTTGCTTCACGCGGGGCTGGCCCAGCTGCCGCAGGTCCACGCCGAGCGCGGCCTCGTTGTCGCTCAGGAACTTGAAGAGCGCGTCGGCGACGACGGCCTCGTCGACCTCGCCGGCGGAGCGGCCCAGCTGCTGCTGGAGCGAGACGAGCGTCACGGTGTTGCCCACGCCCTTGCCGGGGATGAGGGGAATGGCGCCCTGGACGGCGGAGGGCATGCCCGTCAGCGGGTCCAGGTACACGTGGAAGTCGCGTCCGTTGCGGGCGAAGAAGTCGTCCCACGCGCCGGGCGCCGCGCCCTTCAGCTTCGAGCGGGCGTCGTCGAGGGACACGTTGGAGACGGGCAGGTACAGCTCCGGCGTGAAGAACGCCTGGCTCGCCAACGGGCTCGGTTGTGAGGGCTGGAGTGCCCATGCCAGCGCGCTGCAACACAGCACGAGACAGGCGACCCACTTCGACGATTGACGCATGCGGTCCTCCCGCGAAACGCGAAAGACAGACAGACGCTCCCCCCTGGGAGCACGCGCCCCATCGAGCCCGCATCTGCGGGCCATGAAAATCGCTACTTTCAGGAACTGTCTGACTTGCGGAAACCCCTCTGGGGACGCGGAGCTGGACGGCCCAGGAGTGAACACTCACAAGGACTTCGAGTCTCACGCGTTCAAGACGGCGGGAAAGCAGCCGTTGCACTGGAGTTGACGCTTCGCGCCGGGGACGAGGCTCAGGCAGGGAAGAGCAGCCGTGTGTATTGCTTCACCCAGGCGCGGCGGGTGTCCAGGGTGCGGAAGTCGAGCAGGAGGACCTGGTCGAACACGCGAGGGAGCATGGACACGAGGAGGATGGAGGACCAGACCTGGGTGAGCGCGAGCCTGCGGCGTGCTTCCTTCAGGTGGGGTGTGGCGGGGGCGAGCTTTCGGGACAGCGCTTCGAGGAAGGTGTTGAGGCGTTGGACGGCGGGGCCGTCGTAGCGTTGGTGGACGAGCGCGTCGTGCAGGTGGGCATGGGCGATGCGGGGGTAGCGGCCGACGTTGCCGACGACGTCCTCGAGCAGGGTCTCGAAGGCTTCGCGGACGGCGAGGCCCTCGTCGAGGAGCTTGTCGAAGTCGAGGAGGACGTGGGTGAAGGCCTGGTCCAGGGTGGAGTCCAGGGCTTGGGTGATCAGCTTCTCCTTGCTGCGGAAGTAGTAGCTGATGGCGGCGCTGTTCACCTGGGCCTCGCGGGCAATCTCGCGGATGCCAGTGGCGTCCAGCCCGTCGCGCTCGATGCAGATGATGGTCGCCCGGAGGATGCGCTCCCGAGCGTCCTGTTCCTTCGTTCCCATGCGCCACCATACGGTGGACTTCAGACCTCGGTGAAGCGCATCCCGGTGACACCGAGTCCTTCAAGCGCGAGCTTGAGGTCCTCGGAGACGATGAGCGCCACGGACCAGCCCCAGGTCCGGAAGAGCTTCGCGTCACCCACCTTCGACGGGTCGATTCTCAGCCCGTCCACGTCCCGGTACTGGCCCACCTTCTCTGGCCGTCCGTCCTCGGCCGTCCAACGCTCCACTTCCCGGGACGCCGCGTCGTCGATGCACTCGATGAGCCGCGTTGCCACGAGGATGCTGTACTGCTCGGGCTGCCCTGGAATCTCCACGGGGATGACCTGCACGTCCTCGGGCGCCAGCTCCGTGAGCAGCGTCGCCACTCGGACGTGGACGACCGGTGTCGAGATCCCCGCGAGGGTGAAATCGAAGGTCCTGCCCGGTACGTCCACAGGAATCCGTAGTCGACCCGGGTTCTCGATGCGGCGCCCCCTCTTGAACACCCAGGGGTCCTCGACCTCTCGGCCCCCCAGGTCCGTGGGGATTCCGAGTGAACATCGCCCAGGGAGCAACATGTCGGGAGCAAGCTCGAAGAACCGTTTCGTCATGGACATTGAGTCGTGAGCTTCAGGTACGCGTCACCAGTTTGTTCAACTCGGAGCCGGGAGTGGAGACTTGTTTCGCGAGTCGCCTGAGCTCCGTCGTCAGCGCCTCCCGACACTGCCGCAGGGTCCCGCAGTCTTCCAGCGCCTCCGTCAACCGATTGAGGACCCGCTGATGATATGCCTGGGGATGTGGTCCCTTGTGCCCGTTCACCCTCACGACGTTGGCGCGGTCGTTCAGGGACATCCCGGCTTTGTCGAAGAGCTTCTGGAACAGCGGTGACCACGGACCTCCGTTCCTGTCGGACTCCCACCACTTGTCCGTGGCGATGTGGTGGTCATGCCCGGCTGAATCCACGGGCCCGACAGCGCCGCCTCCCTGCGCCATCGCCGACACCGCGCCAGTGGTCACCGAAAGAGTGACCACCTCGCTCGCCATCGCCACCGCCTGCACCTCTCCCACCACAGAGAGGGCGATGCCCGCGTTCGCGCTCGCCTGCACGGACGCCTGCGCGGACCCCGGCAACGTCGGCACTCGCCCCGCGAAGCCCGCCGCTGTGTTCCCGATGGCCACCGTCGCGAGCATCGCGAAGGCCCTCGCCGCGTTGCGGCCCATCACCCGCCCGTAGCCCTCCCCCGCCTCGCGCAACTCGTCGAAGGTGTGGGCCTGGTCCACCGCCTCCATCAACCTCTGGAAGCCCGCCACCAGGCTCCAGAACGTGTCCACTCCCACATAGGCAATCAACGTGGCCGTCATCACCGCCGCCAGCCCCTTCGACACCGGCTCGGGCACGCTCCAAAGGACCAGGTACATCGTCCCCGTCCACATCGCAGCCGCCACCATCGCGCCCGGGTCCGCCATGTCTTCGAACGCTTCCCACATCTCATCCAGCACCGCGCCATGCGCGAGCGCCAACGCCAGCGCATAACGCCCATCCCCCTCCACCGTGGAGCGCCCCACCAACAGTTGCAGGCAGTCCCCGGACTGGCCCGTGCGCTCACACCACCGCAAGTAGGCGCGTGTCAGCTCCGCGTCCGCGCCATCTCCTTCCAGGTGTGCGCCAGCGCCCACGGGCGTCACCTGCCGCGTTCGCACATCGAAGCGGTACACCCCACCCCGCTCGTCCATCTCGAACAGCCGCCTCGCAGCCTCCTCCGGAGACCGCGCTGGGCGAGAGTGTCTGCTCTCGGCAACCAATGCCTCGACGAACTCGTCTTCCTCCAGGTCAACAGGAGCCGCGTCAACGTCCGAGGTGACGACGAGCGTCCGCCCCTCATCCGTCTCCAACCGCACGCCTCGCGTCGTGGAGCACCCCACCAGCAGCGCCCACACCACGTACAACCATTGCCACTTCATGACGCACGCTCCCGGATGAGCATTGGTGCCACACCGGGCAGAATGCCAAACAAGCCCGACATCCAGGCAAAGCCCTGGCGTGGGTCTGCGTCAGGCCACACCATCACTTGCCGGAGCACGACACCGCGCGCTATCCGTGTCGGCCCCGACATGAGCATCCAGAATGGCGCCGAAGGAAAGACGTGGCTCGAGCTCCAGCAGCGCACCTGCCAGAAAGCCGGGGCCGCATTCGTTCCCCCTGAAGCAGGCATGCGAGTGGCCGTCGCGCGCGACATCCGCGAAGGCGTCATGCCTGTCAACGGGTTGAGGCACGCGGTGAAACAGGGCGGCGTGGGCTGGTTCATCTGGCCCGGAGAAGGCCCACTCTGCCAGGACACGGACTACTTCGTGCCCGTGTGCATAGAGCATCTGGACACCTGGTGCCCCCTCGCGCTGCCCTTCCTGGGCCTCCCCCCTGGATGGCGGTTCCTGACAGATGGGCCTTACGTGGACATGTGGTTCGATCAGAAGATCTACGACCTGCCCATCGACTGAGTCAGACGCCCGGCAGTGACTCAGCGCGCACCAGCGGCTGCGCGCTCTTCGACCACAGCACCGCGCAGAGCGCGCCAATCACCAACTCCGCCACCATCGCCGCGACCAGCTCCGGCGCGGGCGTGCCGTCCACGGCCAGACTCAACATCCGTGATACGCCGTAGGACAGGTACAGCGTCGTCGACACCGCCAGCGACGTGAACGTCAGCCGGCTCCAGATTCCGCCGGCCATGATGAGCAGCCCACACGCCAGCAACGCCCCTCCTGGCGCGCGCACCTCGCTCAACAGGCTCACCTGCCCCCCATGGTCGATTCCACTCCACCCATGGAAGGCCTGCGGCGTGAACAACAACGCCGCGCCAATCAAGCCACCGATTGCGCCCACGACCAGCAACACCACCTTCGTCACCTGGTTTCGCATCGCCGTCCTCGCTTGACACCGTGTCAATTGACTCCGCGAGAGATATTCGCGACTTTACATCATGTCAAGTGAACCGCCGGAGACCCGGACCCGCATCCTCGCGGCCGCGCTGCACCTGCTGGAGACGCGCCAGGGGCAGGCCGTCCGGATGAGCGACATCGCGAAGAAGGCTGGGGTCAGCCGACAAGCCGTCTACCTGCACTTCAGCACCCGGGCCGCCCTGCTCGTCGCCACCACGCTCTACCTGGACGAGCTCAAGGACGTCCGCGCGCGCCTGGTCCCCAGCCGCACCGCGAAGAGCGGCGCGGAGCGCCTGGACGCGTACGTCGGCGCCTGGGCCGACTACATCCCGGAGATTCGCGGCGTGGCCAAGGCGCTGATGGCCATGGCCGACACCGACGAAGAGGCCGCCGAGGCCTGGACGAAGCGCATGGAGGACATGCGCGAGGGCTGCGCCGCCGCCATCGAGGCCCTGCGCTCCGACGGCGCCCTCTCCCCCGACTACACGGCCCGCGAGGCCACCGACCTGCTCTGGACGCTCCTGTCCGTGCGCAACTGGGAGCACCTCACCCTCGAGCGCGGTTACTCCCAACCTCGCTACAAGGACCTGCTGCTGCGCACCGCGCGTCGGCTCTTCGTCCGCGCCCCACGCTCCGGCTCATGAGCGCGTGCCAGTCGCTGCGCACCGTGCAGTCCGCTGCACACGTCCCAGTGACATCCCCTGAATGCAACTTCCACCGGGTCCGTGCGTTGCAACTGCGACACGCCATGAACCCACGCCTCCTCTGCGCCCTCCTCGTCCTCCTCCCCTTCGCGTCGCGGGCCCAGGTCTCCTTCCCCAAGGACGAGACCTGGCTCACCGTCGGGCCCCTCGTCAGCATCGACGACCTCCCAGGCCAGCCCCGCTTCGGCCTGGGCCTGGAGGGCACCCTCAACGTGCTGAACGACGCCCACAGCCTGGGGCTCTTCGCCCAGGCCCAGTGGATGACCCAGGGACACGCCCGCCTCGCCGGCGGCGTCCAGGGCACCCTCCTCTTCGGCGGCGTGGAGCTGGGCGCCTACCACCTCACCGGCACCGACGAGCACCTGCCCACCACGGGGCTGCAAATCACCCCCTTCGTCACCGGCATCTACGCCTCCCTGGGCGTGCGCTTCAGCGTCCCCCTGAGCGACAAGGGCGGGAGGCCCGGCCCCGACGGCGTTCCCGGCCGCGTCCGACAGGGCCGTGAGGTGGGACTCGTCCTGACAGGCAAGCTCCCCTTCCACATGGGCGGCAAGAGCTCCTACGAGCCGTCCTATCCCTGGAACTAGGGGCGCATCCTGCCTCCGGGCCCCCTTCCCTCCGTGGCTCCGGGTGCTATCAAGCACCCACCATGCCTGAGTCAGCGCCCCCCTCCCTGTTCGACGCCGTGCCCGCGGAGATGGACTTCCCGGCCGAGGAACGCCGCATCCTCGCCTTCTGGAAGGACCGTCGCATCTTCGAGCGCTCGCTCGAGGCGCGCGAAGGGGCCAAGAGCTTCGTCTTCTACGAGGGCCCGCCCACCGCCAACGGCCTGCCCCACAACGGCCACGTCCTCACCCGCGTCATCAAGGACTTGTTCCCCCGCTACCAGACGATGCGCGGCCACTACGTGCCTCGCAAGGCGGGCTGGGACACCCACGGGCTGCCCGTGGAGGTGGAGGTGGAGAAGGAGCTGCGCATCCACGGCAAGGCGGAGATCGAGCGCTATGGCGTGGAGCCCTTTACCGAGCGCTGCATCGAGTCCGTCTTCCGCTACACCTCCGAGTGGGAGCGGCTCACCGAGCGCATCGGCTTCTGGGTGGACCTGAACCAGGCCTATGTCACCTACCACCGCCCCTTCGTGGAGAGCGTCTGGTGGGCGCTGGCGGAGCTGCACAAGAAGGGCCTGCTGTACCAGGGCCACAAGGTGGTCTGGTGGTGGCCGCAGGGTGGCACCGCGCTGAGCTCGGCCGAGGTGGGCCTGGGCTACAAGACGGTGGACGACCCGAGCGTCTACGTCGCCTTCCCGCTGCGCGACGCGCCGGACACCTCGCTGCTCGTCTGGACGACCACGCCCTGGACGCTGCCGTCCAACATGTACGCAGCCGTCAACGCGGGCGTCGACTACGTCACCGTGGACGCAGGCGACCGCAAGCTCATCGTCGCCGCCGCGCTGCGCGAGGAGCTGGCCAAGAAGCTCAAGAAGGACCTGCCCGTGCTCGACACGCAGCCGGGCCGCGCGCTGGTGGGCCAGCGCTACCTGCCGCCCTTCGACGTGTACTTCTCCAAGGAGGGGGACACGCGGCTGGCGCTGCGCGACGGCGGCGACGACGTGCGCGCCTGGCGCGTGCTGGCCGCGGACTTCGTCACGCTGTCGAGCGGCACGGGCATCGTCCACATCGCCCCGGCCTTCGGCGAGGACGACTACGACGCCTTCCGCAAGGACCGCGAGCGCTTCGCCCAGCCGCACGCGCTGGAGCTGTTCTGCGCGGTGAAGCCGGACGGCACCTTCTCCGAGGACGTGCCGCTGGTCACCGGCAAGTTCGTGAAGGACGCGGACAAGGACCTCCAGCGCAACCTCAAGGAGCGGGGCCTCTTGCTCGTCACCGAGCAGTACAAGCACGAGTACCCGTTCTGCTGGCGCGCGGACGACGACCCGCTCATCCAGTACGCCCGCCCCGCCTGGTACATCCGCACCACCGAGGTGAAGGACCGCGCGATTGCCAACAACCGCGCCGTCAACTGGGTGCCGGAGCACATCAAGGAGGGCCGCTTCGGCGACTTCCTGGCCAACAACGTCGACTGGGCCCTGTCGCGCGAGCGCTACTGGGGCACGCCGCTGCCCCTGTGGATCCACTCGGAGACGGGGGAGGTGGAGGCCGTGCCCTCGCTCGAGGTGCTGCGCGCCAAGCCCGGCAGCAACCTGGGCGCCGTGGAGTCGGAGCTCGCCGCGTTCCTGAAGGGCAAGCCGCACGAGGCCAACGCGCGCCACCTCATCGTCCACAAGCCCTGGATCGACAAGGTGACGTACGAGAAGCCGGGCACCCCGGGCCGCTTCGTGCGCGTGCCCGAGGTGGTGGATGTGTGGTTCGACTCGGGCTGCATGCCCTTCGCGCAGTGGGGCTTCCCGCATGCGGAGGGCTCGCACGCCCTCTTCAACCGCGCCTTCCCGGCGGACTTCATCTCCGAGGCCATCGACCAGACGCGTGGCTGGTTCTACTCACTGCTCATGGTGAGCACGCTGGTCTTCGACGAGGAGACGCAGGCGCGCCTGGGCCTCACGCCGCAGCGCGACTGGCCGCACCCGTACAAGAGCTGCATCGTGCTGGGCCACGTCTCCGACAAGGAGGGCCGCAAGGAGTCCAAGTCCAAGGGCAACTACACGCCGCCCGAAATCATCCTCGACGAAGTGCGCATGGACTTCGCCGTGCTCACCGCCGCGGAGGCGGGGGTACCGGGCGAGCCGGGCGTGGCGCTCATCGCGCGTGAGGACCTGGAGGGCCTGGACCTGGTGGAGGGCGCCAAGGTGCAGGTGTTCCGTCCGGACCGGCCGGACGTCTTTGTCACCGTGACGGTGAAGGCGCACAAGAAGCTCAAGCGCCGCGTGGTGCTGCTCGGGCCCACGGAGCACGAGACGCTGGGCGTGGCGCCGTCCGCCAAGGGCGCGGGCGTCATGCCGGTGGAGGTGCCCAGGCTCGCGGCCTCCGAGCGCGTCACGGTGAAGGACCCCAACGCCAAGGCCCCCGGCGCGGACGCGTTCCGCTGGTTCTTCTACGCGGCGAGCCCCACGTGGTCCAACACGCGCCACTCGCTGGCGAACGTGCGGCTGCTGCAGAAGGACTTTCAAATCAAGCTGCGCAACGTCTACTCGTTCTTCACCATCTACGCGAACATCGACGGCTTCAATCCGGCGCAGGGCAACCCGGACGCGAAGGCGGCGCCGTGGGAGGCGGTGAAGCAGAGCCAGGGCTGGCGCGAGGTGAAGCAGCGGCCGCTGCTGGACCGGTGGATTCTCTCCGAGGTGCAGCTGGCGCTGCGCGACGTGGAGAAGGCGCTGGACACCTATCAGGTGTACGACGCGGCCCAGCGGCTGGTGGCGCTGGTGGACGGCCTGTCCAACTGGTTCCTGCGTCGCAGCCGGGACCGGTACTGGACGGCGGGCCTGGAGCAGGACAAGCAGGACGCGTACTTCACGCTGTACGAGGCGCTGACCACCATCACCGCGGTGGCGGCGCCGTTCATCCCGTTCTTCGCCGACGAGATGTGGGGCAACCTGGTGCGCAAGCCCTGGCCGGCGACGCAGCCGGAGAGCGTGCACCTGGCGGACTTCCCCAAGGCGGACGTGAGCCTCATCGACGCGGAGCTGGCCGCGGACATGGGGGCCGTGCGCGAGCTGGTGTCGCCGGGGCTCAAGGTGCGCACGGACAACAAGCTCAAGGTGCGTCAGCCGCTGGCGCGCGCGGACATCATCCTCGCGCGCAAGGAGCTGACGGAGCGGCTGGCCGCGTACAAGGATTTGCTCGCGGACGAGCTGAACGTGCACGAGGTGCGCTTCGTGGAGCCGGGCAGCCCGGACGCGGACGTGGTGCGCTTCCGCGTGCGGCCGAACCTGCGCGCGGTGGGCGGGCGGCTCGGCCCCAAGCTGGCGCCGGTGCGCAAGGCGTTCGACACGGGCGACGGCCGCGCGCTGCACCGCGAGCTGCTCCAGACGGGGCAGGTGGCGCTGGAGCTCGGCGGCGAGAAGCTGGTGTTCACCGGCGAGGAGCTGGAGACGCTCGTGGAGGCCAACCCCGGCTTCGCGGCGGCGGGCACGGGCGCGGGCGTGGTGGTGCTCCACACGCAGCTCACCGAGGCGCTCATCGACGAGGGGCTCGTGCGTGAGCTGCTCGCGCGGGTGCAGGGGGCTCGCAAGGACTTGGAGCTGGGCTACACGGACACCATCCAGCTGTGGGTGGACGGCGATGCGCGCGTGAAGCGCGTCACGGACGAGGGCCGCGCGCTGATTGCGCGGGAGACGCTCGCCTCGGCCATCCACGTGGGCCCCGAGGGCTTCACCGGCCAGGAGGAGGAGGTCAGCCTCAACGGCCTGCCGGCCCGCCTGCGCGTCCAGCGCGGCTGAGGCTCAACGGCCCGCGTGCTCGACACGCGGGCCTCGCTCCCGGAGGCGACTTCGCGGTGAGGCACGGAGCCCCGCGATGACGCCCCGGGGCGCGCGCTCCGGCTCAGCGCACCAGCAGGAACAGGAACACGCCCAGGAACACCAGCAGCAGGAAGCCCACGCTGCTCAGCCGGCTCAGCCCTTCCTCCCCGCGACTCACCTCGCGGAGGAAGAGGTCCCGCAGTCGGGCGAACCAGCGCAGCGTGCGCACGGTCAGCTCACTCGGCGTCGACTCCTCGCGCTCCGCCCCTCGCGTCAACAGCCGCCACCCGGGGAGCACCAGCCTCGACAACGGCCACAGTACGTCCCCCGCTGGTATCTCCGGGACGCTCCGGCCCAGGCGCCACGCCACCGCGCTCAGCCCCACGCCCACCGCCACGGGCCAGGCCGAGGACCACAGGTTCTTCGGCTCCAGGAGCTTGGGCAAGAACTCCGAGCCCACCGGCGGCCACACCAGCAGCGCCGTGTCCACGGCGAGCAGCACCACCCACGACAACCACATCCCTCCCGTGTCGCGAGTCCCCTGCTCGGGCGCATCGGGGAGCACCCGCACCAGGAAGCGCGCCATGATGAGCGTGCTGCCCACCGCCGCCAGCGACAACAGCGTCGGCACCACCTCCGGCGCGTGCGCCACCGCCTCCGCCGACTTCAACGACAGCTTCGCCAGCGCCCCGCTCGTCAGCGGCGCTCCGGAGATCTCCAGCCCGGCCCACACCAACCCCACCCACACCACCACCGCGCGCCAGCCCCGCCGCCCCGTCTCGTGCACCAGCCCGGCGCCCAGGAACAACAGCCCCTTCGCCAGGGAGTGGTGCGCCGCGTACACGAGCACCGCGCCCACCAACACCGGCGCCGCCTCCGGCGCGCTCAACGCCAGCCCCACCGCGAGCGTCAGGAACCCCATCTGGCTGATGCTCGAATACGCGAGCACCGTCTTCGCCTCCTTCTGCGTCAGCCCCACCAGCACGCCGTAGAAGCTCGCCGTCAGGCCCAGGGCCACGCACACCTGACCCACCTCGGGCACGCGGGCCTCGCCCAGCGGCAGGAAGCGCAGCCAGCCCAGCACGCCCACCTTGATGATGGTGCCACTGAGCACCGCGCTGCCCGGCGCGGGCGCCACCGGATGCGCCAGCGGCAACCACATGTGCAACAGCAGCACGCCCACCTTCACGCCGAAGCCCGCGAGAATCAGGACGCAGATGAGCGTGCGCTCGGGCGACTGCGCCACCACGCGCGGCACCTCGTCGAACATCAGGTTGATGCGCGTGCCCGCGATGAGGAAGAAGGCCGCGAGCAGCAGCACCTCGCCCACCAACGCCATGATGATGTACACGCGCCCCGCCCGGGCCGCGCGCTCGTCTCGCGAGTGGACCACCAGCCCATACGCGCAGAAGGTCATCATCGCGAAGAACAGGTAGAAGCTCGCCATGTCCCGCGCGAGCACCGCGCCCACGTTCCCCATCAGCGTCGCCAGGTAGAAGCCCCAGAACGACGCCTTCCGCCCGTCCTCGCGCAGATACCCTCGCGCGAAGAGCCCGGAGAACAGCCACAACACACCGGTGAAGAGCAGGTACGTCCGCGTCACCTCGTCCGGCGCGTACAGCCGCATGCCGAGCAGCACGGACGGCCAGGACACCGTCGCACCCGCGCTCACGCCCAACACCACCGTCGGGAGCGCTGACCACGGCGCCAGCAGGACGCCCACCCTCCGCGTCGCCGGCAGCATCACCGCCACCAGGAGCACGAGCGGCACGCCCAGGGTCGCCATGACCAGCAGCGAGGGCACCTCCTCCCATCCGCTCATGGCCGGAACTCCCGGTCCGTGATGAGCCGCGTCCAGCCCAGGGGGCTGAGCTCCGCGCCCGCGAACAGCCCCGCGGCCACTGACAGCACCGCCGTCACCACCGTCGGAAACAACAACGCCCAGCCAATCTCCCACCCGCGAGGGCGCGTGCTCGGCTTCCAGTCCTCACGCGGCGCCTGGAACCACGCCGAGTAGACGATGGGCAGGAAATAGCCCGCGTTGAGCAGGCTGCTCACCAGCAGCACCACCACCAGCCACGGCTCGTTCGCCTCCAGCGCGCCGATGCCCAGGTACCACTTGGTGATGAAGCCCGCGACGGGAGGAATCCCAATCATCCCCAACGCGGCGATGGTGAACGCCGCCGTCGTCAGCGGCATCCGCCGCCCCACTCCGCGCAGCTCCTTCACCCGGTGCAGGTGCAGCTCCTCCGCGTAGTTCCCCGCGCAGAAGAACAGCGTGATCTTCATCACCCCCTGATGCACCAGGTGCACCAGCCCCCCAATCGTCGACACTGTGCCGAAGATGGAGATACCCAACACGATGTACGCCACCTGGCTCACCGTCGAGTAGGCCAGCCGCCTCTTCAAGTCCCCCTGCTGGAGCGCCTTCAGCGAGCCATACAGGATGGTGATGGCCGCCACGACGGCCAACGGCCGCGTCACCCCCAGGTCGTGCACCAGGTAGACGCCATACACGTCGTAGATGACGCGGGTGATGCCGAACGCTCCCGCCTTCACCACCGCGACGGCGTGGAGCAGCGCGCTCACCGGCGCGGGCGCCACCATCGCCACCGGCAGCCAGCCATGGAACGGCACCAGCGCCGCCTTCACCGCGAGCCCGCCGATGAGCAGGCCGAAGGCCACCACCAACTCCGTGCGGTGACCCGACACGGCCGAGAGCGCGCCCCGCTCGGTGAACTCCACCGTGCCCGCCAACGTGTAGAGCAGCACCACCCCCGCCAGGAGCAGCGTGGCGCCGCTGAGCGTGTAGCGCAGGTACACGTTGCCCGCGCGCAGCGCCTCCTTCGTCCCGCGGTGGATGACCAGCGGGTACGTGGACAGCGTGAGCATCTCGTAGAAGAGGAAGAACGTCAGGAGGTTGCCCGCCAGGGCGATTCCCATCGTCGAGGCGACGCACAGCGAGAAGAAGCCGAAGAAGCGGCTGCGATGCCCCGTGCCCTCCAGGTAGCCCACCGCGTAGATGGTGGTCACGAACCAGAGCACCGCGGACAGCGTGATGAAGAGCAGGCTGAACGAGTCCGCCCTCAACACCAGGTCCGCGTTGGGGAAGAAGGACACGCGCGTCTCGTACTGACGCCCCTGGAACACGCCCCAGGCCATGGCCGCCGTGAGCAGCAGCTTCGTCGCCGCGGCCGTCAGGTTGAGCACCGTGCGCGTGCGCCGCGCCTCCTCGGAGAGCAGGAAGATGATGAGCCCCGGCAGCAGCGAGCTCAGCAGCACGCACATGGGCAGCCAGGTGTTCTTCATCGCGCCGCCCCCACCGCCAGCAAGTCCAACGGGAACCAGGGCACCAGCCCCAGCACCAACGCGATGAGCGCGAGCGCGAACGGCGCCAGCTCATTGCCCAGCGGAATCGCGCGCACGGTGACGCCCTCCGGCAACGGCAGGAACGAGCCTCGGAGGATGCGAAAGACGTACGCCGCCGACAGCAGGCTGCCCACCAGCAGCACCACGCCCCACCACCACTGGCCCGTGGCGATGGACGCGTTGAGCAGCAGCCACTTCGCGATGAAGCCCCCGCTCGGGGGAATGCCAATCAGGCTGATGCCTCCCAGCCCGAGCGCCAGGAAGGTGAACGGCATCCGCCCCGCCAGCCCCTGCACCCCGCCCAGCGCGGTGATGCCCACCGCCTGGTGGATGTTGCCCACCGCCACGAACATGGAGGCCTTCGCCGCCGCGTGGGAGACCACCAGGTAGATGGCCCCCGCCCGCGCGTCCTCCGTCGCCATGGGGAAGACGAGGAACATGTAGCCAATCTGCGCGACGCTCGAGTACGCGACGACGCGCTTGAGCTGCGACTGGAGCAGCGCCAGCAACGAGCCCCAGATGACGGCGGCCGCGCCCAGCAGCCCCAGCAGCTGCGCCACCTGGGCATCCATCACCGGCGCGAAGACCTCCATCCACAGCCGGAACAGCACGTAGTAGGAGCCCTTGGAGATGAGCGCGGACAGCAGCGCCGTCACCGGCGTGGGCGCGCCCGCGTACGTCGGCGGCAGCCACACGTGCAGCGGGAACAGGGGCGTCTTGAGGCACAGCCCCACCGTCACCAGCGCCGCCGCCACCCACGTCACCGGCCCGGGCTGGACGCGCTCGGCGAGCAGCCCCACGTCCAGCGCCGCATAGGCCCCGTACAGGAGCGCGATGCCCAGGAGGTAGCAGAGCGAGCCCGGCAGCGCGAAGAGCAGGTAGCGCAGCCCTCCGTCCAGCCCCGGCAGGTCCCTGCGCACCGCGATGAGCGCCACGGCGCCCAGCGTCGTCAGCTCCAGCGTGACGTAGAGGTTGAAGGCGTCCGCCGACAGCACCAGCGCGTTGAGCGCGCACCAGACCAGCAGCCACAGCGGCAGGAACTCCCGGTCCTCGCGGTCCGGGAGGTGGTCCAGCGCGTGAACACTGGTGAGCGAGCCCACCAGGGCGATGGTCAACAGCATCAGCACGGCGAGCCCGTCCGCGCGCCACTCGATGCCCAGCGGCACGCCCCAGCCGCCGATGCTCTGGCGCAGCACACCCCGGTGCGCCACCTCCCAGGCCAGGACAGCGGACGCGCTGAGCGTGGCCACCGACGTCACGCCCGCGATGAGGCGCACCGCGGGCCGTCCCACCAGCAGCGCCAGCACCGCGCCCAGCAGAGGGATGATGACGGGCCACGCCATCAAGGCCGAGGCTCCCGTCATGAGCGCTCCCCATCGGAGACGGGCTCCCGCTCCGGGGAATGGGCCTTCTGCGCCTGCAGCCGCGCCATGCGCCTCGCCAGCGCCACCGCGAGCGCCGTGGCGCTCACCGACACCACGATGCCCGTGAGCACCAGCGCGTGCGGCACCGGGTCCGGCACGCCCGTGGGGACGCGCCGCGCGAGCGCCACCAGCACGAGCAGGACGCCGGAGCCCGCGATGTTCGCCGCGAGGATGCGCTTCACCACGTGCTGATGGGAGAAGAGCCCCACCAGCCCCACGCTGAACATCGCCACGCCCGAAAGCGCATAGACGGCCCACGGGCTCACGGCTTCTCCTCCGGCAGCGCCCGGGGCGGCCGCGTCCCGGGGAAGAACATCAACAGCACCATGGCGATGGAGACCGTCAGCGCCGCCTCCACGACGAAGATGAGCGTGCCCGCGTGCTTCGGGGGGTACTCCAACAGCCGCCCTCCAGAAACCAGCGGCGCCACCGCCACCAGGATGAACATCAACGGCCCGGTGAGCAGCGCCCAGCGCACCCGCGCGGACGACATGCGCGGCGTGCCCATGCGCGCGGTGAGGATGGCCACCACCCCGCCGCCCGCGAGGATGGCGCCCGCCTGGAAGGCCCCCCCCGGCCCGTGGTCGCCCACCCAGACGAGGTAGCCCGCCACCAGCAGCAGCGCGGGCGTCATCATCCGGAACAGCTCCCCCGTCAGCGGGTCCTCCATCGCCTCCTTGTCCGGCCGCTCGCTGCGCGGATTCACCGCGCGCGCGCCCAGCGCGGCCACCAGCAGCACCGCGATCTCCAGCAGCGTGTCGTAGCCCCGGAAGTTCAACAGCACCGCGGTGACGGGGTGCTCCACGCCGCTGTCCTCCTGGCGCGCGGCGATGAGGGGGCCCAGGCCCTGACTGTCGACGGGCAGCGCGAGCACCGCCCAGCCCAGCAGCGCCGTCAGCGCCACCGTGCACAGCAGCGCCCAGGGCCTCCGCCTCGCGCGGGCGCGCACGTCCGAGGAGTCCTCCTCCGTCCAGCTCAGCGTGTGCATCAACAGCGCGCCCGTCAGGCCCGTGCCCACCGCGGCCTCCACCAGCGCGATGTCCGGCGCGTCCAGCCGCGCCCAGCCCAGCGCGGAGAACAGGCCGAAGGCCACGAAGAGCACCACCGCCTGGGACAGCGCCTCCGTCCTCAGGACCAGCCAGGCCAGCAGCGGCAGACAGATGGCCAGGGTCGCGTCGAGCAGCCCGTCCATCATGACTCCCGCCGTCCACTCCAGGCCGGCGTGCCCCGCCGCAGCGCCGCGCGGGCGATGAGCTGACACGTGAAGGCGCTGGCGACGAGGACGAAGAGCCAGACCAGCAGCAGCTTGAGCGCCGTGGCCCAGGAGCCCGACTGGAGCGCCAGGCCCACCACCACCAGCCCCAGCCCCAGGTTGTCCACCTTGGTGAGCGCGTGCAGCCGGCAGTACACATCCGGGAAGCGCAGCACGCCCACCGTGCCCGCCAGACAGAAGCCCGCGCCCGCGAGCATGAACGCCGCGGCGACACCGTCGAGGAGGCTCATCCGCGCGGCTCCTCTCCGCGCGCGCGCGCGTCCTCCGAGTCGCGGCCCACCGCGAAGCGCACGAAGGCCACCACCGTGACGGGCGCGAGCAACGCGAAGATGAGGGCCACGTCTCGCAAGGGGGCGCCCCCCTCGTTCGCCGCGAGCAGCACCAGCACGCCCACGCCCGTGGTGCCGAACAGCTGCGCCACGATGAAGCGGTCCGTCAGCGTGGGCCCACGAACGACTCGCACCATCCCGGCCAGGATGTTCAGGAGCAGGAAGAGGGCCAGGCCCGTGCGCAGCTCATGCATGAGCGCCCTCCGGCGGAGGGGGTGAGGGCTCCAGGCCGAACAGGCGGCGCACGCGGCGCTCCAGGTCCTCCAGCTCGTGGTGGATGACCTCGCCCCGGTCCACGAGCGCGTGCACCACCAGCTCCTCGCCCTCCACGTCCGCGTTCAGCGTGCCGGGCATCAGGCTGAGGGTGATGCGGAACAGCGTCTGGGGCGCGCCCTGGGGCAGGCGCATCGGGTAGCGGACGAAGACGGGGGAGATGGGCAGGCTGGGCGAGAGCGCGCGCTTCGCCACGTCGAAGCCACCGTGCACCGAGCCCTTCAGGAAGAAGAGCGCGAAGCCCGCCACGCTCAGCGGCGTCCACGCATGGCGACGCGGCGGGCTCAACACGAAGCTCACCGCGGACACGACGCCCACCACCACCAGGCCGAACGTCAGGCTGCTCGGGTCGCCGTCACACAGCGCCCACCACGTCAGGGCCAGGAAGACGACGCGCGCCACCGCGCTCTTCCAGGCACCCACGTCCAGCCGAGGCGTCCGACTCCGGCCCTCCTCCGCGCTCGCGCGCGCGTCTCCAGTATCCACGGGGTCCACGCGTCGGACCCTAGGCCAGCCACCCCGCACACGTCGGACGGAGTCCCCCGTCACGTTGGTCATCGGACGCTTGGCGGACGCAATGGCGCATAACCGACGAAGCCGAGCCGACTCCAGGAGGAGCGCGCGGGCCCTCTCAATTCCAGACACGCTCGGAGGCCCTTCCGTCCAGGCCCCTCCGTCGACTCGCCCTCTCGGATGATGCGCGGCTTCCGTGGGGACACGCCGCGCGCCCCGCGGGCTCCCCCGTCCGGGGGAGTCGAGCACGCCTCGGCTTGGGGTGGGGGGCAACCCGGCACATCGCTACGGTGGCTCGCGCGGAAGTCACTTCCCCGAAGGAGCCGGCACGATGAGCATCGTCACGACGAAGGATGGAGCGCGCATCTTCTACAAGGACTGGGGCACGGGTCGGCCCGTGGTCTTCAGCCACGGCTGGCCGCTGAACTCGGACAGCTGGGACGAGCAGCTCCAGTTCGTCGCCTCGAACGGCCATCGCGCCATCGCGCATGACCGCCGGGGCCACGGCCGCTCCACCCAGACGTGGTCCGGTCACGACATGGACACCTACGCCGACGACCTGGCCGCGGTGCTCGACGCGCTCGACGTGAAGGACGCGGTGCTGGTGGGCTTCTCCACGGGCGGCGGCGAGGTGGCGCGCTACATCGCGCGGCACGGCACCCAGCGCGTGGCCAAGGCGGTGCTCGTGGGCGCGGTGCCTCCGCTCATGGCGAAGACGGCCAGCAATCCGGGCGGCCTGCCCATCGAGGTCTTCGACGACATCCGCGCCGGCGTCCTCGCCGACCGCTCCCAGTTCTTCCAGGACCTCACCACGCCGTTCTTCGGCGCCAACCGCCCCGGCGCCAAGGTCTCCCAGGGCGCGCGCGACGCGTTCTGGCTGGCCGGCATGCAGTGCGGCCTCAAGCCCGCCTACGACTGCGTCAAGGCGTTCTCCGAGACGGACCAGACCGAGGACTTGAAGAAGTTCGACGTCCCCACGCTCATCATCCACGGCGATGACGACCAGATTGTCCCCATCGAGGGCGCGGCGCGCGCGGCGGCCCGGCTGGTGAAGAACTCCACGCTCAAGGTCTATGCCGGCGCTCCGCACGGCCTGACGGTGACGCACCGCGAGCAGTTCAACGCGGACCTGCTCGCCTTCCTGAAGTCTTGAGCACGCGCGGGCCCGTCGTCAGGGCGGGCCCACCTGGATGACCTGGGTGGCGGAGGCGCTCGCCCCCAGGTCGTCCGTCGCGGTGAGCGTGACGGTGTAGCGGCCCACGCGGGTGTAGCGGTGCTCCAGGTGCGCCGCGTCGGACGTGGCGCCGTCGCCCAGCTCCCACCGGAAGCGCTGAATCCAGCGCCCCGCGCCCGTCGCGGTGCTCGTCGTCGCGTCGAGGAACACGTTCAAGGGCGCGCTCGTCCCCGAGAAGGGCCCGCCGGTGATGCGCGGCACGGGGCGCGAGCCCCCCGCCACGGCGGGCGCGAGCAGCTTGCGCACCGTGGACGCGCCCTGGTCCACCACCAACACGTCCCCGTTCGGCAGGCCCGCGATGCCCGCGGGCAGGCTGAAGGTGGCCTGCTCCGCCGCGCCATCCCGAGCCCCATGCGCGCCCGTGCCCGCGTACGTCCTCGCCCGGCCGGAGACGACGGCGCGGATGCGCTCGTTGCCCGTGTCCGTCACCAGCAGCCGGTCCTGGACATGGGCCGCGCCGAGCATCGGCAGGAACAGCGCCGCGCTGCCCGCGCCGTCCGAGAACCCGCCGGTGACGGCCCCCGCCGCGGTGGAGGTGGTGAAGCCCGCGTCCATCGCCACGCGGCGGATGAGGCGATTGCCCGTGTCCACCACCCACAGCGCGCCGCCGCCGAAGGCCACGCCCGTGGGCCGGTGGAGCTTCGCCTGGCTGGCGGGGCCGTTGGTGCTGCCCGAACCGCGCGCGCCAATCAGCGTGCTCACCCGTGCGTCCGGGGAGATGCGCGCGAGCCGGTGGTTGAAGGTGTCCGCCACGTACAGGTCCGCCCCGGCGAACGTCACGCTGGAGGGTGTCTGGAAGCGCGCGGCGGTGCCCACGCCGTCCACCTTGCCCTGCCGTCCGTCCTTCGAGCCCGCGAAGGTGCTCACCGTCCAGCGCTCGTCCCGGGCGATGCGGACGATGCGGTGGTTGCCCGTGTCCGCCACGTAGAGCGTGCCGTCGGTGGCGATGGCGATGGACTGCGGTGAGCGCAGCGCCGTCGTCGCGCCGGCCCCCTCGCCCACGCCCGGCGTGCCCGTGCCCGCGATGGTGCTGACGGTGCGCGCCGCGTCGTTGGCGATGCGTCGCACCGCGTGGTTGCCCGTGTCCGCGACGAACACGTTGCCCTGCGCGTCCACCGCCACGCCCACCGGCCGACGAAAGCGCGCCTGCGTCGCGGGGCCGTTGACGAAGCCCTCCTGGAACGCGGTCCCCGCGAAGGTGGAGACGCCCGCGGACTGCCCGGTGCGGTCCACGGGCTTGGGGTCGTCCGCGCCGAAGGTGTCGCCCGCCAGCGGGGGCACGAGGCCCGCCTTGCGCATCACGTTGTCGGTGATGCGCTGCACGCGCAGGTCCGCGAAGTGCGGATGCGACAGGCCGTGAGACCAGGAGATGCCGCCGCTGGCGAAGACGAACGCGCCGGAGGGCACGGTGTAGAGGGTGGAGGTGTGCCAGTTGGGCTCGCCCTTGTTGCTGATGGCCGGTGACTCGGCCAGCGCGACGAGCCCCGGCGGAGAGGCGCCGTTGCTCCACGCACGGTCGATTTCGTAGCCCACCACGGAGAGGATGGAGTCGCCCTGCGCGAGCCCCGTTCCGGCGAAGGGCCAGGCGCCGGGAGTGCGCACCACGTAGGGCTGAGGGATGAGGCCCCACGCGTCGGACATCACGCCCACCAGGCCGTTCTCCGGCTCACCCAGGCGCGCGTTGCGCCAGCGCACCGTCATGAGGTTCGTGCCCGCCTTCGGGTCCTCCTGGGGCGCCTCGTCCTTGTAACAGACCTGCCTGCGCCGCGACGTCCCCGTGGGCCCGGCCTCCAGGCGGATGAGCCAGCAACTCGTGTCGCTGCCGAGGAACGCCAGGTTCACCCCCGACGCCAGCGCCGCGTCCACCGCCTGCTTGAGCGGACGCGACCAGTACTCGTCATGCCCCACCGAGACGAACAGCTTCTGCCCCATCAACAGCGAGGGGTCCCGGTCCAGGTCCACGTTGGTGACGTAGTTGAGCTCGTAGCCCTTGGACTCGGCCCACAGCACGAAGTGGTGGGAGGCGTAGAAGTACTCGCCCGCGCCGTTGCCATCCACGTAGGGACGGTCGAACGAGGCGACCTTCGCGTGGCCTCCGGACAGTCCCAGGGACGTGGCGTAGAGGCTCTCCCCGCCCCAGGCGTTGTAGGCCTGGAACGTGGTGAACGGAATCAGGACCACGCCCGTGTTCTTCCGCTCGTCGGCCCGCACCACGAAGATGACGTAGGACTGCGGCCCGTCGTCGCGCACGAGCTTGAGCAGGTACACACCGCTGGGCCATGAGGCCTGCGTCGCCACGGTGAAGCTCACCGGCCACCGGCACTCGATGAGCCCCGTCGTCTTGTCCGCCACCGGCGTGGGCTGCGGGCCGAGGGTGACGGGACCTCCGGACGCCATGCGCCGCGAGCCCGCGCCGCCGTAGTGGCCCATGCGGTACAGCTCCCAGCGCACCGCGCGCGGGCTGTCGGTCCGCACGTGGATGTCGATGGGCTCGCCCCGCTGCACGCTCGTCGCGCTGGCGTAGCCCTCCAGCTGCGCGCCGGTCGCCGGCTGGCTGAGTGCCCACTGCGTGCTGCCAGCCAGCCGGGCCTCGCCGCCCGCCGGAGCGGCGGACATCAGCCCCACCCACATCGTCAGGACCATCGACAGCCCCATGAGCGCTCCTCCCGACGCGCCGTTGTCCCCGCACGGCCCCGTGTCCCTCAACCCTCCGGGCCCGCGAGTGGGCGCCCCCGGACAGACTTCGCGCGCGATGTGCCCGGGTCGACGTGGCCACTGTCCGCCATGACCCGTCTGCATGCCCCGCGCGCCCCAGGGCCCTCCGGGTCAACCGGCCTTCGGTACACTGCCGCCTTGTGCGGCAACGTGAGCCCCCCTGCGCGTGACTCGACGTTCCGTCGGGTGGTCGACTTGCGAGCATGCGGGCTCGGTCGTCCCGGGTGTCCCGCATCGTCTACACTCGCCGCATGTCCAAGACGGTCTCCACTCGAAACAATGTGCAGGTCATTGGCCGAGGCGACGACGTGCTGGTCTTCGCCCACGGCTTCGGGACCAATCACACCGCGTGGCGCCACCAGGTGAGCGCCTTCGAGGACACGCACCGCATCGTCCTGTTCGACCATGTGGGCACCCATGGCACGGACCTGGAGGACTACAGCCCGCATCGCTATGCCGGCCTGGAGAGCTACTCGCTGGACCTGCTCGAGGTGCTCGAGTCGGTCAAGGCGCGCAACGTGTTCTACGTGGGCCACTCGATGAGCGGCATGATTGGGCTGCTCGCGGGGCTGGTCCGCCCACAGTACTTCCGGGGCATGCTCTTCATCGGCGCCTCGCCTCGCTACCTCAACTCCCCCGACTTCAAGGGCGGGTTCGAGCGCCAGGACATCGACGCGCTGTACAGGACCATCGAGCAGCACTTCGAGGCCTGGGCCAGCGGCTTCGCGCAGGCCGCCATGGGCCCCTCCGCCACGCCAGAGATGGTCAAGGACTTCACCTCCTCCCTCCTGTCGCTGCGTCCCGACATCGCCCTGGGCGTGATTCGCCTCATCTTCGAGTCGGACTACCGCGAGCAGATCACCCGGCTGACGGTCCCCACCTGGGTCGTCCAGCCGCGCAACGACTTCGCCGTCCCCATCGCGGTGGGCGAGTACCTGGCCAGGAGCCTGCCGAGCGGCAACATCCGCTACGTGCCCAACGAGGGGCACCTGCCGCACTTGAGCGCGCCCGACGAGGTCAACCAGCTCATCGCGGAAGCCCTCGCGACAAGCGCCCTCGCGGCGGCGTGAGTGATTCCTCGACCGAGGTGACGGAGTCGGGAACCTCCGCCAGCGCACGGGCCGCGGACCCGGCGGTGGCCGAGCTGATGGTGGCCGCGGTGCGGGCGCTCGGCACACGCGACGGCGACCAGCTCACGCGCCTGCTGGAGGTGGTGCGTCAGGCATGCCGCGCGGACGTGGCCGTCAGCCTGCGCCGCATCGACCCCCTCACCGTCTTCGAGCTGGCGGGCACGCCCGCCCAGCGCCCCCGCCTGGCGCACCTGGGCGAGGCGCTCTTCCGGGGCCCCCTGGGGGAGGACTCGGCGTGGCGCTTCCACGAGCCCCGTCCCCCGGAGAGCGGGGTCCCCGAGGCGCTGCGCGGCGCCATGGCCGTGCTGCCGTGGCACTCCGTCGACGACCGCAAGGGCGGCCTCGTGCTGGTGCGCCAGGGCCCCGAGGGCTTCTCCGCCTCCGAGCGCGCCTGCCTCCTGGCCCTGACGGGGCTGCTGCTCACCTGCGCGCGGGAGTGTGACTTGGAGAGCGCCACGCAGACCCTGCGCGCGCGCGTGGACGCCATCACCGACGCGGTGCCCTGCGCGCTGGTGTTCCTGGAGCACAACCGCGTGGAGACCTGGGTGAACAAGCCGGGCGCCGCCCTCCTCGGGCTGCCCGAGGGCCAGGTGCCCGCCCACCAGATGTCGCGCGCCATGGCGTCGCTGCGCGAGCGCGCGACGAACCGCGCGCAAATCGAGGCGCGGATGGCGCGCCTGTTCGACGGCAGCCAGCCGGAGCTGCGCGACATGCTCTGGCGCTTCGAGTCGCCCCACCAGACGCTGTCCGTCTCCTGCGTGCCCGCGCGCCGGGGCTCCGCGCGCGGAAGGCTGTGGGCGCTGCTGGACGTCACCGAGGCCCAGGACGCGCTCTCCAGCATGGGGGAGAAGAACCTGGCGCTGGACGCCGCGCGCGCGGAGGCCGACGCCGCCAACACCGCCAAGTCCAGCTTCCTGGCCAACATGAGCCACGAGATTCGCACGCCCATGAACGGCGTGCTCGGCATGGCGCAGCTCCTGCGCGAGACGTCCCTCACCGAGGAGCAGCGCGAGAGCGTGGACGTCATCCACACGAGCGGCGAGGCGCTCCTGCGGCTCATCAACGACCTGCTCGACTTCTCCAAAATCGAAGCGGGCGCGTTCGAGCTCGACGGACAGTCCTTCTCGCTGCGCCAGACCCTCAAGGAGTGCCTGGGCCTGTTGGGTCCGCAGGCGGCCTCGCGCGGCCTGTACCTGAAGCACACGGTGGACGCGGACGTGCGCGACGCGCTGTGGGGCGACAAGACGCGGCTGCGGCAGGTGCTGGTCAACCTGGTGGGCAACGCGCTCAAGTTCACCCACGAGGGCGGCGTCACCGTGCACGTGTCGCGCGGGGAGATGAAGCCGGGGCTCGAGCCCGACAGCTGGCCCTTGCGCATCGACATCCAGGACACCGGCATCGGCATCCCCACGGAGCGGATGAACCGGCTGTTCCGTTCGTTCAGCCAGGTGGACGCGTCCACCAGTCGCCACTACGGCGGCACGGGCCTGGGGCTCGCCATCAGCTTGAGGCTGGCGGAGCTGATGGGCGGCACCATCCGCGTGCACAGCACCGTGGGCCTGGGCTCCACCTTCAGCGTGGAGGTCATCCTGCGCGAAGGCGAGGAGGTGGCCACCCGCTCCTCGCCGGAGCTGGACGCCTCGCTGGGACAGCGGCTGCCCCTGCGCATCCTCCTGGTGGAGGACAACCCCATCAACCAGAAGGTCGGCCTGCGCCTGTTCAAGAAGCTCGGCTACGACGCGGACGTGGCGGGCAACGGCGTGGAGTCGCTGGGCGCCCTGGAGCGCGAGCGCTACGACGTCGTCTTCATGGACGTGCACATGCCGCAGATGGATGGCCTGGAGGCCACGCGCCGCATCCGCGCGGACGCCCCACGGTATGGCAGCCCCCGCATCATCGCGATGACCGCGAGCGTCATCCAGGGTGACAAGGATTTGTGTCTCCAGGCGGGGATGAACGACTTCGTGACCAAGCCGGTGGACGCCACCCTGCTGATGGCGGCGCTGGAGAACGCGGCGCAGCTGCCCGACCTCCCGCCCGGGTCGCCGGCCGCGCCGCCCGAGGCGCCCGGGTTCGATGCCTCGGCGCTCGAGAAGCTGGAGCTGCTGACCGGCCCGGACCGCGGCGAGCTGGCCACGCTGGTGCGCGACTTCCTGCGCAACGCCGACAAGCACCTGGCCTCGCTCCGACAGGCCCTGGAGGCCTCCGACACGGCGGCGCTCACCCGCCACGCGCACAGCCTGCGCTCCAGCGCGGCCCTGTTCGGCGCGGCCCGGCTGTCGCGCCGGTGCGAGGAGCTGGAGACCCGCGCTCCGCACGAACCGCTGGAGCCGCTGCGAGACCTGGTGGACCTGGCGCAGAGGGACTTCGACGAGGCCCGTCAGGCGTTGGAGACCGCCGTGCCAGAGGTCCTCGCGGGCCCGGACACCCCTCCGTCGGGCGCCTGACGCGGCGTCAGCGCGGCGCTTCGTCAGGCGGGGCCAGGTCGTCCAGCCGCGCGTCCGGCGTCTCCACGATGCGCCCCAGCAGGTGACGGAACGTCCGGGACAGCCGCTCCACCTCGGCGGGCTGGAACACGGCGCAGGCGTACTCGAAGGCGCCGCGCAGCCCCGCCAGGTCCTCGCGCAGCAGCAGCGTCAGCGCGTGGCGGGCGAGCCCCGGCACGGACGCGTCCGGCGTGTCCGACAGCAGCGTGCAGTACAGGCCGGGGATGGACAGGTCGACGCCCGTCGCGCTCTCGAACACGCACGCGGCCTGCAGCCCGTGAGGGAGGCTCGCGGCCACCTCGTCGAAGGGGAGCTCCTGGTGCCCCAGGTCCTCCGTGGTGCGCAGGCGGTGGCGCCGGAGCAGCTCGCGGAAGGAGGGGTTGCCCGTCAAGTCGCAGCGCAGCGCCACGGTGTTGGAGAGCAGGCCCACCACGTCCCGCAGCTCGCGGCGTCCCCGGTTGGCCACCACCGTCCCCACGAGCACGTCCTCCTGGCCGGACACCTGACGCAAGAGCGCGGCGAACACCGCGGACAGGGCGGTGAACAGCGTGGCGCCCTCCGTGCTCGCCAGCGACTTCCAGGCGGCCGTCAGCGCCACGGGCACCTCGAAGCGCACCAGCCCGCCCTGCCCTCGCGCGTCCTCCTCGCGCGCCCCTCGCGACGTCAGCGACAGTGCCGGGGCGCCCTCCAGTCGCGCGCGCCAGTACTCACGTTGCTGGTGGGCCGCTTCACTCGTCGACCAGCGGTGCTGCCAGCGCGCCACGTCCACGGGCTGACGCTCGGGAGGCGCCAGCGGCGAGGGCACCCCCGCCTGGAAGACGCGGTACAGCGAGGCCAGCTCCCGGCTGAAGACGCCGAGCGACGGGCCATCCGTGATGAGCTGATGCTGCGTCACCAGCAGGACATGGGTCTGCTCGGCCAGGACGAGCAGCGCGGCGCGAATCAGTGGCCCGGACGCCACGTCGAAGGGCGCGCGCGCCTGGGCGTCGTTCATCGCGCGGAACGAGGAGGAGCCCAGCGCCTCTTCCGGCGCGGCCCCGCCTCCACCCCGCAGGTCGATGACCGGCAGCTCCAGCCGCGACACCGGCGAGACGACTTGGGTCAGCGCGCCGTCGCCCTCGTGGAATGTCGTCCGGAGGGACTCGTGCCGACGCACCAGCTCCTGGAGGCCGAGCTTCAGCGAGTCGACATCCAGCGGGCCGTCGAACCGCAGCCCGAAGTGGACGTGGAAGCGCGGGCTGTCGGGCACAGGACGCATCAGCCGCCACAGCCGCCGCTGCCCCGAGGACGCCAGCGCGGTGTCCGACGCCAGGGCTCCCGCCAGCTCATTCGCCTCGCTCACCGGCGACAGGTTGAACAGCGTGTCGGGTGAAGCCAGCGCGCGCGCCAGCGACTCGATGGTGCGCTGCTCCCAGAGGAACGACAGGGTGAGGGGCAGCCCCAGCCATTGCTCCAAGTCGTGGGTGAGCCGCATCGCGCCCATCGAGTCGAGGCCCTGCTCCACCAGGGGGCGCCGGGTGTCGATGGAGGCGGTGGGCATCTGCCAATGCAAGGCGAGCCACTCCACCACCCAACCCTCGATGGTCACATTGTGAGCAGGCAGCCGTGACTCGGACAGCCCCGGCCGGGACGGGCGCTCCCAGGACACCTCTCGGTCATCGACTCGGAGCTTCACCACGTCCTTCTCGTCGCGCACGCACGGCCACCAAGGCTGAGGTGGATGCGTGGAGGGGCGACGTCAAGGAGCGCTTCCAAGAGTCTGTCATCCGGTCGTGCAAGAGCAGACGCGGCGCCCCCGAGAGCGCGCCCCCAGGGCAGGGTTGCTGTCGCCTGGTCACCGCGCGCGTGAGGGTTTACGAGCGCGCACTCCGGCCAGCAGCAGCTCCAGGCCGAACGTGAAGCGCGCGTCGAAGTCGGGGTCCACCAGCGCCTCCACCGCCCGGGCCACATGGGGGAAGCGCGAGGTGGCCAGGGCCCGCATCTGCTCCGCCACCGGGGGCGCCTGGGCGTCGCGCGCGCCCAAGGACTGCTCCTCGAGGGTGAACCCGAGGACGTCGTCGAGCAGCGTGAAGGTCGTCCAACCCGCGCGGCAACGCCGTCGTCGTGCCCCTGGGCCACGGCCAGTACCGCGCCATCGTCACCGACGCCCAGCGCGAGCACACCTCCTCGCGCGAGCCGCTGTCCTTGGAGGAGCTGCGTGAGAGCCTCACGCGCGTGGCGGGCTCCGACTTCGGCATGAAGGAGCCCCGGTGGTTGTCGCGCTTCGGCGACGAGACGCGGCTGGCGGAGCACTACCGGCGAGGCCGCGTGCGGCTCGCCGGAGACGCGGCGCACATGCACGACCCCGCCGGTGGACAGGGGCTCAACGTGGGCCTGCAGGACGCGATGAACCTGGGCTGGAAGCTCGCCGTCGTGCTGCGTGAGGGCGCCCCGCCCGCGCTGCTGGACAGCTACCACCAAGAGCGCCACCCGGTGGGACAGTCGCGCTTGAGCAACACGCAGGCCCAGTCCGCGCTCATGGGCTTCACCCCGGAGGTCCTCGCGCTGCGCGAGCTGATGAACGGCCTCTTGCGCCTGCCCGCCATCAACCAGCGGCTGGCCGAGTAGCTCGGCGGATTGGATGTCGCCTTCCCCGACGCGCCCATCCCCGCGCCCCCCCTGCCAGGATGGACGGGACGCAGGCTCCCCGACTGGACGCTGCGGCTCGCCGGCGGAGGCCAGCGCTCGCTCTACTCCGGCCTCCATGACGGCCACTGGCTGTGGCTGCACGCGAAACAGACCGCCGCGCCGCCCTCGGACTGGGAGCCCGCCCCGGGCTGGCGCCCCCGCGTGAATGTCCTGGCGCTGGAGACTTCCACCGACACTGGCCCGCTCAAGGGCGTGGACGGACTGCTCGTGCGTCCGGATGGCCATGTGGCCTGGGCTTGGACGGCCTCCGCGTGAAAGCGGATGTTTGGTGTTTCACCTTTCAGGGAGACATCGCGCATACCGAGACGCGTCATATGACTCTGCTAGGGTGTCGACCTTCAGAGGTTCTCCCCTGCGGACACGCTTCACGACAGGTTTCTTCCGGGCTTGGGGTACGGCCGCCCTGCTCTTCCTGCTTCCCTGGGTCGTCTACGGAAGCACCGTCTCGCTGCGCTACGGCCTGCGGGACGACTACGCGATTCTGCGCGAGGCGCGCGAGGAGCCCGGGAAGATTCTCCGCGTCTGCGGCGCCATGGGCCGTCCGCTGTATGGCTGGATGCTGGAGCGCACCACGCGCGCGGCCGAGGACCTGGAGGGGCTGCGCGGCCTGCGGGCCCTGGCGATACTCGGCCTGGGGCTGCTCGCCGTGGCGCTCTATCTGCTCTTGCGCGCCGAGGGTTGGAAGCAGGTGCCCGCCGCGCTGCTGGCCGCGTTCATCCCGCTGATTCCCTCCGCGCAGGTCGTCGCCAACTGGAGCATCTGCTGGCCGCAGGCCGTGGCCCTGCTCGCGAGCACGGGGGCCTTCGCGCTGACGAGACAGGCCATCGGCGTGGATGGCGCGTGGCGCGGTGGCGTCCGGGGGCGGCTGCTCCTGGTGGGAGGCGCGCTGACGCTGGCGGCGTCGACGCTCATCTACCAGGCCAGCGGTCCGTTCTACGCGGTGCTGCTCGCGGCGGTGCTGGTGACGCGGCGACACGAGGACGCGAGAGCGCCGACGCGCTGGCTGTTGCGCCACGTGTCCGTGCTGGGCGTGGGCCTGGGGCTGGCGTACGTCGTCACGCGCCTGAGCTTCGCGGTGGGGATGTTCACCCCCTCGCCGCGCATGGCGCTGGAGCGGCACCTGCTGGACAAGGCGGCGTGGTTCGTCACCCAGGTGCTGCCCAACGCCCTGGCGCTGACGGCCATCGACGACACGGACGCCGCGCCCGCGTGGGGTTACTGGCCCATGGTGGGGGTGACGCTGGGCGTGCTCCTCCTGACGCTCGTCGTCGAGGGACGGCGCGCGGGACGCACGGGCGTGGCCACGTGGCTGCTCGCGCTGGTGGGGCTGTCGGGCGTCGCGTACTGCGCCAGCCTGCTCGCCGGTGAGCGCTGGCCCACCTACCGCACGCTCTTCGCGCTGGCGGGGGTGTGGAGCGCCTTCTTCTTCGCGGGCGTGGTGAAGCTGGGTGAGCAGTGGCCCCGGCACGGGCCGCGCGTGGCCGGCGCGGTGCTGGCGCTGCTGGTCGCGGTGAGCGCGCTGCTCGCGCATCAACAGTCGCTGGAGCTGTTCGCCTGGCCCCAGCTGCGGGAGCTGGAGCTGATGCGCCAGGGGGCCGCCGCGCTCGCCCCCGCGCGCACGCCGCGCGTCTTCGTGCTCACCGCCCGACAGACGGACTCCTCCGCGCCGCTGCGCTACCTGGACGAGTTCGGCTCGGTGTCCGTCGACACCGAGTGGGTGGCCAAGGAGCTCTTCGCCCTGGCCGTCCGGGAGCGCTTCCCCGACGTGCGCGTCGACTACCGCTTCGACGCCGGACCGGTGCTACCCCAGGCGCGGGCCTACGACATCCTCGTCGACATGAGGCAGTTGCGGACGGCCACCTCCCGGCCCATCCAGCTCGCCCGCTGACGCTGGCGCCCACGGGACACACTTCCCCGTTGACGCGGGGGAGCCCATGGAGGGATGCCCCCGACTCGTGCCCTCCTACGAACAGATTTTCGAGAACAACCGCCGCTGGTCCGCCGCCAAGACGAAGGACGACCCGCGGTACTTCGAACGACTGTCCGCGGAACAGAACCCCGAGTACCTCTACATCGGCTGCTCCGACAGCCGGGTGCCCGCCAACGAAATCATGGGCGTGGAGCCCGGGGACGTCTTCGTCCACCGCAACGTCGCGAACCTCATCAACAACGTCGACCTGAACGTGATGTCGGTCATCAACTACGCCGTGCGCCAGCTGTCGGTGAAGCGCATCATCGTCTGCGGCCACTACGGCTGCGGGGGCGTGCGGGCCGCCATGCAGCCCCGGGACCTGGGCATCCTCAACCCGTGGCTGCGCAACGTGCGCGACGTCTACCGCCTGCACAAGGCGGAGCTGGACGCGCTCGAGGACGGCGAGGCGCGCTATGCACGGCTGGTGGAGCTCAACGTCACCGAGCAGTGCATCAGCGTCATCAAGACGGCCGCGGTGCAGCGCTCGTACGTGGAGACGGGATTCCCCACCGTGCACGGCTGGGTGTTCGACATGCGCACCGGCCTGCTGAGGGACCTGGAGCTGGACTTCCCCCAGCTGCTGCGCGGCGTGCAGGAGGTCTACAACCTCACCGACAAGGACTCGATTTTCTAGGGGTCCCAGGCTCCGCGCCGGGACCACCGGCGCGGAGTGTCAGGCGAGGCCCGACGGACTACTGGCTCTCCTCGGCCCCCGTGGGAGCCGGGTCGTCATCGAGGCTGCCCTCGGTGCCGTCCGCCTCGTCCACGCCGGAGCCACCCGTGCCCTCGCTGGAGCTGGAGTCACGCGGCTCGGAGCCCCCCGGCTCCTCCATGACGTCCCACTTCTCGCCATCCGGCGTCGTCACCTGGGTGTCCGTGCCGGAGCCACCCGTGGCCTCGTTGTCGTAGATGGTCGGCGCCCCGCCCCGGTCGCGGCGCTCGTTGTCCACGACGTCCGCGGCCTCACCCGGGCTCTCGTTGGCGTCACGCGCATCCTCGCGCTCCTGGCGCTCCTGCTCGGCCGCGTCCACCGAGCCCGAGCCGCCCGTGGCGCTCGGGATGTTGGAGCCCGACGGGTTGTCCGCCCGCGTGCTCGCCGAGTGGCTGGAACAACCCCAGAACGACAACGCGGCGACGGCCGCCATCAGTGGAAGCTTCATGGAAGTCTCCTTGGGAAGGGATGGTTCCCTGAAAGCTGGAGACTGTTCCGGAGAGGACAACCCGGGGCTCGGGCCCGCGGCGGCCGGCCCGCCCTGGAGCAGGCGACCGGCCAGGCGCTCACTCCTGACGGAGCGCGATGATGGGGTCCACCCGCGTGGCGCGACGCGCGGGCACATAGCTGGCCAGCAGCGCCACGACGAGCAGCAGCGCCGCCACCGCGCCATACGTCAGCGGGTCCCACGGCGCGACGCCGTACACCAGGCCCTCCAGCCACCGGCTGACGACCAGCGCCAGCACGAGCCCCACGCCGAGCCCCACCAGCGTCAGCCGCAGGTACTGGCCCAGCACCAGCTTCAGGAGCTCCGCGCCGCGCGCGCCCAACGCCATGCGGATGCCGAACTCCCGGGTGCGGTGGCTCACCGCGTGGGCGATGACCCCCGACAGGCCCACCGCCGCGAGCACCAGCGCCAGCAACGCGAAGCTCGTGGTCACCAGCATGTAGAAGCGCGGCCGGGACAGCGCCTCGCCCATCAGGTCCTCGAGGGTGCGCACGCTGCCCAGCGGCAGGCCCGCGTCCAGGGCGCGCACCTCGTCTCGCACCTGGCCCATCAGCGTGAGCGGCGCGTCCTTCGTGCGCACCACCACCGTCATCTTCCCGTACAGCGCCTGGGAGAACGGCACGTACACCTGGGGGAAGGAGGCCTTCTCCAGCCCGTCGTTGCGCGTGTCTCCCACCACGCCCACCACCTGACCGCCGAGGCGGCCCAGGCCGAAGTTGATGCCCATCTCCACCGTGCGCCCCAGCGGACTCTCCCCGGGCCAGTAGCGCCGCGCGGCCTCCTCGCTGACCAGCACCCCGCGCACGCCCTCGCCCGCGCCATCCGCGGACGTCAGCCACCGGCCCGACACCAGCCGCAGACCGAGCGCCTCCGCGTAGCCCGGGGTGATGACGCCCACCTGCACACCCCAGCCCTGTCCCGGCCCGGGCTCCGGCAGCGCCGGGTCCCACATCCCCGTCACCATGTAGCGACCATCCAGCGGCACACCCAGCGCGGCGCCCGCGGCCTGCACTCCCGGCAGCGCGCGCAGCCGCTCCAGCAGCTCGTCGTAGAAGCGCTGGTTCCGCGCCGAGGCCCAGCCATAGGCGCTCTCCGGCAAGTCCAGCTCGAAGCTCAGCACCCCGTCCGGACGGAAGCCCGGGTCCACGTCGGAGAGGCGATGGAAGCCCTTGAGCAAGAGCCCACCGCACACGAGCAGCACCACCGCCAGCGCCGTCTCGCCGACGATGAGCAGGTGACGCGCGCGCGCACCACCCCGCGTGCCCCCCTTGGCGCCCACCTCGCGCAAGCTCACCGCGGGGCTCTCACGTGACGCCTGCAGCGCGGGCAACAGGCCGAACAGCAGCGCGGTGACGAGCCCCAGGCCGCACGTGAAGGCGACGACGCGCGCGTCGATGGCCACCTCCGCGAGCCCTGGGATGTCTTGGGGGGCCAGGCCCACGAGGACATCCAGGAGCCACCCGGCCAGGAGCACCCCGAGCCCCGCGCCCAGCGCCGCCAGCACCGCGCTCTCCACCAGGAGCTGACGCAGGATGCGGCCCCGGCTGGCGCCCAGCGCCATGCGCACGGACAGCTCCCCCCGGCGACTCACCGCGCGGGCGAGCAGCAGGTTGGCGAGGTTGGCGCAGGCGATGAGCAGCACCAGCCCCACCGCCCCCAGGAGGAACAGGAGCGCGGGGCGGACATTGCCCAACAGCGCCTCGCGCAGGGGCACCAGCGTGGCGCGGTATCCACCGTTCGAATCCGGGTAGGCCACCGCGAGCGCCTGGGCCACCGCGGCCACGTCCTCGCGAGCCGACGCCAGGGTGACGCCCGGCTTGAGCCGCGCGTAGACGCGCAGGCTGTGGGTGGAGCGCATCTTGGCACCGGTGAGCGACTCATCCCAGACGAAGGGCACCCAGAGCTGCGTCTCCAGCGGGAAGCCGAAGCCCTCGCTCGCCACGCCCACCACCGTGTGCCGCTCCCCGCCCAACCAGAGCGAGCGACCCAGCACGCCCGGGTCCGCGTTGAAGCGGCGCTTCCACAGCGAATGGCCGAGCACCACCACGCGCTCCTGCCCCGGCTGCTCGTCCTCGGGACGGAAGCCGCGGCCCAGCGCCACCCGCGCGCCCAGCACGTCGAAGAAGTCCGCCGTGCTGGTCGTGCCTCGCAGCCGCTCCGGCGCCACGCCGTCACTGGCCAGGCTCTGCTCGCCGCTGCGCAGCGCCGTCATCCCCGAGAAGGAGCGGGTGCGCTCGCGGAAGTCCACCAGGTCCGGCCCGGAGGTAGGCGAGTCACCGGGCGAGCCGTCCGAGTGATACAGGCGCACGAGCCGCTCCGACTCCGCCATGGGCAACGGCCTCAGCAGCACCGCGTCCACCACGCTGAAGATGGCGCTGTTGGCGCCGATGCCGAGCGCCAGCGTCAACACCGCCACCAGCGTGAACCCCGGTGCGCCGCGCAACCTGCGCAGCGCGAGGCGGAACTCCTGGACCAGGCCCGTCATGCCACTCTCCGAAGCTGAATCAGCGACTCGCCGCTTCCCGACAGCAAGGCAGGTGCCACCGGCCTTCCACGGGGAGACACCACCCGGGGCACGCCTCCGCCTTCCCACATCCGGGGGCAGGGTGCCCGAAAATGGGATGTGCTGATACGCCCGCTCGCTGGTGGAATCGGGTGACAACGGCGCGGGCCAGGACGGCCTCATCGGCAACGGGTTCCGCTGCTGAACAGACCCAGCCGGCCCACGAGCCCTGCAATCCTTGCATACCTAGCTTGACGCCGCTTCACCTCCCACAGGAGTGGCTCTCATGCGATTGGCGGCATTCGTTCCAAGCAGGAAGGCTCGGGGTCTGTTGATGGCGGTGGTGTTCGCGGGCTGCGCGGACGGAGGCGTCGTGTCACCGTCGGGTGACGCGGCTTCGTCGTCACAGGCACTCACCGCGTTGCCGCCCCGCGTGGGCCTGACGTTGCAGGCCATCCGGGACGCGGGGTCGAACCTTCCGTACTGCGGCCTCTACAAGGACTACCTGACGCCACACGTGCTCCAGGCGTACTACTCGAACCAGGGGTTCGACGGGTGTGTCGTTGCCTGGATTGGGGACACGGGTGAGACGCTGGAGGTGAACACGAACTACGCGGAGGATGTCTATCGCGTGTATGTGAAGCGCTCGGGGCCGGTGCTCAACAACACGGTGTACCGCAAGCTCGGGGACGGCGTGGGTCCGGTGGACCTGCGGCTGGGCGGGCCGCCGGGGAGCGCGGTGAACACCTTCACGCTGGCGCTGGACGAGCGGGGCTTCCCCACGGTCGCGTGGCTGAAGAAGACGTCGCCCCACTTCAGCAACGTCGAGCTGCGTGCGTCGCGCTGGGATGGACAGGCGTGGCACCCGCTGGGTGGGGTGCTCAACGTGAACGACGCGCCCGACTCCGTCGCGTCGCAGCCCGTGTTGAGCTGGGATGTGCAGGAGCGCCCCGTGCTGCGCTGGGTGGAGACCCAGGGCGGCTCCACGCTGAATGTCACCCGGACGTGGAACGGGACCACCTGGGAGTAGGTCCGCGTCCGTCAGGGATGGTTGCCTCCCGAGAAGCACCGAAGGGCCATCCGAGGCGCATTCACTGTTTGTTCAAGCTCCATGGTGCCCGCAGCCTGCCGCGAGCATCAAGGAGCCAAACGCGACCAACCACTTCATGCGGTTCATCATGGCGCTACCTCCAGGGGGATGAAGACGGTCAGAGGTCCTCAGGCCGGTCCGACATCACGCCGGCCAACGACTCACGACGCATGCGGGAGAACGCCAAGTCACCTGCGTTGGACCCGGGTACGGGGAGGGGTGCGCTCTCCCCGACACTCCCCCCGTGACGTCTGTCAATTGAGCCTCCGCGCGAACTCCCCACGCAGCGTGAGCGGCACCGCGCCCGTATCGTCCTCGCAGATTGTTCCGGGACACGCCCCTCGTGGCGTGTCTTGAAACACCGGGAGAGACGACCATGCCCGTACGACCTTCGTACATCCATCATGACGGCTCGGCCCTGATGCACTCGCCCTTGCGGCTGCAGCAGGCGGAGATGTATGGCTTCTTCGTCCAGGGCGAGCTGTCCCGCCTGCAGGCGACCGTCGACGCCAACCTGAACGCGGTGGCGTCCGGTCGGATGCCTCTCAAGGCCCTCTCACCATACGTCCTGCTGACCTTCACGCGCGTCGGCCACGCGAGCTCCCTCCACCCCGCGGACCAGCGCAAGGGTTGGATTACCGAGGTCGACATCGTCACCTGGATTCTCGTGGGCGAAATGAGTCCCGCGGGCAAGCTGGAACACGTCTACCTGTATCCGTGTCACATCTTCGTCGATGACACGATGGCGCTCGTCAACGGGCGCGAGCTGTTCGGCTATCCGAAGTACCTGTGCGAGTACGAGATGCCACGGGCCGGCGCCGAGGCCCTGCGCTGCGCGCTGTCGGTCAAGGCCTTCCAGTCCTTCTCGCCCGAGACGCCGCTCGCCTCGCATCCCCTGCTGGAGGTGGATGCCACCGGGCGGTCCGGAAACCACCCCCCGTTCACCCGGCTCGTCGACCTGCTCGACGAGTCCTTCGCCCTCCTGCGCACGCTGCCGGACCTCTTCGATTTGGACAGGGCCTTCTGGGCGGAGGCCCTCTCCCTGCTGAGGAGACCCCGCCTCGAGCAGATCTTCCTCAAGCAGTTCCCGGACAGCGCCGGCGTCAAGGCGGTGTACCAGGCACTCGTCGTGGCGCCCTCGGTGATCGACCGCTTCCACAGTGGACGCAGGTTGGACCACGACTACGTGTGCACGCTGCACGCGCTCGACAGCTTCCCGCTCGCGAAGACACTGGGACTGAAGCCGGGCCCTCAGGACGTCATCCTGCCGTTCTTCCTCCACTTCGACTTCACCGTCCACCCCGGCGTCGAGCGCGTCGACAACTCCTCCGTCCCGGGGGAGAAGATCGCCATCCTCGGAGGTGGCCTCGGCTCGATGACGGCCGCGTACTACCTGACCGACTCGCCCGGATGGGAGAACCGCTACGACATCACCGTGTATCAACTCGGCTGGCGTCTGGGTGGAAAGGGCGCCAGTGGACGCAACCCGGAGCTGGGTCAGCGAATCGAGGAGCACGGCCTGCACATCTGGTTCGGCTTCTACGCCAACGCCTTCAAGCTGATTCAACAGGCGTACGCCCACCTGAACCGGCCATCCGGCGCGCCGCTGGCAACCTGGCGGGATGCGTTCAAGCAGCACGACCATGTCGCCGTGGCGGAAGAGGTCGACGGTCAGTGGCGCCACTGGCCCGTCGTGTTCCCGAGCGTGCCTGGAGACCCGGGAGAGGGCGGCGAGGAACTGCCCCTCAAGCAGATGGCGGTGCTGATGGTGGGGTGGATCGAACGCTGGATCGCGCAGCTCCGCCAGGCCACCCGCGTGTGCAGACAGTCGGCGGTGGCGGACGGGAACGGGCCCGGGTGGATGGGGAGCATCACCGATGAGGTGATGGACCGGGTGGGCGAGCTCGGCGTGGACGTGACGCTCGAGTTCGGAACCCTGATGGCGCTGGTCCGCGACGAAGTGCCAGTGGCAAGGAGCCTCGACGGCATCAGACATCAGGTGATCGCCACGACCCTCCGGGGCATCCGAAGATTGCTCCACCTGCGCTATGGGAAGTGGAGCCGTCGGAGCGACGACGTGCGGCGCCTGCTGATGACACTCGACCTGAGCCTCACCACCATGAAGGGGCTGTTCGAGGATGGCGTCATCGCGCGTGGCTTCGACGTCATCAACGACATCGACCTGCGGGACTGGCTCCGCAAGCATGGCGCGGACGAGTCCCTCAGCGTCGACTCGGCGCCGGTTCGCGGCGTCTACGACCTGGTGTTCGCCTACGAGGGTGGCAATCCCGACAAGCCCAATGCGGAGGCCGGCACGCTGCTGCGCTCGATGGCGCGCATCGGGTTGGCCTATAAGGGCGGCATCATGTTCAAGATGCAGGCGGGGATGGGGGACACCCTCTTCACGCCGCTCTACCAGGTGCTGAAGCAGCGGGGCGTGAAGTTCAAGTTCTTCCAGCGCGTGGACGAGCTGGTGCCGGAGGGCGACACCATCGGCGCCATCCGGATGACGGAGCAGGTGAAGCTGGCCTCCTCACAGCAGAGCTACGACCCACTCGTGATGGTCAAGGGCTTGGAGTGCTGGCCAAGCCAGCCGAAGCTCGACCAGCTCGACCCGGGGCAAGCGGCGCTGCTGCGCGAACATCAGGTCAACCTGGAGTCCTCCTGGAGCCACTGGCCTCGCCTGTACGAAGAACGATTCGGCGCGCCGCTCCCCTCCACCGTCCTGAAGCGAGGCGTGGACTTCGACAAGGTCGTGTATGGCATTCCAGTCGCGTCGCTGCCCATCCTGTGCCCGCGCCTCCTGGAGCGCAGCCCCGCGTTGAAGGCCACGGCCGAGAAGGTCCAGAGCGTGGCGACGCAGGCCTATCAAGTGTGGCTGGACCGAGACAGCTCGAGGCTGGGCTGGCCGGCCTTCCCCCTGGGGCAGGCACCCGTCCTGACCGCGTTCACGAATCCCTTCGACACCTGGGCGCCCCTGGACTCCCTGGTGGAACGCGAAGCATGGCCGGAGGGACACGTGCCTCGAGGCGTGTCCTATTTCTGCAGTGTGTTCCCGGTCGATGCCTATCCACCGGAGAGCGACACCGACTTCCCGGCGCGGTGTGCCGCGAAGGCGAAGCAAGGTGCCATCCAGCATCTGGAGCAGCACGTCCATGCGCTGTGGCCGGCCGCGGGTCTGGCGGGCGCGTTCCCATGGTCCTGGGTCGTCGACCCTCAGGATGGAAGTGGGCCCGCCCGCTTCGACCGCCAGTTCTGGCGCGCCAACATCGACCCGTCCGACCGCTATGTGCTGTCGGTGGTGGGCAGCTCGCGGTACCGGCTGGCCACCGACGCCTCCGGGTTCTCGAACCTGTTCCTGACAGGGGATTGGATCAAGACCGGCTTGAATGTCGGCTGCGTCGAGGCGGCCGTGATGGCGGGCATGCAGACGTCACGGGCGATGTCGGGACATCCGGCGAGGATTCAGGGCGAGCACGACCTCTGAGGCCCAGACTTCACGGACTCCCACCCTGGCGTCGCATCGTGGCCAGCCGGGCCTTGTCCAGCTTCGCCGCGACACCGACGCTGCGCCCCGCGAGGTTGGCGACGACGTACTGCACGCTCGTGCCCATCACCTGCGCGCTCTCGGAGAGCGACAGGCCGTAGTCCTGCGCCAGCCACTGCGTCAGGCCGCTCGTCGCCTGGCGCAGGGCATCGTCGAGCGAGCCCGCCTGTCCCAACACCATCAGGTGCGTGGGTGACTCCACTCGCGGCATCGACGGCGCCTTGCCTCGGATGACCTCCACCGTCAGCTCCACCTCCATCGACGTCTCCAGCGCGAACTGCGACGTCTCGCCGTCCCCCTGCCCCGCGTGCGCGTCGCCCACGTAGAGCAGCGCTCCCGGCTGGAACACGGGCAGGAAGACGGTGTTCCCCTCCACCACCTCATTGAAGTCCATGTTCCCGCCGAAGCGGCCCGTGTCCCCCGTGGAGACCGGCGGCGAGCCGAAGCCCGGCGCCACCGCCAGCCCGCCCAGCATCGGCCGCAGCGGCACCGTGAAGTCCTTCAGCTTCTCCGTGGGCGACTCCGGCCGCGCCACGCCCTTCTCCCAATCCAACGTCCAGCGCACCGGCTTGCCCAGCTCCGTCGCCTTCGACGCCAACAGCGGCGTCATCGCCCGTCCGACGATGCTATCCAGGCTGTCCGCGCTCCGCCGGTTCAATCGCAGGCGCTTCAAGTGGACCGCCAGCATGTCCCCCGGCCGTGCATCCGCGATGAAGAACGGCCCCGTCTGAGGATTGCCATACAGCGCGCGCGACACACCGTGCTCATCCATTCCACCGGAGTCGAGCGTCGTCGTCTTCACCGTGTCCCCGGACCACAGTGTCAGCACCGGCGCCCGGTCCGCGGAGAACTCATTCGACCACGACGTCGGGGTGAACTCATGCCGACGCGGCGGGCCCGAAGGCCGCTCCGGAATCCGGCGCGCCGTGAAGGCCCGCTTCACCCGCGCCTTCTTGTCGTTCGTGTCCGGCACATCCGCCGTGCCCTCGAGCCGCTCCCCCCGCACCTTGCCCGTGTAGACATAGCGAGCCTGACGTGAGTCGGTGACGGTGAAGCGGACCTCATTGCCCGTGCGCTCGCCCTCCAGCGCGTCACCGTCGAACGTACCGGCGAGCGTCTTCCCCGAGCGCTCCAACGTGAGCCCCTGGTACAGCGCGTTGCCCCACATGTCCGTGGTGACGACCCACTCCTCCTTCACCACCGACTGCGCGAGCACGAGGGACGGGACGCAGCAGAACAACCAGGCCAGGTAGAGTCGTCGCATGTCCGCGGCACCATGCCAGAAGCCCGCTCCCGATGCGTGGGGCCCAGGAGACAAAGCAGGCGAGCGCCACGCGGTTGGTCCCGTCACATCACCGCGATAGCCTGGGCCACCGGACACCATGACTGCGCTGAACCATACCTATCTGTACGCGGGCCCCTCCGAGCTCGTCCCCGTGGAGAAGGGGCACGCGCTGCGGCTCATGACGTCGGGCGGCGGCGCGCCCCAGCCGTACTTCTTCGAGGGGCGCCTGCTGCAGCCCCGACTGACGGCGCTGTCGCTGCGGGCCCTCTCGCGCGTGGTGGGCTCGCGCTTCTTCATCCCGCCCGCCATGTTGAATCGCATCCTGCGCGAGGCCGACCCGGTGGTGACGTGCGGGCGAGGCATGCTGCGCTTCGAGGGTTTCTCCGGCTGCGCCAGCACCTACGCCCGCGTGGACCTCACCCCCGCCGCCTACGAGGGTGACGTCGCGTCCTTCGGCACGACGAACGTGGACTTCAACGCCGCCATGCGCGCGGCCCTGTCCACCGTGCGCGAGGAGGAGCCGCTGTCCCTGTCCGTCGGCCACGCGGAGGTCGCGCTCCAGCGAGGCGACACGCGCGTGGTGGAGCGCAAGGTCCCCCTCCCCTTGCGCTGGCTCAAGGGCTTCGCCGAGGTGCAGGCCTACCTGTCGCGCCTCACGCCCTTCGCCGAGCTGTCCGCGACGGAGGCCCTGCGCTTCCTCCGAGGCCTCCCCCGGACTCGCGGCGACAAGAGCGTCCACTACCTGGTGCCCCAGGGGCGCAGCGTGCGATTGAGCTCCACTGCGGCGAAGGACGCGATGCGCATCACCGGCCTGGAGCGACTTCGGGTGCTCGAAGACCTGGTCCCCTTCGCGAAGCGGCTCGTCCTGCACGCGGACCCGCGAGGACAGGCCAGCGTCTTCGTGCTCGACCTGGGAGCTCCACGCTTCACGCTGGCGCTCTCGAGCGAGGTCTGGCGTGGCTTCTCCGGCGAGGGACAGGCGCTGACGGCCCTGGCGCAACAGGCCCAGGTGGAGCAGGTGCTGAGCACGCTGCGCGCGGAGCTGCGCTGGGAGGCCGTGCTGGAACCGCGGGCGCTGGCACGCAAGCTGGGCACTCCCGAGGCGCTCGTCCGGCAGGGGCTCCAGGTGCTCGGCGTGCGAGGGCTGGTGGGGTTCGACTCGCAGACGGCCGCGTTCTTCCACCGTGAGCTGCCCTTCGACTTCGCGCAGGTCGAGGCCCTCGCGCCGCGCCTCGCGGATGCCCGGGCCTTGCTCGCTGCGGGGGCGGTGGAAGCGGACGCGAAGGAGCCTGGCGCCTTCTGGGTGCGCGGCTCGGACGTCACGTACCACGTGCTCCTGGACGCAGAGGGGGAGCCGCTGCGCTGTGGCTGCCCCTGGTTCTCCCGGCACGCGCTGGACCGAGGGCCGTGCAAACACCTTCTCGCGGCGCGGCTGCACGCCCATCGCGCCGAGGACGACGATTCGGAATGAGCGCCTCCTTGCTGGACCCCCTCCTCGCCGCGCCGAGCCTCGAAGCCAGCACCGCCCTGCTGGAGCGCCTGTCCCAAGCCGAGCGGAGGAAGCTCGGCGCCGAGGTGACGAGCCGACTCAAGGCGCTCCATGACGAGCCCTATACCCAGACGCTCCCGCCACGCCTCCACGCGCTGACCCTGCTGTACTTCTTCTGCGTCCCGCCCTCCGAGTGGAAGCGGAGGCTCCTGTCGGGCCTGCCCGAGGAGACCGCCCAGGTGGCCCTGAAGCTGGAGGCCCCGGGGCTCGAGGACGCGGCCGAGCGACTGGTCGAGCTCGACACCGCCTTCGGCGCGGTGGCCCGAAACCTGGTGCGCGCGGGCGTGTCGCGGCGCCCCACCCACGACAACTACATCCTGAGCCTGCTGGGCGTGGACGTGCGCTTCAGCCCGAACCCGCTCGACGCCGACCCGCGCGTGCGCGAGGACGAGGTGTGGCACCTCTTCGAGGTCGAAGGTGGCGGCGAGCTGAGCCTCGCCGCGAGGGACAAGTACACCCCCGACGCGAAGACCTGGGCCCAGACGTTCCTGCGTCACATGCGCCAGGGGACCCTCGACCGCGCGCGGCTGCTGGACGCCACGCTGGGCGCCCTGGAGCGCGACTTCGCGGCCTTCCGGGCGGGCTGGTTCTCTCGCTTCCATCAATCGATGGAGCCGACGCACGCGGAGCTGGAGCGACACCGCGAGCGATACCTGCGCCTGCTGGGCAGCACCATCCCGGCGACGGTCAGCCTCGCGCTGGAGGTGGTGGGCACGCTGGACGCGCGCCGCCCCTACCCCGAGTCCACCTTGCGGCCCGCGCTGGAGCCCGTGCTCCTCGCCCGACACAAGGCCGCCGCGCAACAAGCGACGAAGCGGCTGCTGGCCCTCGCCGAGCGGGAGACCGCGGACGCCCGTCAGCGCGTCCTGCACACGCTGGCCACCGGCCTCTCTCACGAGGACGTGGATGTGCAGAAGGCCGTGTTCAAGGCCCTGACGACCCTGGCGAGCCCTCCCGATGCGACCCTTCGTGCCGCGGTCGAAGAGCGCGTGGACGCAGTCGCCGCGTCGCTGAAGAAGCAGGTCCAGACCTGGCTCGGCGCGGAGTCGGTCCGCGCGCCCCCGTCAAAGGCGGCGCCCGTCCCACCCTCGCCCCCCAATGAGGTCGACAGCGCACCGGTGTCGCCGTGTGAGCCCCGCTTCGCGGTGTCCCCCATCGAGGACCTCGACTCCCTCATCGCGGCCTTCTCCTCGGGCCTCGAGGACGCGAGCGACCCGATGGAGGTCGAGCGCCTCCTGGATGGCGTGGCCCGGCTCGGAGGACAGCGGCCCGACGACTTCGCGCGCCGGACCTCCGCGCTGGGCAAGCGGGCGAAGAAGTCGTGCGCGAAGCCCTATCAGGAGCCCATGGCCTTCCGCCTGGCCAGCCTCGCCCTCGCGTGGCTCGCGCCTCACGGACAGGCCGTGGCCGCGCTGCGCGAGCTTCCCAAGACCGAGCTCTCGCCCGCGCACAAGGTCTTCCTCCCGCTGCTGGACGCGCGCCTCCTGGACATCGCTCGCGCGCTCGACGCGGGTCACACCGACGGACTGTTGTCGCTCCCCTCGCACGCGGGTGGATGGATTGCGCCGGAGCGACTGGTGGAGCGGGTGCTCGCGCGAGCCACCGAGCCCTCTCACACGGACTTGTCCGTCGCCCTGAGCCGACTCGCGCCCGCGGAGAAGTCACGCGCGGCCCAGCCACCATCGCGCAAGGGCCAGCCCCATGGGGAGACGTTGAAGCTCATCGACTGGACCTCGGGGCTCGGACGCACGGAGCCTCGTGGACCCGAAGCGTTCCTGGCCGTGGCGCGCAGGCTCCGGGGCGTCACCGAGCCTTCCGTCCACACCTTCACCGTCAAGGCCCGGCAGTCCGGCGAGTACACGTTCCACCACCTGCACGTGTCCACGAAGCCCAAGCTCAAGGCGACGCGCGAAGACCTCCCGGGCTGGATGCTCTCGGCGAGAATCGATGGCGTGGAGAAGCCCTACGCGCGCTGGACGGCGACGCTCTGGCCCTCAGACATGGAGGCTTACTTCGCAAGCCGCGCGGAGGGGCTGGCCGCGAACCTCGACTGGTTCGAGGCGAGCTGGGGAAACACCGCGTGCTACGAGCAACTGCTCCATCCCTGGCTGCACCTGGGCCCCATGGGGCGGCTGGTGCTCGCGCTCGGGCTCGCGGCGAAGAAGCCCGGAGAGTCCGGCGTGAGCGTGGACGCGGCCATCGATGCCCTCGCCACCGGGAGGCTCTCGCCGGAGGAGCTGGGCGCGACGATGGGCGAGCTGCGCACCACGGGTCTCGTGAAGCTCAAGCGCTGGGCCACGACGCTCACGCGGGTGGCCAGCGCGTCCGAGCACCATGCCCGGCAGGTCTCCGTCGCCCTCCAGCGCGCCCTGCGCAAGAACTCCCACGCGGCGCCTCGCGACGAGGGCTCGCTCGTGAAGCTCCTGTTGGAGCTCTTGTCCCAGACGGAGACGCGGCTCGAGGACACCGAGGCCTGGGACTACCTCCGGGACACGCCCCATCGGAAGTCCCTCGAGGCCCTGGCACCTACGTCTTCTTCAGCTGCGCCTCCACCGCCTTCAGGAGCGCGTCGAACGACTCCTCGAAGAGCCGCACGCCGTCCACCGACAGCCGCTCGGTGACGCTCTTCATCGACACGCCACCGGCCTCCAGCTGGCGCATCATCTCCTTCGCGCCGGCCAGGTCCTCCAGCAGCGTGGTGCGCACCTGGCCGTGGTCCCTGAACGCGTCGATGGTGGCCGGCGGCATCGTGTTCACGGTGTCGGGGCCAATCAGCTCCTCGATGTAGAGCACGTCCCGCAGCTTCGGGTTCTTCGTGCTGGTGCTCGCCCACAGCACCCGCTGCACCTTGGCGCCCTTCGCCGCGAGCGCCTTCCAGCGCGGGCTGCTGAAGACCTCCTGGTAGATGCGATAGGCGAGCTTCGCGTTGGCGATGGCCACCTTGCCGTGCAGCGACTCCAGCACCTTGCGCTGCTCCGCGGTGACGCCCGCCTTCAGGCGCTGCTCGATTTCCTTGTCCACCGCCACGTCGATGCGGCTGACGAAGAACGAGGCCACGCTGGACACCTTGCTCAAATCCCCGCCCGCCTTGGCGAAGCGCTCCAGGCCCGTCAGGTACGCGTGGGTGACCTGCCGGTAGCGCTCCTGGCTGAACAGGAGCGTCACGTTGATGTTCAGCCCCTCCGCGGTGAGCTGCTCGATGGCGGGCACTCCGGCCTCCGTCCCCGGGACCTTCACCATCACATTGGGCCGGTCCAGCATCTTCCAGAGTCGGCGCGCCTCGTCGAGCGTGGCCTTCGTGTCGTTCGCGAGCCGAGGGGAGACCTCCAGCGACGCGAAGCCATCGCGCCCCTTCAGCGCGTCGTAGACGGAGCGCAGGATGTCGGCGGCGCCCTGGACGTCGCGCACGGCGAGCTGCTCGTAGACGTCACCGGCCGAGCGCCCCTGGCCCCGCGCGGCGCGGAAGAGGTCCTCGTAGTCCTCACTGCCCGACACCGCCTTCTGGAAGATGGTGGGGTTGGAGGTCAGCCCCTTGAGCCCATCCTCGGTGATGAGCTTCTGGAGCGTGCCCTGGGTGATGTAGCTCCGCTGGAGGTTGTCCACCCAGACGGCCTGGCCGAATTCCTCGAGCTGACGCAGTGGATTCATGCGGTTCACACCCCCTGTCCCTGAATCTGCCCACGCGCGCCGGAGCGTGAGCGGGCCTGCACACGGGAGCCCCCTCGCCGGGCTGCCCTGCGAAGAGAGGCCCCTCGGCCGGCCACTCACCTCGAGCGCCCAGGCCGCTTCACCCAAGGCTCCGCCATCAACACCCTACGGAGGTCCCCCAGCCTGGAGAGAGACGATGGCAGACACCCTGGCAGAGCTCGCGGCGCAGCTGCGGGTCGACAGCATCCGCGCGACGACGGCGGCGGGCTCCGGACATCCGAGCTCATCCATGTCCGCGGCGGACATCGTCGCGGTGCTGTTCCAGAAGTACCTGCGCTTCGACTTCCAGCACCCGCACGCACCGGACAATGACCGCTTCGTGCTCTCCAAGGGCCACGCCTGCCCGGTCCTCTACGCCGCGTTCAAGGCGGCGGGCGCCATCGACGACGCGGAGCTCCTGACCCTGCGCAAGTTCGGCAGTCGCCTGGAGGGACACCCCAACCCCCACGTGCTGCCGCTGGTGGACGTGGCCACCGGCTCGCTCGGCCAGGGACTGGCCATCGGCGTGGGCATGGCGCTCGTCGCCCGGTTGGACCAGCGCCACTTCCGCACGTACGTGATGATGGGCGACAGCGAGACGGCGGAGGGCTCGGTCTGGGAGGCGTTCGACAAGGCCGCCCACTACAAGCTCGACAACCTGTGCGCGCTCATCGACATGAACCGCCTGGGCCAGAGCGGCGCGACGGAGCTGGGCTGGAACGGCGAGGCCTACGTCGCCCGCGCGCGCGCCTTCGGCTGGCATGCGCTCGCCGTGGACGGACATGACCTGGGCGCCATCGACCGCGCGCTCGCCGAGGCCCAGGCCACGAAGGGCAAGCCCACGTGCCTCGTCTTCAAGACGGAGAAGGGCCACGGATACTCCCTCATCGCGAACAAGGACGGCTGGCACGGCAAGCCCCTGCCCGAGGACAAGTCGCGCGAGGCCATCCAGCAGCTCGGCGGTGAGCGCGACCTGCGCTTCGACGTGAGGAAGCCGGAGGTGACGAAGCCCACCGCGAAGGCCCCGGCTGGGCCGCTGAAGCTGCCCACCTACGCCACGGACGAGAAGGTCGCCACGCGCAAGGTGTACGGCGACGCGCTCGCGGCGCTGGGCGACGCGCACCCGGACCTGGTCGCGCTGGACGCGGAGGTGTCCAACTCCACGTACTCGGAGGAGCTGCGCAAGGCGCACCCGGACCGGTACTTCGAGATGTACATCGCCGAGCAGAACATGGTGTCCAGCGGCGTGGGCATGGCGGTGCTGGGCAAGCGCGTCTTCGTCAGCACCTTCGCCGCGTTCCTGTCGCGCGCGTATGACCAGCTCCGCATGGCGGCCGTCTCCAACGCGACGCTGCACGTGTGCGGCAGCCACGCGGGCGTGTCCATCGGCGAGGACGGCCCCTCGCAGATGGGGCTCGAGGACCTGGCGATGATGCGCGCCGTCGCCGGCAGCACCGTGCTCTACCCGAGCGACGCCAACCAGACGGCCCGGCTGATGGCCGCCCTGGTGGACCTGCGCGGCATCAGCTACCTGCGCACCACGCGCGCCAAGACGCCCGTGCTCTACGCGCCCACCGAGCAGTTCCCCATCGGCGGCAGCAAGGTGCTCCGGCGCTCGGACCGGGACGTCGTCACCATCGTCGCCGCCGGGATTACGCTGCACGAGGCGCTGGAGGCTCACGCGCGCTTGCGGGACGCAGGCGTGGCGGTGCGCGTCATCGACCTGTACTCGGTGAAGCCCGTGGACGTGAGGACGCTGCGGCAGGCCGCGAAGGAGACCCAAGGAAGGCTCCTCGTCGTCGAGGACCACTGGGCCGAGGGCGGGCTCGCGGACGCGGTGCTGGAGGCCTTCGCGGACGGGACCGAGCCCTTGCCCCGCGTGAAGCGCCTCGCGGTGCGCAAGCTGCCCGGCTCCGGCAAGCCCGAGGAGCTGCTCGGCGCGGCGGGCATCGACGCGGCGCACATCGTCGAGGCCGTCCACGCCCTTCGCGACACCCCCGCGACCGAGGGCTCGCGCGCCACCGACACGGGGAAGGCACGCCGCCCCCATTGAACCCGATGGAGGGTCGCCGTGAGAATGCGGCCCTCCATGCCCCAAGACCTCGCATCCCTCACCGAGCTCTCCAACCTCGAAGCCCTCATCACCGCCGAAGGGGTGGACGGACTGCTCGCCGCGCTCGACGACGTGCTCGCCCGGACGCCCGCGGACACGCGCGTGCTGCACGAGGACGGCCCCACCGTGGGCCCCCGGACGCTCGGCGTGCTGCGCAAGGCCGTCGCGCTCGACGCGGACTTCCTGCGCGAGCACCCCGAGGCCCTCTTCCAGTGCCTCTACAACCGGCTGCGCTGGCACGACGCGCCGGACGCCGCGCCCCACTACGCCACGTCGGGACAGGCCCCCTGGAACGACCCGGAGGCCCACCTGTACCAGCTGGCGTCGTGGTGGCGACGGCAGCGCGAGTCCTCCGGCGGCACGGCCTGGGTGGAGTCCCTGCTGCCGCTGCGAGGCGCGCTGGACGGCGCCGACACGTACCTCTGGCACGAGTCCCACGTCCTGTGCGCGGCGTTCGATGCGACGGGGGCGCGGCTCGCCACCGGCTCGCACGAGGACGGCGGCAACGTCCAGGTCTGGGACGTGGCGACGGGCAAGCGACTCCAGACGATGGAGGGCCACGAGGGCGAGGTGCGTGGGATTGCCTGGAGCCCGGACGGAAAGCGACTGGCCTCGGGCTCGCGAGACCACGACGCGCGCGTCTGGGACGTGGAGACGGGCGAGCAGCTCCACGCGTTCGGACGCCAGGAGGGACAGGTGACGTCGGTGGCCTTCAGCCCGGACGGCGCGCTGCTCGCGGTGGGCAACCTGGGCTGGCGCATCCACCTGTATGACCTGGACACGGGCGAGAAGGTCACCACGCTCAAGGGGCACCAGCAGTCGGTGTTGAGCGTGACGTTCCATCCCTCGGGTCGCTGGCTCGCGTCGGGCGCGTCGGACGACACGGTGCGCGTGTGGGAGGTGGCCACGGGCGAGCAGGTGGCGCGGCTGGACGCGCAGACCTCCGTGCGCACGCTGGCCTTCAGTCCGGACGGCGAGTGGCTCGCGTGGGCGGACCTCGACGACGTCGGCGTGGCGGAGACGAAGACCTGGCAGCGGGTGCGCGGCCTGCAGGGCGGCTCGCGCTACTCCCACGTGCAGTGGCTGGGGACCTCGCGGCTGGGCCTGTTGGGCTACGACCGGCTGGAGGTGCTGGACGTGAAGGACGGCGCCACGGTGTGGTCGCGTCCCTACGCCTCGGACGGCCACGAGCGCGGCGCGGCCTTCTCGCCGGACCTGAAGCACTTCGCGCTGACGGCCGTCGATGGCGGCGTGCTCGTGAGCAGGCTCGACGCGCCCACTCCACCGATGCTCCTGGCCGAACAGCACCGCGTGAAGCACCTGTGGGGACGGGGCGAGGGCGGGCTGGCCATCGCGAAGCGGATGGACGGCATGCTCGTCATCGACGCCCACGGACAGGTGCGCGAGCCGCCTCGCGAGGCCCATGACTCCGGCCTGCATCCCTGGCGCTTGAGCCCGAACGAGGCGTGGGCCGCCTATCCCGTCACGCGCTACCTGGACGACGGGTGGCGGCGGGGCATCCAGCTGTTCGACGTGGCGCGCATGGCGCCGGCGAAGGAGCTGACCGACAAGCCGCTGGAGGGGCGGGATGCGTCCAGGAAGATGACGATGGAGCAGGTGATGACCTTCTCCCCGGACTCGACGCTGCTCGCGGGCACGTTCGAACTGGGCGTGGTGCGCGTGTGGCGCGTGGCCGATGGACGTCTGCTCCACACGCTGAAGGGCCCCGAGGCCGTCGTCACGATGGTGGAGTTCACGCCGGACGGCGCCTACGTCGTGTCGGGCTACGAAGCCCTCTCGCGGCTCCAGGTGCACGACGTGAAGACGGGGCGGCTCGTGCTCGACACCCAGGCCCTGATGAAGCCCGCGGTGGCGTTCACGGCGGCCGAGCGCGTGCCGCGCATCGCGGTGGGGCGGGCCACGGGTGAGCTCGAGCTGCTCGACCTGCCCGCGGGCTTCCGGCGCGTGCTCCAGGTCTCCGAGGAGCCGGTCATCGCCGCGCGGTTCTCCGCGGAGGGCTCGCGAGTGGCGGTGTGCACGCTGGATGACCGGGTGCGCCTGTACGAAGCGGACACGGGGCGGCTCCTGTACGAGGTGCCGCACCCCGCGCTGCCGTTCGAGGTGGCCATGGAGGGGGACGTGCTGGTCACCCGCTCGGATGACCAGAAGACGCGCTTCTTCGACCTCGCCACGGGAGCGCCCAGGGAGGTGCTCGAGGGCAATGCGCCGCCCGAAGAGGTGACCCGCCGCGCGTACTGGGAGGTCCTCGGCGACGCGCCCGTCGCGTTCCATCGCCGCATGGACACCACGCCGCTCGCGCACTTCCACGACTCGCTGGAGGAGACGCTCATCCTGCGTGACGGGCTCGTCGTGGCGCGCGGACTCACCGTTCCGGACTTCCTCTACGTGCTCAAGCTCCACGGCCCCACGGGCGGAGCCTGAGGCTCGCAATCACTCACAGCCCACGCGCCGGGGGCCCACGGCCAGGTCATCCAACCACCAGTCCGTGGGCACGGAGAGCCCCTGGTAGAGGAACACCCCCGCCTCCAGCACCGTGAAGTCGCCGGCCTTCTCGCGCGTCGGCGGTGTCTGGGTGGGCGGGTCGGCGAACACGAACCTGCGTGGCCATTCCAGCTCCACGCCGTCGAGCCACACGCGAGGCTCGGCGGCCTGGGGCGCGTCACCGTTCGCGCCGTCGAAGAGCCACTCCACGCAGGTCCACCGGTCCAACACGAGCGGCGTGTCGGAGACCTGCACCCACTCCGGGAAGCCGGGCGGCTCCGGTGGATGCCAGATGGCCATGTACTTCTCCTGGTACGTCGCCACCTCGTACCAGTCGAGCGCCTCGAACGCGGTGTCCTCGCTCTCCGGGCGAGGATAGCGCGCATTGAAGAGCCCCGCGTGTGAAGCCGGCCGCGCGGGTGTCACGTAGACGTGAACACGCCCCCACAGCACGGGGCCGAAGTCCTTCGGGAGCTGGAAGCGCACCGTCTTCTTCGGACCGCCCTGCTCACCCTCGCGGCCTCCGGCGAGCTGGCTCGCGTGCAGCGCATACCGGCCCCCATGCGCGCGCGTGTCATCCACGAGGAGTCGCCCGCCGAATTCGTCACGAAACGGTGTCCAACCGTCCGGCAGTCGCCCCTCCTCGAAGTCCCAGCACAGCGTCCCCGGCGCCGAGCACCCCGTGGACCCCGTCCGCTCCGAGGCGCGGTGGGCACACGCGGACACGAGCAACACCACGAGACATCCCGGAGCGACTGCGACGCGCATGGTCCCCACCTCTCGTGACCCGGACGGTACACCCGCCCAAATCGCGGAGGCCATGAGACATGTCCGGGGTGGTTCCGTTCTCACCCATGAGCCTCAGGAGGAGGACACCATGCGAAGGATTCCGTCTCGACTGTGCACCTTGGTGATGGGCGTGCTGCTGGGTTGTGGCGCCCCCGACGAAGCTGGCATCCCCGAAGCCCTCTCGCGACAGGCCACGGCCCTCGCGGAGCCCATCAACGTCACGCTCCACAAACCCGCCACCGCCAGCTCCACACAGGGCAGCTTCCTCCCGGAGTACGCGGTGGATGGGGACATCAACACCGATGACTCGCGCTGGTGCCCCGGCATCTACAACGAGACGCGCCTGCTGGACATCGACCTGCAGGGGACGTTCGACCTGGTGCGCATGGAGCTCTACACGGGCTTCCGCGCCGACCGCCCCATCAAGAGCTACGAGCTGTTCTACGACGACGGCACGGGCTGGAAGCCCGTCCCCGGCGCGAGCCAGACGAACAACACCAGCGTCGCGGTGTCGACGACGTTCACCCAGCCGGTGACGGCGAAGAAGGTGCGCTTCTCCTGCAAGGACCCGCTCGCGGACAACTGCCGCGTGAAGGAGCTGTGGGTCTTCGGAACGCCGCACGGCGCCGAGGTGAACATCCCGCCGGTGGTCAACGCCGGTCCGGACCAGGCCATCACGCTGCCCACCCACAGCGTCACCCTGCGCGGCGGCGCCACCGACGCGGACGGCACGGTGGTCTCGCTGTCGTGGACGCAGGTGAGCGGCCCCACGGCGACGCTCTCCGGCGCCAGCACCGCCACGCTGAGCGTCATCGGCTTGACGGCGGGCACCGCCGTCTTCCGGCTCACCGCCACCGATGACGACGGCGCCATCGGGACGGACGAGGTCAGCGTGACGGTGGCTCCCGCGCCCCAGGCGCTCACCAACGTGGCGCTCGGCAAGCCGGTCTCCGCCGGCAGCAGCAACGCCACCCTGCCGCCCTCCAACGCCGTGGACGGAAACCTCTCCACGCGCTGGGAGTCCGGCTACCACTTCCAGACGCACAACTACTTCGACGTCGAGCTCGGGAGCGCCCACGAGGTGCACGGCGCGACGCTGCACCTGTCCATCAACGCGACGTCGTCCTACGCGATGACGGCCTTCGAGCTGCAGAGCTGGGACGGCGGCTGCTGGAAGACGATTCCCGGCTCCGTGGTGGAGGGCAACCCCACCAACAACACGCAGCGCTCGGTCACCTTCACCGCGCCCGTCACCACCACGAAGGTCCGGTTGGTGTGCAAGGACCAGCCCCACTGCCGGCTGCGAGAGCTGGAGCTGTCGGGCCGGCCCGGCGTCGCGTCGACGGCGCCCACCACGTGCTCCGCCGGACAGCAGACGCTGGTGCGCAACGTGCGTTACGACTACGCGCTGTTCCTGCCCCAGCAGTACAACGCGGACCGCACCACCCGCTGGCCGCTCATCATCGCGCTGCACGGCCTGGGCGGCGCCACGCTGGCCACGGACCGCTCGGGCGTGCTGGCCAACCCCGAGGGCCTGGCGCGGCAGTTCAACTCCGCCAGCTTCCGCACGACGATGAAGGCCATCGTCATCTCGCCGAATCAGCGGCTGCCCTTCAGCAACTCGGGCACGGGCTGGTTCAGCAACGACGCGGTGATGGCCCTGGTCGAGGACGCCAAGAAGGACTACCGCGTGGACACGGACCGCATCTACCTCACCGGCCTGAGCGGCGGCGGCAACCGGAGCCTCGAGCAGGCCATCACGGACAGCGGGCTGCTCGCGGCCATCGTCCCCGTCGCCTTCACCTCCACGCCCACCAATGACGCGAACGTCTGCAACCTGAAGGCCCTGCCCATCTGGGGCTTCCAGGGTGAGTTCGACGCGCCGAGCCGCCCCGGCAACCTCAAGACCTGGCTCGACACCCGCTGCGGCGCGGGCTCCAGCGCGATGCGCGCCACCGTCATCCCGGGCGGTCGTCACGACGGCTCGACGTGGGACACGGCCTACGCCACGCCCGAGCTCTACGACTGGCTGCTCCAGCAGCGCCGCAGCCACCGCCCGTAGGCGGCCCCCGGGCGGAGGGACCGCGTCGTCACTGTCCCCCGCCCCACAGGGCCCTTGCCCACGGGACCGATTCCCGCCGCGTGCTCCAGGCCTAGATTCCGGGGGGCCGAAGGCGGGGAGCATGGGGATGAGCCTGGAGAACTGGGTCGTGCTCATCCCTCCCCTGTGCTGGGGCATCCAGCCGCTGCTCGTCGCGAAGGTGGGCGGCCTCCCCAAGCAGCAGGTCCTGGGCAGCACGATGGGCGCGCTGGTGCTGGCCCTGGTCGCGCTCAACGTCGTCTCACCCCACCTGTCGCGCACGGTGCTGCTCGCGGGCTTCGCCTCCGGCGCGTGCTGCGCGGTGGGACAGACGAACCAGTTCCGCTCGTTCGCGCTGCTCGGCGTGTCGACGGCGATGCCCGCCATCGTCTGCCTCCAGCTGCTCGGCACCTCGTTGCTGGGTGTCCTGGTGTTCCACGAGTGGCCCACGGGCGCGAAGGTGGCGCTGGGGACGACGGGGCTCGTCATCGTGATGCTGGGCGTCGCGATGACGTCCTACAAGGAGGTCCGGGACATCAAGAGCCGGTCCGAGCAGCGGGCGGGATTGATGGCGCTGGGGCTCTGCGGCGCGGGGCTGGTCGCCTACGTCATCATCCCCAAGTGGTTCGGCGTCAGCGGCTGGGATGCCATCCTCCCCCAGTCGGTGGGGCTGTTGACGACGGCCTTCCTGCTCTCGCTGCGCGGCGAGGGCCGGCCCTTCGTGAAGAAGACCTGGCTCAACATCCTCCCCGGCCTCATCTGGGCGACAGGCAACCTGGCGTTGCTCTTGGCGGACGAGCGCGTGGGCGTCACCACCGGCTTCACCGTCTCGCAGATGGGCGTCATCATCTCCACGCTCGGTGGCGTCTTCCTGCTCGGTGAGCACAAGACGCGCAAGGAGCTGGTGCTCGTCTTCATCGGCGTCGCCCTGGTGATTGCCGGGGGAATCCTGGTGGGCCAGGCCCGAGCCTGAGGCCCGCCTCACGGAGGGAGGCCCCAGGGTAGACTCGGGGCCGCCATGCCCGAGCTCACGCCCCAGAACCTGCTCATCCTCCTGGTCATCCTCTCCGTCGCGGCGCAGCTCTTCTATCGGGTCATCGCGAAGGGCGAGGGACCGCTGGGATACCTCGTGATGAAGAGCCGGGTGCTCGCGAACGGCGAGGTCGCCGAGGCCACCATCCTCGAGCAGTCGAACACCGCCATCCGCCTCCAGAAGAAGCCCTTGTACAAGCTGCATCTGCGGGTGCACCGCAAGGGACACCCGCCCTACGAGGCCCACGCCTGGACCACCGTCGCCCACCGGTTGACCACGGGCTGGGTGGCCCAGGGCAACAAGGTCCAGGTGAAGCTGGACCCGAACCACCCAGAGAAGGTGTTCGTCGTGGGCCCGCTCCAGACGCCCGCCACCGCGCTCCCGTCGGCGGACCCGGTGAAGGCGATGGAGGACCTGCGCCGCATGGTCGACGCGGGTCACATCACCCCGGATGAGTACGAGGCGAAGCGGACCGAAATCCTGTCCCGCATGTGAAGCCGGGCCGTCAGGCGGGCAGCCCCTCGGCCTCGAGCGCCTTGCGCACGGCCGGACGCGCGGTGACGCGCTCCATGAACGCGAGCAGGTTCGGGAAGCCGGACATGTCCACCTTCACGTACTTCGCCCAGCGGGTGACGGTGTACAGGTACGCGTCCGCGATGCCGAAGGTGTCCCCGAAGAGATAGGCGCGCGTGGCCAGGCGCTCCTCGAGCAGCTGGTAGCGCTTGAACAGGTACGCCGTGCGCTCCGCGCGCACCTCGCTCGACGTGTCGGGGCGGAAGAGCGGGGCATAGGCCTTGTGCAGCTCGGAGTTGATGTAGCCGAGCATCTCCTGCACGCGGTAGCGCTCGAGGCTGCCCGCCGGAGGCACCAGCCCCGCCTCGGGCCGCAGGTCCGCCAGGTACTGCACCAGCGCGGGGCCCTCGGTGAGGACGTCTCCCGGTTCCAGCTCCAGCGCGGGCACATAGCCCTTGGGGTTGATCTTCCAGAAGTCGCCGCCCGACTGGAGGACCTTGGTCTGCGTGTCGACCTTCTCGAGCTGCAGCGTGAGGCCCGCCTCATGCGCGACGATGTGGGGGGACAGCGAGCAGGCGCCCGGCGCGAAATAGAGCTTCATCGGCTTCCTCGTGGTGGGTGGGAACGACGGCGCATCAGTAACGGGGCGGGGTTACCTTTGGAAAGTAGCGAGGATAAGGTGAGCGCACTTTCCACTCACCTGGCGGTAACTCCACTCACCGCGCGGTAACCACCCCATGTCCCTGAAGCTGCGCAAGAGCAACGCCCCGCCCCCGCCTCCCGGCTGTCCCATCCACGCCTGCATGTCGCTGCTGGGCGGAGCCTGGACCACCAATGTCGTCTGGCAGCTGTCGGGCGGCCCCCGACGCTTCGGAGAGCTGCTGCACGACATCCCCGGCATCTCGCCCAAGGTGCTCACCACACGGCTGCGGGAGCTGACGGAGAAGGGCGCGGTGACGCGCGAGGTGCGCCCCACGTCCCCGCCCTCGGTGGAGTACGCCCTGTCCCCGCTCGGCGAAGAGCTGGTGCCGGTGCTCCACGCCATCATCCGGGTGGGCACCCGGCTGCGCGAGGTGACACTCGCCCCGCCTCGTCACGACAAGCCCACACGTCGCTCCCAACGACAGACCTGACACACCGGGCAGAAAAGTCCGCGGACACCGGCCCTGTGTTCGGTGTCATCGAATACCCAGACATTTTCATCCCCCCAATGATTGTCATCCTGGAGGCCCATCACTACCCTCGCACCTCCCCCACAGCAGAGGTGTCCATGCACCGTTCGCTTGCCGGAGTCGCTGTCGCCGCCGCGATGTCGCTGTCCTCCGTCGCCCTGGCCGAGGAGCCTCAGTCCCTGAACGTCTCCAATGCCATGCCCGCCTGCTTCGTGGACACGTGGGAGTTCGACTACCTTTCTCCCTACGCATGCAGTGCGAACGGCAGCGCGGCCTCCTCGGTGGTCAGCTGGGGCGTGCTCGGCATCGACCAGACCGCGGACCGTTACATCATCGAGTTCCACGACTCCTGTTACGGCCACGGCTACTACCTTGACACGGGCTGGAGCTGCATGAGCGTCATCGGGAGGAACCAGACGCTGACGATGCGCATGCGCGTCTACGACAACTGGACGGGGCAGTGGTCCGGAATCATCACGGCCCAGGCCTCCTACTACAACGACTAGGCCCCCATGCCGCGCGGGCTCCACGCACGGGCCCGCGCGGCACGGATGAGACTTCTGTCACCGGGTGGCGTTTACAGGTTACTCGGGACACACCGAGAGCCCCTGTCACAGGGGATTCCACCCAGGGAGTCGACATCGATGATGAAGCGCATCTTGCTGGCCGTGGCGCTGTGCGTGCCGTTCCTCGCCAGTGCCGAGGACTACTACACGGGGAGTGACGAAGCCGCCGAGCAGCTCACCAGCGAGGAGCTCGCGTCGACGGAGGAGGCCCGGCTCATCCCGCCGCTGCTCCAGTACTGCTGGGAGCAGGACAACACGGCCTGTACCAGCCTCAACGCCACCCAGAACTGCACCGACGGCATCTGGAGCGATTACGTCTGCACCTGCCGTCTCTCCACGCTGACCCAACGCCGCGCCTGGGACTGCCCCGAGGTGCGCTGAGTCGACGGCCGGGGGCTCGCCCGCGCGGATGCCCCCGATGAGCCCGTCTTCAGTCCGTCTCCGACGAGGCCGGGGCGCCCCCACCCGTCCCCGGCCTCGCGTGTTACAGGGACGGCATGATTGTCCGCCCGCGAATGCATTGGCTTCGGATGCTCTTCGTCTGGCGTGGCTCGGTCATGCCACGCATCCTCCCCCGGCTCGGCTTCTTCCTCGCGCTGGCGTGTCTGGCCGTCGTCCTGCAGCCGCTGCCCTACAACCTGAAGTTCAACCTGCGCGAAGGCCCGCTGGGCCTGCTGGGCGTGGCGCTCGCCATCTTCCTCGGGTTTCGCAACAGCACGGCGTACGACCGCTTCTGGGAGGCGCGCAAGCTGTGGGGCTCGCTGCAAATCGTCTCGCGCTCCTTCATGCGCCAGGCCCTCTCGCTGCCCACGCCCGCGCTCCTGCCCGAGGAGCGCCGCGAGGTGGCGGACCTGCTCCGCGCGCTCGCCCTCACGCTCAACCACCAGCTGCGCGGCACCCCCTTGGTGCTCGACACCCTGCCCCCAGGGGTGCGCGCGCGCGTGGAGCAGACCGGCCAGCGCGCCCCGCGCGTCATCCTGGCGCTGGCGGAGTGGGTGGCCCGGATGCGGCGGGAGGGACGGCTGGGCGAGCTGCTCGTCGCCCCGCTCGAGGCCAACCTGGACCGCTTCTCAGAGGTGCTCGGCGGCTGTGAGCGCATCGCCAGCACCCCCATCCCGTACGTCTACAGCGTGATGCTCCACCGCACCGTCTACGTCTACAGCCTGCTGTTGCCCTTCGCCCTGGCCGGCAGCCTGGGCTGGTCCACGCCCCTGGTCTCCGTCTTCGTCAGCTACACCTTCATCGCGCTCGACATGGTGACCTCCGAGCTGGAGGACCCCTTCGGCACCGAGCCCAATGACTTGCCCCTCGACGCCCTGACGCGCAACATCGAGCGCGCCGTGCTGGAGCTGGCCGGCGAGCCCCTCCCTCCACCCACACGGCCCGACGACAGCTTCCTGCTCACCTGAGCCCCGCCGGATTTTTCCGGTGTCTCCCGCGCGACACCATATTACGCTCATCATACGTCACACAGGAGCGGGAACCATGCAGGTGAAGAGCGCACTCGGCTCGGAGGCCGGGGCCAGCGGCGAGCAGAAGGCGGGCGCCGCGGGCGTCCGGGAGGCGCTGCTGCACGGGCCCATCCTCCCCACGCTGTTGAAGCTGGCGGTGCCCACCACGGTGGTGCTGGTGGCGCAGTCCTTCGTGGGCGTGGCGGAGACCTGGTACGTGAGCTTCCTGGGCACGGACGCGCTGGCGGGCGTGTCGCTGGTGTTCCCCATCTTCATGTTGATGACGATGATGTCCAACGGGGGCATCGGCAGCGGAGTGGCCTCCGCGGTGGCGCGGGCGGTGGGCGCCCACCGGAGCCAGGACGCGGACGCGCTGGTGTGGCACGCGGTGGTGATGGGCGTGGGCCTGGGGGTCGTCTCCACCCTGCTCGCGTGGCTGGGAGGCCCCGCGCTCTACCGCGCGCTGGGGGGCGAGGCGGGGGCGCTGGACGCGGCGGTGGAGTACTCGAACGTCCTGTTCCTCGGGGCCATTCCGTTCTGGGTGGTGAACCTGTTGGCGGCGGCGCTGCGAGGCGCGGGCAACGTGAAGCTGCCGGCGACGGTGACGCTGGCGGGCGCGGGCGTCCTGCTCGTCATCTCGCCCGCACTCATCTTCGGCGTGGGGCCGCTGCCGGCGCTGGGCATCGCGGGCGCGGGGCTGGCCATGGACCTGTTCTACCTGGGCGCCGCGCTCTGGCTCCTCAAGCACCTGGCGTCGGGGCGAACCTCGTTGCGGCTCGCGCCCTCGCGCCTGGAGGGACGGCTCATCCGTGACATCCTGCGCGTGGGACTGCCCACGGCGTTCAGCGCGGTGCAGCCGAACCTCACGGTCATCGTCGTCACCGGCGCGGTGGGCCTGTTCGGCGTCGAGGCGCTCGCGGGCTACGGCATCGCGTCCCGGTTGGACTACCTGCTGGTGCCGCTGCTCTTCGGGCTGGGGACGGCGGTGCTGACGATGGTGGGCACCAACGCGGGCGCGGGGCAGATGGAGCGGGCGCGGCGCACCGCGTGGGTGGGGGCCTGGCTGGGCTTCGGGGTGACGTCCGCCATCGGCCTCGTCGTGGCGGTGGCGCCCGGCCTCTGGCTGCACCTGTTCAGCCAGGACCCGGCGGTGCTGACGCCCGGGGCGCTGTACCTGCGCATCGTCGCGCCGTTCTACGGCCTGTTGGGCCTGGGCTTCGTGCTGGGGTTCGCCTCCCAGGGCGTGGCGCGGGTCTTCTGGCCCGTCGTCGGTGGCACCGCGCGCATGCTCATCGCCGCGGGCCTGGGCTGGCTCGCCGTCTCGCACTTCGGCGCGGGCCTGCCCACCCTTTTCGCCCTCGTCTCCGCCGCCCTCGTCGCCTTCGCGGCCGTGACGAGCGTGGCCACCCTGGCCGGCGCCATCTTCCGCGAAGGGCCCCGGTAGCCCCGCACGCGCTTCATTCCCACGAAGTCACGTGGACAGGGGTGATGGAACATTCCGGCCGACAAAGGAAGACAAGCCACGTGTGAGGAACGGGGCCAGGAGCGCCACGATGTCCTGGTAAGATTTGCATCACATTGAGCGCATGGCCCCTCGCCCGAGCAGCCGGGCGCCGGGTTCCCTCTCGACATCCCGTCGGTCCTGGCCAGGATGAGGAGACCATCTCGTCGGGAGATGGCCACACCTCTGACTCGAAAGGATTTGCCATGCGATGGAGCTCCGTCCCCGTGTTCCTGATGGGTGCCGCGCTGATGGGCGGCTGTGGTGGGCCCGAGACGCCGTCCGTGGGCGGCCCGGGGGGTTCCCAGGAGGAAGGCACCCTGATTCCTCCCATGCACGTGGAGACGGGAGGCGCGCCCTCCGGCACCGGCTCCGTCACCGCCAGCGCCATCTGTAGCGACGTGGCGACGTGGGACCCGGCCTGGGCCGCGTTCGAGGACCAGGTCCTCACGCTCGTCAACCAGAAGCGCGCGGCCGGCGCGGTCTGCGGCGGCACGACGTATGCCGCGGCGCCCCCGCTCACCATGAACGACCAGCTGCGGTGCGCGGCGCGGCGCCACTCGAAGGACATGGGCGTCAACAACTTCATGAGCCACACGGGCTCGGACGGCTCCACGCCCTGGCAGCGCATGACGGCGGCGGGCTACTCCTACCGGCGCGCCGCGGAGAACGTCGCGGCGGGCTACGCCACGCCCACCGCGGTGGTGAACGGCTGGATGACCAGCAGCGGCCACTGCGTGAACATCATGAACCCGCAGCTCGTGCACATCGGCGTCGGCTACTACAACGCGCCCTCCAGCACCTACAAGCACTACTGGACGCAGGCGTTCGGCTCGCCTTGAGGCTCCCGCTCCCGGGCCCGCATCTCATCACGGGCCCGGGGCAATCCATGCTCATCCCGGGTTGAGCCAGACATCACCACGAGTTTGTCATTCAAACCATCACCCGGCTGTAGCGCGCCAGGCCACGACTCCAGCGGATTCGTGGCGGAATGGGCCACACCCTCTCGTCCACCCGTCAACACTCCCACCTCCCGGCGGGTCGGGGAGGTCGGTGAGCCGTCCCAGGAAAACAAACAATCCATGTCATGGGCACGAGACCTGCTTTGACAGACATCACGACCGACAATCCCTGTCGGCCGTGCCTCCTGTCTCATAAGGGGTTTCCCCATGTCCTACCGTCCCCCGCGAGGTCTCCTGGACCTCGTGTTGCACCCGCTGCGCTCGCTGCCCCTCTCCGTGCTCGCGCTCGGAGGGCTGCTGCTGGCCCCGATGGCCCACGCCGCCGACCCCGACCCCGACCCGCAGGCGGAGAAAGGCGCCCAGGCGACCATCACCGGTCTCTCCCTGGTGGGGGAGGGACTGAAGGTCCGCATCCAGTGGGCCGAGAAGGCGGAGCTGCCCTCCGACCTCGTGCTCACCTCCTATGGCTACAAGGATGAGCCGACCGACAGCGTGGGGGTGCACCCGGAGCCCGGCAAGGAGACGGAAGTCGAGCTGCATGGCGCCTCCAAGGAGTTCTGGAAGGAGGGCTGGTCCCAGCGGCTGGTCCTCGCGGACAAGGACGGCGGCGAGCCCATCCTCACCCAGCCCTTCAACTTCAACCTCGAGTGCCCCGACGACAAGGAGTGCCAGGTCACCGTGGCGCCGGGCGTGGGGACCGACGGCGACGTGCTGCACGTGAGCGAGGAGCTGGACGCGGCGCTCACGCAAATCGCCGAGAAGTCCGGTGAGGGCAAGGAGGTCGACCTGCTCGACGAGGTCGTCGCCATCAACCCCCACCTGCGTGGCCAGGCGGTGGCCTACTCCCTGGCGCTCTCGAAGCTCCAGGTCCAGGGCCCCTGCACCTGCGTGTGGCAGGCCGTGTACTCGCAGAACCCCTCGGGCTCCGGGTACAGCGTCTACATCAACAACGCCGGGGGCATCGTCAGCGGCACGAATGGCCCGGGCGCCAAGCACGCGCTCACGGCCTTGGGGCGCAACGGCATCTCCCACGCGTTCAACGGCATCAGCCAGGTCAACCTCCGGCTCAACTGCTCGCGGTGGGTCATCACCTATTACATCGAGTGGGTCGTCACCTGGCCGGGTGGCCCGCGCTTCGGCATCCTCGTCCCCCGCCTGAGCATCGTCCCGTGCACCTCGACCTGCCGGGTGCGCTTCGACCACCAGGGCCGCATCAGCGGCTCCACCTTCGCCGCCTACACGAGCCCCGGCGCGGCCACCGCGTATGAGCAGGACTCCTATCGCGTGGACGGCACGTTCCTGTTGAACACGGCCGCCAGCAACGGCGGGTTCTTCAATCAAATCAGTGGCACGTCCGTGGCCTCCAACGTCGGCAGCATCGGCCGCGTGGACGCCTACGGCTACGTGTATGCCTACTCCCCGGCGTTCCCCTACTTCGCCTCGGCGTCCGTCTCGAATGGCTACTCCATCGCCATCCACGGCCAGTCCTCGTGCCCGTACGGGCCCTATGGCCACGCCGCCGTGTGGACCTACGGCACGTCGCAGGGCACGCCGCAGACCACCAGCCTGCGCAACTCCATCCGGAACTTCTTCCTGAACTGGGGCATCTGGACCAACCCCTGAGTCCTGACTCGAGGGTGATGGCGCCCCGGAGGTCGGCCCCGAGCACGGGGGGCCGCCCACCGGGGCGCCGTCGTCTTCAGTGGCCCGAGGCCTGGGCGTCCACCGCGGCCAGCTCGTCCTTGCCCAGCGAGAGCTCCGCGCCCGCGAGGTTCTCCTCCAGGTGCTTCACGGAGGATGTGCCCGGGATGGGCAGCATCACCGGCGAGCGGGCCAGCAGCCACGCGAGGGCAATCTGCGCGGGGCTCGCCTGGTGCTTGCGCGCCGCCGAGTCGAGCGCGCCGCCCGGCTTCGCCAGCCCACCGGTGGCCAGCGGGAACCAGGGGATGAAGCCCAGGCGCTCCTTCTCGCAGTACTCCAGCACCTGCTCATGCACGCGGTCCGTGAGGTTGTAGCGGTTCTGCACCGACACCACGTCCACCACCTTGCGCGCGCGCTGGATGTCCTCGACGGAGACCTCCGACAGGCCGATGTGGCGAATCTTCCCCTCCTTCTGGAGCGCCTTCAGCTCGCCCAGCGACTCCTCGACGGGGACCTTCGGGTCGATGCGGTGCAACTGGAACAGGTCGATGCGCTCCAGCTTCAGGCGGCGCAGGGACATCTCCACCTCCTGGCGGAGGTACTTGGGCGCGCCCACCGGGTGCCACTGATTGGGGCCGGTGCGCACCAGGCCCGCCTTGGTCGCGATGACCAGGCCCTTGGCGTACGGGTGCAGGGCCTCGGCGATGAGGTCCTCGCTGACATAGGGGCCATACGAGTCGGCGGTGTCGATGAAGTCCACCCCCAGCTCCACCGCGCGGCGAAGCACGCGCACCGCCTCCGCCCGGTCCTTCGGCGGTCCCCAGATGCCGGGGCCGGTGAGCTGCATGGCGCCGTAGCCCAGCCGGTGGATGGGCAGCTCTCCGCCCAGCTTGAAGACTCCGCTCTTTTCGACAGGTCGTGACGAGGTGCCGCTCATGGAACGCTTCCTCCTGCACTGAAGGTAGGGCGCCTGGATAACGCCCCTCGGGCACGCCCGCTCGCCGCGATGACGGGCGACGGGGCCTTCGCGCCCCTGGGCCCTCTCCTCGGGGAGCGGGCGTGCTCGACGTGGTGCGTCGCGCTGGGCGCCCGGGGTTCACCGATATCCTTTCCGCCCCCGAGCGTTCCTGTCCCGCCACCGAGTTCTCCGAACGCGACAAGGGAGGCCATCGATGCACCGAGCCCTGGCTGGTCTGGTGTTGTTGCTCGCGGGTTGTGCGAGGAACGTCCGTCCCCCCGAGCAGGCCGAGGCCACCCAGGCCGCCCCGCCCGTGGAGCCGGAGCAGCCGCGCTATGAGCACATCTTCCTGATGTCCCCCGAGCGCGCGCTCGCCGAGGCCGCGAAGCTCTTGAAGAACGAGGGCTGGGTGCTCCAGCCCATGGAGGACCCCCGGCTGCTGTTGACCGAGTGGCGCGCGGCACAAATCGGCACGAAGTCCTGGGGCTACCAGAGCGACGGCGACCACACGCGCTACCTGGTGTCCAGCGAGTCGCTCTCCGAGCGCGAGTGCATCCTCCGCATCTTCCGGATGAAGCGCGTCGCCTTCAGCAACGACGTCGAAATCAAGCCCGAGGCGAGCGGCGCGCTCAGCAACCGCTTCGTGGGCATGCAGCGCTTCGAGGAGCAATTCCGCGCCCGGGGCGCGCCGGTGGAGCTGGCGCAGCGCGAGCGCGACACCGCGGGATGGGTGGAGCTGGACGGCGCCACGCAGGGGACGCGAGATTTGGAGCTGGAGCGGCGGCTCACCCTGATTCTGGAGTCGCGCCCGTCGCTGGAGACGCTCACCGGCTCGCTGAAGCTGTCGCGGGACGACTCGTTCGCCAGGGACCCGACCTTCTACCTGAAGCGGTGGAAGGAGCCGGTGCAGGAGCCCTGTGAGCGGAAGGTCCCGGGCTTCCAGCCGCTCTTGAAGGCCGGGCTCACGGTGCTCATCGGCGAGCAGCTCGGGACGCGGGAGGTGCCGACGAGCGTGGGGGACCTGATGTGCGAGGCCTCGCAGGCGGGCCATGCGGTCACGCTCGCGCTCACCCTGCCCGACAAGGAGCAGGCGCGCGTCGACGCGTACCTGGCGAGCGCGGGCAAGCCCTCGGACCAGGACGCGCTGCTCGGGGGGCACTTCTGGCGCAAGGTGCAGCAGGACGGCCGAGGCAGCCGCGCGATGATGGAGTTGCTGGACCGGGCGCGGGCGCTGAAGGCCCAGGGCCGCGCCATCTCCGTGGTGGCGATGGACACGGACATGAGCCAGGGGAAGGCGCGTGACGCGCACATGGCGGGCAAGGTGTTGAAGCCTCGCGCCGCGCGGCCCCAGGACGTGTTCCTGGTGCTCGCGGGCAATGCCCACACGCGGCTTGGGGACGCGGACTGGAACGACGACTTCGTGCCCTTGTCGCGGCATGTCGTGGAGAAGCGCCCGGACGTGAAGGTCCTGGAGGTGGGCTACGCGCAGGGCCGCCGCTGGGGGTGTGACGTGGAGCTCAACGGGGACATCACGTGCAACGTGATGGGCATCACCCCGGGCCCGGTGGTCGAGATTCGCCCCCAGACGTCCGTGGGTGTCCGCATGCTCCCCGAGGTGCACCCGGAGGGGTTCCACGGCTTCCTGGACGTGGGTGCGCTGTCGGTGTCGTTGCCCGCCATCGCGCTGCGAGGACACGAGCCGGAGACGCCGGCCGCCGAGCCCGCGAAGCCCCAGGCTCCCGCGGCGCCCACGCCTGCGGCCAGCGGGGAGGCGACGACACCCAGGTCCGCGCCATAGGGAACGAGGACTATCGGAGTCGGGGCGCCAGCTCCGGCGCGGGCGGCGCTTCCGGGTACCAGCCATTCAGGGAGGAGCGCTCACCGGGCCTGCGCTTCTCGACGCGCCACTCGATGCGCTCGGAGAGACCGCGCACGTCCAGCGAGAAGCCAATCACCCAGTGCTCGGTGTACTCATCGAGTGGGAAGCGGCTGCTCACGAGGGGCTCGCGAATCACCGCGCCCCCGGACATGCCGGTGAACCAGCTCACCTCGATGTCGACGGCGACCTTCTCCCGGGCCCCTTCGTCCTTCAGCAGCGTGAAGTGGGGATACACCTCCGGCGGCGAATCGACGACGCGCAGGCCGTTGCGGTCCGCGATGTCGACGAGCAGCGGCTGGCAGTAGAGCTCGAGCAGGGACGCCAGCAATTGGGAGTCCAACGCGGCCGTCTGAGGCTGGACGTCCGGGTCGAGCAGCGTGCGCACGGCGAAGTGGATGTCTTGACGTCGAACCGCCGCGGCGAACTCGGTTTGCAGGTTCACGAGCGTTCCCCCCCAACTGATTCCCCGCAGCATTAATCGAACCCGAAGCCCGCCGCCAGTTCCCGATGCTCTCGGTTACGGGAGGCTGCCCACTTCGTTCAGGCTTCGTCGTCCGGTAGGAGCGTGCGCAGCAGTTCGTCATCAGGACCGAGCGGGCGCCAGCCTGCTGGAGGCGGGGTCGCACGAAGCACCGCTCTGGCCTGCCGAACACGCCCCTTATGCGTTTCTGGGGTGTAGGAGGTCCACGCGCCGAGCGCCAGCGCAACCTCACCACGGGTTGCGTCGTCCAGGGTGTCTGGCCAGCCCTTGGGGAGGCGCGTGTACAGTTCGCGCACGAACTGCCCACGCACCAATCGCGTGAGCTGTTTGCTCCGCGCCGCCTCCTCCACCAGCATGCTGAACACCTGCACCCCCGCGATGTCGTCCTTACCTAGTGCCTCGGCCAGCTCGACCAGAGAGGCAGTGGGGCGGGCCTCGGCAAAAGCCGTGAGCGAGTCGCAACCACGCTCGTGGACGCGCTCATACAGGCGAGCCTTCCAATTCCCCTGCCACGAACGACCATCGGTCATCGGCTCGTCCCCATCGTGAACTTCATCGGGATGTCGTAGCGATTCATGTTCTCCGCGACCTCGCTCAAGATCTCATTTCGCGTCAACATGCGGCCAGCATCAATTTCAGCTTCGCGCAGTGCCTCCATGATCCGCCTGTTCCATTCACCGGGCCACATGCGCCCCAGCTTCCAGTTCCCGCCGCCGTGAATCGCCTCGTGGTGGGCCTGTTCCAGCCTCACGCAGAACTGGTCGATGTCCAAGTCGCCCTTGAAGCCGCGCTGCTCGAACCACTCGCGGTGTTCCTTCGGCATGACGTGATGCTTCGGGGCCTCGGACATGCCCGCGCCCGCCCTGCCCGTCACTCGCATGCCGCGTACCTCGGGGCTGTCCCCCAGCGCCTCTCGCACGCCCTCGGGCAAGTCCTGGTGTGCCTGGGCCATCATCACCTGCCCACCGTGAATGCGGACCGCAGCGCTCACGACGGGAAGTGAGATGACACCCGCCTGCACCAGCCTTCGCATCATCTCCACCCACTCGGCGGAGACGACCAGCCGCGAGCCCGCCATGACGCCGCCCGAACTCATCACGAGCCCCACGCCGAGCATCGCGGGCGCGGATGGCGGGGGCCGGGGCAGTGACATCTTCAGCGTGGAAATCAGGGCCAGCATCTCCATCACCTGCACCGCGACCATGACCTTGCCGCCCTGCTCCATGGCCGAGCGCGCGTCTCGCTGAATCACGTCGAACTCATGGGTCAACTTCCCCATCAACTCCGGCATCTCGGTCGCCGCCACTTCGATGCGCTCGGAGTCCCTGGACGCCAACTCCTTCAACGCGGGCTCCATCAAGCCCTGGACGCGATTCAGGTCCACGAACAGCTTCTCAGTGCCGCACATGGGGCAGTCTCGCAGCAGGGCGTCAGCAAGCTGGAGGAAGTCCACCCAGGTGGCCAACAGCAGGGTTCCGAACATCGCGCCTTGGAGTCGAGGCCCCGCCATGCGCAGGACGCCCAGCTCCATGTCCGAGTCCTCCACTTCCGACGCGACTTGCGCCAGCGCGGTGGCACTCCGCAGCGCATCTCGTAGCCACGCCAGTTGGTTGGAGCCATGGTCGAGATAGCGCGTGAAGACACCATCGAGGCTCCGAGTACCGGAAGAGGATGAACGCGAAGCGAGCCGTGAGCGCGTCGCGTCGCTTCTCTCCAGGGTGCGCTTCACTTCGTCAATGGCGCCGCGGACCGCTTGACGGGCCGAGGCGGCTTGCGGACCCCCACTTCCGACAGCTCCTGATGCGGTGCCAGGTGCTGCCTGCGTTGCATCGCCTCGAGGCCCGACATGCCGGATGAAGCGCTGCCCAGCCCCAGAGCCCGAGAGAGAGTGCGGCGGGGAACCAGAGGCATGAGGACGCTCGCCACTCAGCGCGTCCGCTCTTTCGGGAGAGGTCGCTCCACGAGGCGTGTAGTTCAACGTTCCGCCACGCCCGGGAGCATGGGGAACCGACGCGCATCCCGTGGCAAGGACCACGACCAGAAGCAGGGCGTCAGCGCGCATTGTCCACCCCCAGGCCCACCGAGGCGAAGGCCCCAGGTCGCAGCATCCCCTCCGACGTGGGGAACAGCAGCGTGCCGGCCGTCCCCATCGCGTAGAGCTTCCCGCCGAGGAACCTCCAGCGGACCTCTGCCGCGCCCAGGTAGCGCGCCCCGGGCTTCCCGGCCCCGACGGCGAGCCCCTTCAACGCGACCTCCAAGGCACGCTCGAAGAGCTGCACCGCCACGCGCCCATCCAGGTCGAAGCGGCCCCAGGAGAACGCCTCCGCGCCCAGCGACGCCTTCAGGTGCTTGTAGAGCCCGCCGTAGCTGACGGCGTCCCACTCCACGAGGGCTTCCGCGAATGCGGAGTAGCCGTCCGGAAAGCGAGCATCCGCGAGCGACACGCCGTGGGGGCCCGCCGCCTGGAAGCGCGCCAGCTCGTAGTCCGCGCCGAAGAAGCCTTGCCGGAAGCCGCCATGCTGGCGCCTCTCCTCCAGTCGCAGGCGCAGGTTGAACCTCTCGGAGAGCGAGTCCACCCCGCCGCCCATGACAGCGCCCCAAGCACCGCCCTCTCCGGGCCGGCCGCCCCACCCCGCGTTCACGTATGCCTCCATGCCGGGCCGCACCACCCTCACCGCCATGGCATCCAGGTGGGCCAACGTCATCGACGGCGCTGTGCCTCCCGCTCTCCCCCAGTCGTGGGCGGCGGACACGGCCAACGTGTACCGGCCCCGCTGCTCGGGCTGCCCGAAGAGGATGTGCTCCAGGTCCAGGGAGAACTCCGCGCCCAACAACCGCGCGCCGAGCACATCCGAGGCGAACGCTTCCGTGTAGAGCGGGCCCAACGTGCCCGTGAAGATGCCCCCGGCCGGGTGGTAGTCGGGGTTCGTACGGTTGGAGTAGCGACGGACGAGATGGCCGGAGAGGAGTCGGTACTCCTCCAGCGCGCCGAACCAGACACCTACCGGCGCGTCGTCGGAACCCAACTTGAGGCCGCGAACGAGCTGCCCCCAGTCCGAGAGCGTGTCCCAGTCCTCGCGACGCACGAGGGCCCCGCCGTCGCTCCCGCCCCACAGGCGAAAGCGCACGGGCGCCCCCAGGTTGACGCCGAACTCGGGGCCACCGTCGAGGATGAACGTGGGCTCCACCTGCACGAAGCCCTCGTCTTCCCCCGCGCCAGCGCGAGGCCGCAACGCGAACGACGTGGCTTCCACGCGCGTCAGGTAGTGCCACTTGCGCGTGGGTGGTGCAGCCGAGGCGGTGGCTGATTCTTCCTCCGTGGCGAAAGGCTCCGAGGCCCCTCCCGTCGCCGGCAACAGCAACAGCAGCGCGGCGGCCAGACAGCTTCGCGTCCTGTGCATACACGCCTCCTGTGCGCGCCCCGGGATGAGGCACGAAGAACACACGCCTCCCAGTCGGCTCGAGCGACTCGCGCCGGGCCGGTGGTGGCTCCACGGTGGTGAAGGAAAGAGGTGCCGCCGCTACGCGGTCGGCGGCTTCGTCAAGGACTCGCAGGAGGCGTCGCCGTGGGTGAACAGGACAGCGCTCCCGGCGGGCCGAGAATCAGACGGATTGGACATGGGCTGGACGCTCCGAGTGCCAGCGCAACAGGGGTCGCGCAAAGGCAGACTCAAGGTACTACCAGCCCTTCCAAACCTGAACGACGTGACAGGTCCAAAAAGCCGAATCACTACCGACCAAGGACAACACACACTGGAATAGTCCAGCCGTCTGGAAGCTGGGCCTCCGTGTAGCGCCTCCAGCCCGGCATGTGAGCAGAGGCCCGTCCCCATGAGGGGATTGAGCCCCTTCAAGTCGATGCGGCGTCAATCGAAACCGCCCCCGGCCACGGGAGGCCGGAGGCGGGCAGGTGACACACCGCGATTACGGGACGGCGTTCACGTCCACGTCAATCACCCGAGGCTCCTCGGTGTGGGTGTCCGTGGTGATGGAGGGCAGCGAGGCGTTGACCTGCAGCGTCAGCGCCCAGGTGCCGTCGGTGAGCTGGCGCGGCACGTACTTCCAGTTGAGCCGCACGCGGCCCGTCGTCAGGCCCTCGGCCACGAGCGCCTCGGTGGCCTTGCGCTCGATTTCCGTCGTGCTCAGACGGGTGCGCAGCAGGTGCCCCTCACGCGCCAGCGCCGGCCAGCGGATGAGCGCGCGCTGGAAGCCACCATCCACGCCGTGCGTCACCACCGCGCGGTGCCCCTGCACGCGGATGCCATTGATGGCGCGCAGCACGAACGTCTTGTAGCGGTGGAGCTCCGCGGGCGCGACCTCCCCCACCTCCTCGTTCTGGAGGAAGGACTGCACCTGGCGAATCTCGCCAATCTCCGCGGAGGGGACGCCCCAGCGCTGCAGCCGCGCCACGGCGTTGCGCTGCAACACCCCGGGCTCCTGCGGCGTCGCGGGGCCGCTCTCCACCTTGTTCACCACCAGCACGCGGCCGGACGAGCTGTCCCGCTCGTACCGCCACGTCTGCGATTCCAAATCGCGGCGCGCCCCCAGCTCCTCCGCCACGGTGAAGGGCTCGGTGGTGCCGATGAGCCCGCGCTGGACGATGGCCTCGTTGAAGGCCGAGGCCGGGAGCAGCTGGGTGGGAATCCCGCCCGAGGGCGGCGTGGCGAGGCCGGTGGAGTCGAAGGAGAAGCTGACGGCGGTCGCCGCCTGGCTCACCTGCGCGGGGGCCATGTCCTGGCCCTCCTCCGCCAGGGGCGCCGCGTTGTCGCAGCCGAGCAGGGCGGTGAGAGGAAGGGCCGTCAGGAATCGGATGAGTTGGGTCTTCATGATTTCGATGTCCGAAAAGAAAGGGTGGGGAGTGAGGAAGGCTCAGGGCAGCTTGCGACCGTTGTCCGGGTTGCAACCGCTCACGTAGAAGTAGGTGGAGCCCGTCTTGTTGCCGGTGTTCTTGCGGTCCCTCCACCCACCCGCCTCGTACATGCTCTTGCGCTTCGCCTTCGTGTCACCGAAGACGATGGAGACCGGGCAGTCGTCATAGAAGAGGCCCCAGTCGTAGGCCTCATCAATCCAGTTCTCGCCCACGCCGTCGTTCCGCGAGCCCTCCAGGTAGTCCTCGAGGTAGTCCTTCACGAAGCCACCGCACGACGAGTCACCGTGGAAGGCGTTCCAGACGCTGAAGCCGCTGGTGGCCGTCACCAGTTGCTGGCGGTAGCCGCCCTTCTCCCAGACCTCGATGTTGCCGGACTGGCAGGCCTTGATGACGGCGATGTCCAGCTTGCCGTTGCCCAGCCGCATGTGCTCGTTCGTGCGCGCCGAGCAGGAGGGGCTGCTGCTGCCCATGACGAGCGAGCTGCGGGGCGTGCTCTCGTTGTGGCTGCCGTGCGTGTGGATGAAGATGACGTCCGCGTCGTCCACGCCCGCGTTGAGGGCGGCGTCGTTGGACTCGCCCACCGCGCCCTTGGCCGGGTCCGTCCAGAGGTCCCGCGTCACGTTCATGTTGGTGAGCGTGCGAACGTCGGACCAGAGGCCCAGGTTGCGCAGCGACGTGAAGTAGCTGGCGAACGCCGACGCCGTCTGGGTGTGCACGGAGTGCGACGAGCCCGAGCACTGTCCGGAGCCGCCGAAGTTGGCGACGCCGTAGGCATGCGCCTCGTTCGCCACCGCCGCCGCCGGCAGCATCAGGGCGCCCGCGAGCGCGCCTGCCAGCCACTGCTTGTCTTGAGTCCGAATCTTCATGGTCCAGGTCCCCCTCGAAAGAGGGCGTGCCCACATGGCACGCCGGGGACGGGAAGGAGCGTGAGGCGCTCCGTTTCCCGGCCTCGGCAACCTGAACGGACCTGGGTTCGGATATTCCCGGTCGTCTTTTTCCGGAGGATTCGGAAGTCGCCCGCGGGGCCGGGCTCAGCCCGTCACGGCGCGGGAGCGCTTGAGGACTCGGGCCACGACGTCGAGGAACTCGTTGCTCGCCTCGGCCAGGTCCACGGCGCGCGCGTCCACCCAGCCCTGCAGGGAGTTGTAGCCCATGACCGCGGGGATGGCGACGAGCAGGCCGAAGGCCGTCGTCACCAGCGCCTCGGAAATGCCGGTGGAGATGTTCCCGATGCCGCCCGCGCCCGCCTCGCCCATCTGTTGGAACGCGGTGACGATGCCCATCGTCGTCCCGAGCAACCCCACGAAGGGCGCGGTGGAGGCCACCGTCGCCAGCTGCCCCAGGCCGCGCTTCATGCTCTGCACCTCGCGCTGCGCCTGCCGCTCCAGGTTCCGGGCGACGGACTCCATGACTTCGTTGCGGTCGTCATCGGAGGCGGTGCGATAGGCCGTCAGGCCGGCGCGGATGGTGCGGCCGAGGTAACCCACGTCGGGCCCCAGCTTGACGTGGGCGGCGGCGTCGAAGTCACCGTTGGAGAGCAACGTGGCCAATTCCGTGGCGAACCTGCGTGAGTTGCGACGCGCGGCCCGGAAGACCAGCGCACGCTCGGCGAGGATGACCAATGACAGCACGGACATCACGCCCATCACGATGACGATGAGCTTCGCGAAGGGGCCCATGTGGCCCCACAAACCAATGAGGGTGAAGTTCATGGTGGTTCAGGACGCGCCTCCTCGCGCGTTGGCCCCGCGATGGAGCCACTGGGGGAACGACGACTCGAGCACTCGCGAATCAAGGTACGCGGCGCGGACGGAGCCAGGGCATGGCCGCCTCCACGAGACGGTCATCGTTGCGTCATGGCGGCGGAGGAATGACTTCCATGCCGACGCGCGTCAGGGACGCATCCCTCCCGGAGGGTCAGGTGCCCGACACCCGCGCGCAGGATGACCCGCCACGGTGGACACCGTGCGTCGGGAGATAACTGAAGGACGGTTCAGGTTGGTGTGACGATGTCGGGACATCCGCCGGGCATCTTCTCGCACGTTGAGAACCACCCCTTGGCGAAACATGGGCCTTAACAAGACGCTCGGACTGAAGTTAGTTGAATGCCGTGCGCGGCATGTCGCCGCGAGCCGCGACGGACGAACGTGCAAGCGATGTCGGCGCCCCCACGCATTGCATTCGCCATCGAGACGACGCTCGGCAACGCCGTCTTCCTGCAGAACCTCAAGAGCGCCATGGCCGCGCGCACCGACATCACGCCGGTGTGGTTGCCCATCGACGAGCACGCGGATGACCTCTGGGAAGAGCTCCCGCTCGTCCGCTCGCGCCTGTCGCTGCGAGGAGGGCTGAGGACGCGCTCGGCGTTGAATCAGGCGCTCGCGCAGGCTCCGGTGCAGGCCGCCGTCGTCCACACGCAGCGCATGGCGCACCTGGCGCACGACTTCATGGGGCGGGTGCCCAGCGTCGTCTCCACGGACGCCACGCCGAGCGGCCTGGAGGACTATCTCCGGTACTACGGCCTGCGCTCGCAGCACGGCGGCTGGGTGGGCAAGGCGAAGAACGCGCTGCACCGCCGCACCTACTCCATCGCGAAGGGCATGTTGTCCTTCTCGGAGTTCACCAAGCGCTCGCTGGTGGAGGAGTACGGCGTCCCGCGCTCCCGCGTGCACGTCGTCTGGCCCAGCGTCGACACCCGGCTGTGGCGTCCGGCCCCGGAGCGCAAGTCACGGGACGGCGTGGTGCGGCTGCTCTTCGTCGGCGGGGATCTGGGCCGCAAGGGCGGACACCTGCTCCTGCGCTGGGCCCGGGAGACGCGGCTGAGGAACTGGCGGCTGGACCTGGTGACCTCCGACACCTTCGAGGCGCCGCCCGGCGTCCGCGTTCACACTGGCGTCAGGCCCAACTCGCCGGAGCTGATTGGACTGGCGCAGGCGGCAGACCTGTTCGTGTTGCCCACGATGGCGGACATGTCCTCCTGGGCCATCGCGGAGGCGAAGGCCGCGGGCCTCGCGGTGGTGGCCACACCCGTCGGCGGCGTGGGCGAGCTGGTGCGGGACGGCGTGGACGGGCGGCTCGTCACCGCGGGCGACTACCCGGCGCTCGCGCGCACCCTCGACTCGCTCGTGTCGAGCCCCGACACCTTGCGCGACATGGGCCAGGAGGCCCGCCGCATGGCCGAGGAGCGCATGGACCTGCATGCGACGTGCGACCAGATGCTCGCCTTCATCCGGGGCGTCACGGGCGTCTGAGGTCGCTAGTCGTCGTCATCGTCACCGTCATCGTCGTCGACCTTGGCCAGGACGACGTCGTACAGGCGCTCCTCGCCCTCGCGGACGCAGACCTGCTCCTCCTTCTTCGCGTGCTGCTTCGCGTCGACCTCCACCGCATAGCAGCCCGCGGGCAGGGGCCCGACGCGCACCTCGCCCGTCGACGGGTCCACCGGCAGGTCATCGAAGGGCGTGCCATCCACCTCCACCTCGCCCTCCTCGGGCACGTTGCCGTCATCCCCCCGCAGCCTCACGGTGATGAAGGCGCCCGGCGGCGCGTCGATGTCCCCCACGTCGATGACGCGAGCCCCCTGCGGCACCGCCCGCACCCGGGCCGCCCGCGTCCGAGAGGCCATCACGAATAGCTCCACCGTCCTGGCCGGCACGCCCTCCAGCTCGAAGCGCCCGTCCGACGACACGCGGGTCATCAGCTCGGACTCACCGAACACGCCCACCCACGCCACGTCCACGTCGGCGCCGAGGATGCGCCCGCGCACGGAGCCCTCCCCCAGTTGTCCGTTGTTGAAGCCGCCGCAGGCCCCCGCGAGGACCAGGGCGAGCATCGACAGGAGCCACGGCTGTCCAGGCGCACGCATCAGAAGCGATACCCTCCGCTCAGCCACAAGCCACCGAAGCCCACCGCGCGCGTGCGCCCGTCCACGGGCACATAGGCCCAGAGCAGCTGCCCCTTGGCCTCCAGCACCCACCGCGTCGCCAGCCGCCATGACACTCCCGCCATCCAGCCAGGCCACACCGTGAAGTAGCGCTCATCTTGATTCAACAGCTCCAACTGGAAGGAGCGCTCCATCCACAAAGCGGCCACACGCGGCCCCGTGGACACGCCCAGCCTCCCCCACTCCCACGACGGCCCCACCGTCACCCCCACCATCACCGCCCGGTGTCGCACCGGCACCGTCCCACCCACGTCCAACTGGAGCGCCTGACGCCCCTGCCCCACGGCCAGGTCCGCGCCCACATCCAATCGCTCATCCAGCAGCACCCCACGCCACCGCAAGCCCGCGCCCGCCATCAACGTCCGCGGGAGGACCTCGCGCCGGCTGCGGGCATCCAGGAAGCCCAGCACCCCCATGTCCAGCGAGACGGTGCGCCGAGGCCCCTCCTCCTGCTCGCGCAGCATCGCGTCCAACGCCCGACGCTCACCGGGCCGCAGCACCACCGTGTCCTCCCAGAGCAGCGCGCCGCCCTTGTGCAGCCCCAGGCGACGATTTCCCTCCGGGAGCGCCACACCCCCCGGCAGCTCGCCCGCGTCCACGCCATCCACCTTGAGCGTGAAGCCCTCCAGGCGCGGGCTGTAGGAGAACACCTCCGGCTGGCCGGGCTGGGACAGGGAGCCGGAGAGCAACACCGGGTCCGCGCCCACTTCCGTCATCCGCACGCTCGGGCGCTGCCGTCCCTGCGTATACGTCCACGTGTGACGGCGCGCCCAATCATGGGCCTCGGTGGCGCTCACCGCGCCGTCGCGGTTGCGGTCTCCGCGCCCGTCGAGCGCCTGGATGAAGAAGTGGGTGTAGATGTCATTGCCGAGCGCGTCGTCCTCGCGCGCCGCCTCGCCCCAATCACTGGCGGACAGGACCAACGACGCGCGGCTGTCCTCCTCCAACGGGCGCGGAAGGAACGCGGCCTTGGTGCGCTCCAGCTCCGAGCGCACCGACTCGGGCAGCAGCGACTTGCCCGTGCCGCTGTGACACGTGGCCAGCACCAGCACCCGACGCAGCGAACCCAGCCGCTCCAGCGCCTGCTCCAGCACCGCCATCTCCAGCCCCGTGCCCTGGACGTCCCGGAAGCGCGTGTCGCGCATCACCAGGTAGCGCTGGAGCTCGCCTCGCGTGTCGCGCGCGAGCGTGCCGTGACCCGAGACATAGACGACCACCACGTCCCTCGGATTCCACGCACGCGCCTCGAGCGCCCGCAGCGCCTCCAGCACGCCCGCGCGCGTCGTCTGCTCCGGGCGGTGGAGCACCGTCACGGAGCGGAAGCCTCCCCGCCTCGGGTCCGCCAGCGCGCGCCCCAAGTCCTCCGCGTCCTTCGCCGGGTAGCGGAGGTCGTTCCAGGAGTCGTCGTCGTACTGGTCGATGCCGATGAGCAGCGCGTGGCGCTCACCCTCGTGCGCCGAGGCGAGGCGCGCCGGGTCCAGGCGCACCTTCACCGCCTTCCCCTTCTCCCCGGCGCGCGCGCCGCCACAGGCCGCGAGCGACACGAGCAAGAGTCCCAGGACGAAATGGAGCCGGAAGCGAATCAAGGGCCCACGCTCAGCGAGCGCCCTCCGGAGTCACCCGCAACCCGAGCCGGGACAACGTGGCCTCCCGCGGCACACGCCCTCGAGCGAGCGCGGCGTCCCGCGCCTCCCCGGAGCCCTGCCCCCGGGGCCACGCGGCCAGCACCAGCATCCTCGGGCCCCGCTCTCCCTCCAGGGACACACCGGACAGCTCACCGCCATCGCGCAGGTCATGCGTCCCCGCGTCCAGCGAGTAGGCGCCCAGCATCTGCACGGAGCCATCGGGCGACTCCAGCGCGAGCAGCGCGTCCGCGACCTCGCTCGCGCGATAGCGCACCAGCACCACGGCCTCGGGAGGAAGCGGGGCCCCCTCCGTCAGTGGACGCAGGCTCCCATCCGGCATCCGAGCGAGCGCCGTCAGCTCCAACGACAACGGGGCGCCGCCCTTCAGTCGCACCGAGGTGCCCGGCTGCTCGCCCGTCAGCAGCGCGGGGTGCACGGCGAAGGTGACCCCGGCGGCGACGGCCACCGCCACCGCGCCGGAGAGCCACAGGCGCCGAGGCGGACCGAGCCGCCTGCGCAAGCGGGCCCACCCCACCGTGTCCTCGCCCACAGGCTGCAGGCTCCCGAGCGCCTCGTCCGTCATCGCCTCCAGGCCGAACGTGTCGTCGTCGCCCGTCTTCTCGAGGAACGCCTCGCACGCATCGCAGGGCCGCGACAGGTGGTCCGCGAAGTACGCCACCGCGTCGGGGGACTTGTCCCGCAGCGCCCGCCAGCTGTGCGCATCCAGGTGTCTGTTCGCGTCGCCCATGGCTCATCCCACTCCCGCGGCCAACAGCCGCGACAGCAACTGGCGCTTCACCCGCGCGCGGAAGCGCTCCAGGCGCATCGTCACCGCGCTCTTGCCCAGGCCCAGGCGCTCGGCGATCTCCCGCGCGCTCAGCTCGCCCTCCAGATAGAACAGGCGCACCGTCTCCTTCTCGGGGCCCTCGGGCAGCGATTCAATCAGCTCGCGCACCACCGCCACGCGCCGCTCCAGCTCCAACGCCGGAGGAATCGCGGGCGTGGTCGACTCCAGCTCCAGCGCCAGGTCCTCCGCCGCGCGGCCTCGCAGCTGCGCGCCCCGACTGAGCGACTGCGCGTGGTGCCGGGCAATCGTCACCAGCCAGCTCCCGAAGGCGCGGGGATGCTGCAGCCGGGGCAGCTCGCGGAAGGCCCGGACGAAGGTCTCCTGGACCACGTCCTCCACCTCCGCGGGCCCCAGCGCCGAGTAGCCCAGCGCGACGCGGCGCACAGCGCCATGGAAGCGCTGATACAGCTCGCGGTGCGCGTCCTGCGCCCCCTCGGCTGCTCGTCGGATGCAGGTGGCGACCTCCTCCTCCGTCACGCCCGCGCTCCCCCGCCCATCCCCCACGCATCCCCACGTGCGTCCACCTGGGAGCACACGAAGAGGGCTCCGGCCCACCGGAAGCACTCCCATCTCGAGGCACGCGGACACGCCATGTCTCCCCAGTCAGTACCTGTCTCCCTGGAAGGAGTCACGGGCCCCGTTTCGGCCACGCCGCCCTTCATGCAGGCGAGGTGATGTGGCCGATGGGGACCTCGGGGCTCCTTCATTTCCAGACCGGGATTTTCGGGCGGCGGCAGGCCGGAGACGCCGCTCGCCAGGTCCCTCGATACCAGGAGATGGAAGGTATGCGATTCATCGGATTGTGCGTGTCCGTCATGCTGCTCTCTGCGTGTGGGAGTGATGAGGGCGTCAAGGTCGGGCTGAGCACCCGGGTGGGCGCGGCGCGTGGAGCCCAGGCCATCGGCAAGAGCGCCCAGCAGGCGGAGCCCGCCACCGGCATCACGTTGGACCGGGTGCGCCTGTCGGTGCGCGAGCTGGAGCTCGAGTACGAGGGCGACCACCACGATGACGACGACCGGGATGGCGGCGACGATGATGACCTGCGGCACTCGGGCGCTGACGACGAGCAGCGGCTGGGGCCCATCCTCATCGACCTGTCCGCGGACGACTTGAATGGCCGCATCGTCCCCGTGGGCAACCTGCGGGTGACGCCGGGCATCTTCGATGAAATCGAGTTCGACATCGGTAGAATCACCGTCGCCCAGGCGGGGCAGGACGCGCCGCTGCGGGAGCTCGCCGAGCTGGGCGCCTCGGTGGTCATCGACGGCCACATCGACGGCCAGCCCTTCAGCTTCGTCTCCAGCGTGCGCATGGAGCAGGAGCGCGAGGCGCGCTTCGAGGTGAAGGAGGGCCAGGAGCCCAACATCACGCTCAACATCGACCCGACCGGCTGGTTCGTCGATGGCAACGGGCAGCGGTTGGACCCGCGCGACGCCTCCGCCCGCTCCACCATCGAGAACAACCTGCGCCGCTCCATCGACGCCTTCGACGACGACGACCGCGATGGCGGCGAGGACGACGACCACGACGACGACTGAGCTCTGGGATGTACCCAGGTTGCAACGGCAACCCCATCCCAAGAACATCAGAAAACGATTAATCTGGACTTAACTGATTAATCTGGATTGTCCTTGGCCTCCTCATCACCCTTGAATGAGGAGGCCTTCGTGATTCGTTCGCGGCATCGTGAAGCATGGCTGTGTGGTTTCGCCTCGCTGGGCATGCTGGTCGGCTGTGGCGCGCCGGAGGGAGACGGCGCCGAGCAGGCCCTGTCCACCGTGACGTCGCCGCTCGTGGGGCAGAAGCTGGTCATCCACCCGGCCAACGTCCAACCCGACGGCGTCCGTCCGACGCTGGGCGTCTATCAGAACCTGTATGACGAGCAGGCCTTGATAGGGGACCCGCGCGCGGGCTCGACCTTCAAGCCCGCGACGACCTGGGGCAACGTCGTCTACAACGAGAACCAGTACCCCATGGGTTTCGTCATCGACCTGGGGCAGCTGTACGACGTGACGGAGGTCGGCGTGTTCGACACGTACGACTCCGGCACCGTCTCCTTCAGCGTCGGTACGCCGGGCGCGTGGTCCACGCCCCTGTCGCTCGTCACCAACGGGTGGGAGCAGTGGAAGTGGCTGACGGTGGGCCAGCGCACGCGCTACCTCCACTTCGCGCGCAGCATGTACGGCGCGTCGAACGAAATCGTCGTCTACGGCAGCCCCGCGGGCACGACGGCGAACGTGCCGCCCACCGCCTCCGCGGGCCTGGACCAGACGCTCATCCTGCCCACGTCGTCGGCGCAGCTGACGGGCACGGCGAGCGACTCGGATGGCACCGTGGTGTCACAGCAGTGGACCCAGGTCTCCGGCCCCAACACCGCGACGCTGACGGGCGCCACCACGCTGTCCGCCACGGCTTCCGGCCTGGTGACGGGGCTCTACGAGTTCGAGCTGGGCGTGACGGATGACCAGGGCGCCTCAGCGAGCTCGCGCACGAAGGTCCGGGTGGAGCCCGCCCTGAACGGACGCGGGACCACCGTGGAGATCTACAAGGACACCACGCGCGTGTTCCAGGGCAACTATGGCCACGTCGTGTACCTGCCGCCGGGCTACGACGCGGGCACGAACTGGCCCATCGTCATCTTCCTGCACGGCGCGGGGGAGCGCGGAGACGGCGGGCCGAGCCAGCTCAAGCGGGTCCGCGCCATGGGGCTCCAGTCGTACATCGACAGGAACGGGAAGGACTATCCCTTCATCCTCGTGTCGCCCCAGACGAGCACCTCCAACTTCTGGAACGACCAGGAGGCGCTCGACAGCGTGGACCCCTTCATCGAGCGCATCCTGTCGACGTACAAGGTGGACAGGAAGCGCGTGTACCTGACGGGCCTGAGCATGGGCGGCGCGGGCACGTTCTCCTATGCGTCCACCTTCCCCGCGAAGCTGGCGGCCGCGGTGCCGGTCTGCAACGGCGGCTATGGCTCCTCCGTGGCCCGCGCGCAGGCGATGGTGAACGCCCACCTGCCGGTGTGGGGTTCGCACGCCATCAACGACCCCGCCTCGTACTCGGGCACGCGCGACTGGTTCAATCGGATGGGCGAAGCCATGGGCGCCACGGGGAGCGTCATGACCACGTACACGTATCCCAGCCGCGCGCAGACGGCGTTCTTCCGTCTGGGCCCGGCGCGGTGGGAGTGGGTCGACGGACAGACGGCGCAGGACACCAGCGGCAATCCTCCCGCGAAGCCGGTGCTCTTCACCCTCTTCCACGACGGCGGCCACTCCATCTGGGACCGCGTCTACCAGGAGCCGAAGGTGCTGAGCTGGATGCTCGCGCAGCAGCGGCCTTGAGGCGGGCTCCGCCGGAGTGAGGCGGGCGCGAAGTGGACCCGTGACTCCCGGGTAACGGGTCCTCCTCGCGCCGGGGGGCCGCGCGCATCCTGCGTCGGCCTTCCGCCTTCCCTCCTCGGGCAAGCCCTCATGAACGACGACGCTTCGCGCCCTCGCAGGAAGCTGTTGACCCACACGCTCGCGGGCGTGAGCGCCATACCCTTCGTGTCCGTGCCGGGCCTCCTGGCCGCGGCGCCCGACAAGCCCTCCACCCATGGCACGTGGTCCCTCCCCACGGGCGGCCCACGCGACTTCGACTTCCTCGTGGGCACCTGGAAATCAGCGACAGGCTTCGCGAGCGTCACGCGGGCGGCCACCCGCTCCGGCCTGCGAGTCGTCCGGCGGGTCCTCGAGGACAGCGTCGGCGCACCGCGCAAGGCTTGAGCAGCGTGGAGGCAGTCGCATCCGAATGACGAGAAGGGGCGGAACGGGTCTATCCTGGGGCGATGGGATTCTTCGTCTCCGCGTACGGCACGCTCGCGTCCCGCGTCCTCGGCGTCGTCCTGTTCGTCGTGCTGTCGGGCTGCCGCGCCAGCTATGTGCAGCACACCCCGGGGATTCAGACGCTCGCGGACGAGGGGCGGTACAAGGAGGCGCTGGCGGAGCTGGACACCGTCGCGCGGAACGAGGAGTTGGAGTTGGACCCGCTGCTGGTCGCCGCGGACCGGGGTGGGCTGCTGCATCGCGCGGGGGACTGGGAGGCGAGCAGCCGGGTGTTCGTCGAGGCGTCGCGCCTGGCGGATGAGCACGAGGTCGTCCGCATCAGCGAGGAGTTCACGGGGACCATCCCCTGGCGCATGGGGGCGCTGGAGCGGCAGACGCTGCACACCCTCAACGCGCTGAACTACCTCCAGCTCGGGCGTGCGGACGAGGCCGCCGTCGAGGCGCGGCTGACGAGCGCGCTCAACCTGCAGCGGCACCTGATGCAGCGCTACGACGTCCAGTTGGAGTACCACCTGCTCGCCATCCCCATCGACGAGCAGCTGCGTCCCTACCTGGCCCAGAGCGTCATCGGGTTGTACGTGAGCGGCCTCGCGCACGAGGTGGCGGGGAACGAGGAGTCGGCGTTCATCGACTACCTCGCCGCGTGGCGCATCACCCGGAGCGCGCCGCGCGGGGTTCCGTCGAGCATGGCGCACCTGGAGCCCTGGCTGCTCGCGCAGGCGCGGAGGTTGGGACGTCCGGAGCTGGAGGAACTGGAGCGGCACATCCAGGCGCCGGAGGCGCCGGGGCTCGGAGAGGGTGCCGGGGAGTTGGTGGTCGTCGTGGAGACGGGGAAGCTCCCGAAGCGCTGCATCGTCGAGCGCGCGGAGGGTCAGCGGGTCTGGAGCGCGTGCCCGCGCCCGTGGGTCCGAGGCCAGGCCCGAATCGAGGCGGGGGGAGCGGGATGGGAGGCGGAGACGGTCACCTCGCTGGAGAACCTCTTGTTGCGAAGAGGCACTGTCGGAGCGCTGCTGGATTCGACGCGGCAGCCGAACCTCTGGGCGCGGGTGGGGGCGCTGTCGCTCTTCTTGGTGGTGCCACCGCTCGGCGGCTATCTGCTCATCCGCGCCAGCATCGAGCACTCGACGCAAATCGAGCAGGGCTGGCTGAGCCTGCCGGCGGAGTTCCAGGTGGCGCGCATCTCACTGGCCCCGGGGCGCCAGACAGTGCGCATCCTCCGGGCGGGCACCGAGCTGACGCGCGAGGTGGACATCACCGCCCGGCGGCTCCAGGTGCTCGTCGTACCGATGAACTGAGTTCAGCGGGCGCGCTGTCCCGCCTTCTTCGCGCCCTCGCGAATCCGCTTCGCTTCGTCGGGCTCGAAGCGGGAGATCAAATCCAGCTCCGCGTCGACGTCGCGCCGGAAGATGTCGGAGAACACCTCGCGGCCGCGCAGGTCGACGAAGATGAGGTGACTGCGTCCCCGCTCCTCCCAGGCACGAGCGTAGAGCGTGTGGGTGTAGGACGAACCATCCGCTGACAGCCGCGGGATGCCGATGAGCGCGGTCCGCACCCCATCCTCGCCCTGCGTCTCGTCGCGGACCTCGCTCCCCATCTGCTTCGCCGTCTGCCAGAGCGTGTCCAGCGGGACGTCGTAGTCGTAGTCGTAGACCTGTTGCCGCAGGTACTCCGCTTCGCCCTCCATCCGGCGCAAGGCCCCACAGCCCGCTGAAGCGACGACACCAACGACGAGCAGCCCGCGCAGGAGGAGGTTCATGCGCCCCTACTCAAGACCAGGGCCTCCCCATGCCGCAAGCGGGGCGCCCCTGTCTCGCGAAAGCCCCCCACCAAGGGCGCGCCCTCCGGACGAAGAGCCCTGCCCCCCACCGAAGGCCTCAATTCCGCAGTCGGAAGGGCACCTTCACCACGCGGTAGACGGAGATGGGCCGCCCCTCGAGGACCGCGGGCTGGTAGCGCCAGGTGCTCACCGCGCGCATCGCGGCGGACACGAAGGGCTCCTCGCCTCGCATCACGGTGACGTCGCGCACCTCTCCGCGCTCCGTGACGACCAGCTTGAGGACGACCAGTCCCTCTCGCCCCGCCGAACGGGCCTGCTGCGGAAACTCCGGCTGGAGGTTGCCCGCGAGCTCCACCGGAGGCTTCGCGCTCTCCGGCAACTGGAGGGGGCCCGTGAGCACCGAGCGGCCCGGTTCGGCCTTCGCCGCCACGGGCTTCGCCGCCACCGGCACCTCCATCGGCAGGGGCGCGCTCAGCGAGTCCTCCGCCATCCACTCGCCCCCCTCCGAAGGCTGAGCGCTCTTCACCGAGGATGACGCCCGCCCCGCCCGCTCTCGCACCAACCGCTGCGTCAGCAACACCTCGCCCGAGCCTCCCGCGAGCACGCGGTCCGTGCGATAGCCCTCGCGCACGAAGGTCAGCTCGGCCGTGGCCATGCCGCCGTCGTCCGGTGGCACCTCCAGCACGAAGGGCGTGGTGCCGCGCTCCTCGCCCTTCCAGAAGACACGCGCCCCCTCGGGGGTGCTGGTGATGCGCAAGCGCACGGGCCGAGGAGCCGCCACCACCGGCGCCTCGGGCACCGGCGCGGGCTGAGCCGCCGGAGCCTCGGTCGCCACCGGAGCAGCGGGTGACACCACGGGCACCTGCGGACGACGCGCCCCCAGCACCCAGACCGTGGCGATACAGACGAGCAACCCCAGTGCCCCCACCACGAGCGCGCGATTCCGATGGCTCCGCCGCGGAGGCGCCGCACGCAGCACACCGGACTCATCCAGGCTGATGTCCAGCACCAGCGTGCCCTGCACACCACTCGGAGCGCCGGGCACCGATGCGGACAGCGGCCCCGTCACCGACTCCCCAGGCCCCGTGTCCGGCACGAGGGATGCGCCTGGGCCCATCGACGCGCGCAGCGCCTCCAGCAGCGCGTCCATGGACTCGTAGCGATGCGCGGGCTGCTTCTCCAGGCAGCGGCACACCACCGCCTCCACGGCCTCCGGAATCGCGAGGTCCGGGCGGACCCTCTTGAAGCGCGGCGGCGCCTCCTTATGGTGCGCGAAGATGAGCTCCAGCGTGTCCTGCATCAGGAAGGGCGGCCGCCCCATGAGCATCTGGTACAGCAACACGCCCAACGCGTAGACATCACTGCGCGCATCCGCCTGGTTGCGAGCCTGCTCGGGCGCCATGTACGTCGGCGAGCCCAGGAACGTGCCACCCTGGGTGATGTCCGGCACCGACAGGTGCGTGGCCCCCTCCACCACGAAGGGCTTCACCAGGCCGAAGTCGAGCACCTTCACGTGGTGGCGCTCGGCGCTCCCCTCCTCCGCCAGCAACATCACGTTGGCGGGCTTCAAGTCCCGGTGCACCACACCCAGCCGATGGGCCTCGCGCAACGAGCGACACACCTGCTGCGCGATATCCACCGCGCGCTTCCACGGCAGCGGGCCCGAGGCCAGGTGCTCGGCCAGCGTGAGCCCCTCCAGGTACTCCATCGCGATGTAGAACGTCCCATCGTCCGTCTTCCCGTAGTCGATGATGGTGACGGTGTTGGGGTGGCGCAGCTTCGCCGTGATGCTCGCCTCCAACAGGAAGCGCCGCTGGAACTCCGGGTCGCTCGCCGTGGGGAACGAGGGGCTCAGCACCTTGAGCGCCACCACCCGCTCGAGCGGGAGCTGGAGCGCGCGATACACCCGCCCCATGCCCCCCGCCCCCAGCGGGGCCAGCACCCGGAAGCGCTCGTGGAGCACCTGTCCGAGGAGCGGGTCCACCAGCGGATTCGACGTCGAGGGGCGCGGTCCGGTCTGCATGGCGATCACCTGCCACGGACCGTCGCATGCGACCGTCACGAAGGAGTGCCGGCGACATCACGTCATGGCCAACACCCCGTCACGGCTCTCATCGACTCCGCGCACCTCGGAAGCTCATCCAGGCGGGTGGACGGCTTCCAGCGCGTGTCCATGGCGTGGGTAGAACTGCTCGATGGTGACCTCCTCGGCCAGGGCATGCAGGGGCGCGCCGAAGGTCGTCACCGTCGTGAACCAGTGCGTGGCGACCCCCTCGACCACGAACGTCAGCGGCACCAGGACACCCGCGGAGCGGCCCGGCATCCGCGCGGGGAGCGCACTCGCGTCCGGGTACGTGAGCACTCTGGCCAGCACGTTCGCGACCTCGGACCCGGGCCCACGCAGGCGCGCGTTCTCCTTCAAGCGCCCGAGCAGATAGCCCGCGATGTCCTGCCAGTTCCCAATCGCGGAGCGGACCCGCCCGGGCGCGAAGACCAGGTCCATCAGGTTGGTGCGCCCCAGCGCGTCCCGCCCCAACCCCATCATCGCCAGCGCCCCCGCGTTGGCATCCAGCACCGTCGACGCCGCGTCCAGCGCCAGCGCCGGATGTGGCTCGTGCGCGCCGAGAATCAGCGCCGCCGCCTGCCGGAGCTCGCGCATCTCCTCACTGTTCCAATCACTCTCACCGAACTGTGGCGCATACCCCGCCGCGACCAGCAGCGCGTTGCGCTCGCGCAGGCCCAGGCCCAAAGCCTCGGCCAGCCGCAGGACCATGTCCTGGCTGGGCTCCGTCCGCCCGGACTCGATGAAGGCCAGGTGCCGGGGCGACACCTCCGCGTCCATGGACAGCGCCAGCTGACTCTTGCCCCGCGACGCGCGCCAGTCCTTGAGCAGCGCCCCCAGCTCGCTCCGGGGCTTCGCGGCGCTCTTGCGCGAACGTCGGGCCGCCACCTCGACCTCCCGCGGAAGGGTCCTCTTCATCGCCCGCGCCCGGGCGAGGCGGCCACACACTTCCCTCCCAGGTCATTGCGAGGCAGGCGCGGCGACACCGAGTCTTCGAAGCATCCCATCACCCGAGGATTCCCCATGAACGACCGCCTCGTCTATCGCCTGGATGCCTTCGCCGCCATCAGCATGGGCTGCGCGCTGCTGCTCGTCGCCACGCCACTCACCACGCTCGCGGGTTGGACGCTGCCGCCGTCCTTCCTGTTCGGCCTGGGGGTGTTCCTGGTGCCCTGGGCCGGCATCAACGTCTGGGCCTCCACGCAGTCCCCCGTCGCCGCGAGCATGCTCCTGGTGCACCTGCTGGTGGACGGCACGTGGGTGTTGGGGAGCGTGGCCCTCATGCTCGTCCACTCCGCCACCTTGTCGACCCTGGGCTTCGTGATGCTCGCGGGACAGGCATTGAGCGTGCTCGGTGTCTTCGCCCTCAAGGTCAAACCCATCCTCCGCCCTCGCCCCGCCCGTTGAGTCCAGGACGGTGTCGACAGCGGCCCTCGGGGGGCAGGCCCCATCCCGTATGCGATAACACCTTGCCCTTCGCGGCACTGTCGACAGCGCTCGGCGATATCGATGATGGCCGCGACTCCCAGCCCTGAAACACAGCATCAACCCGCGTCTGGGACGTCACCAGGGGAAAGACCATGCATACCCGACGCGATGTACCCACCACCGCGAACACGGTCCGCCGGCTGTTCCTGCTGTCCGTCCCACTCCTCGTGTCCGCCTGCGGAGCCGGGCTCGAGGAGCCCGCTGCCGAGCAGGACGCCGCTCAGCAGACACAGGCCGCCAGGGTCTGCACGACGTTCTCTCGTGGCCTCGGCTGGACGGTGGAGGACACCACCATCGTGTCGACGTCGCCCGACTCCAACTTCGGCTGGACGCCCCTGCTGGGCGTGGAGCATGTCAGCGTGCCCCCCCTGGTCGACACCCGCCAGCACACCCTGCTGCGCTTCGACCTCGGCACGATTCCAGCCAACAGCACCCTCCACTCCGCCACGCTCCATCTCTTCGCTGTCGCCCAGCCCAGGACCGTCGCGGTCCGTGGGGCCACCGCGCCCTGGACCGAGAACACGGTGACCTGGAACAGCTTCAACGGCGCGTACGACGCCGCGGCCACCACGCAGATTTCAGGGGGCGTGGTGCTGAGCGCCCGCAGCGTGGAGGTCTCGCCGCTCGTCGACGCCTGGATTGCCCGCCGGCGCCCGAACCACGGCTTCGTGCTCACCACCACCCGAGAGGTCCTCTCGGTGCCCACCCACTTCTACGGCAGCGAGCTCGAGTACCCCTTCTCCCAGCAGCCCGCGCTGGAGGTCTGCTACACCACGCCCTGAGCCGACATCGCGCGTGACGCGGCGCTCCTGAAGGGAGTGCCCGCCACCTCGCAGGGGCCACCAGGAAACGGGGGGCCCCTTGTTTCACTCGGCGACCGGGTTACCGCTTGCATCCGGATGTTATGTAGTCCAAAGACTGAAGGATGGCATGGGACCCACGCGTCTTGAAGCCCGAGCCGAATGGCCGGGATCCTGGGGATGTACTGGATGAGCTGCGCAGGCAGCTCAAACGAGGCTTGGGCCGCCGGCTGCTCATCGGTGGCGCGGCCCTGGCCCTGCTGGTGGGCCTGTTCACCAGCTACGCGCAGGTAGAGCCCGACGAGGTCGGCGTCATCCTGCGGCTCGGGCGCTTCGTGGACACGGTGGAGCCGGGTCCGCACTTCCGGCTGCCGTATGGCATCGACCGCATCGTGAAGGTGCCGGTGCAGCGTCAGCTCAAGGCGGAGTTCGGCTTCCGCACCGAGTCCGTGGGCTCGCGCAACACGTCGTACGCCTCCAGCGGCTCGGACATGAAGCGCGAGTCCCTGATGCTCACCGGAGACCTCAACGTCGCCGTGGTCGAGTGGATCGTCCAATACAAGATCAAGGACCCGTACAAGTACCTCTTCAAGGTGAAGAACGTGGAGGGGATGCTGCGAGACATCTCCGAGGCGTCGATGCGCGCCGTCGTGGGTGACCACTCCGTCAACGAGGTCCTCACCACGGGCCGTCAGACGGTGGCCACGCAGTCCAAGCTGCTCCTCCAGGATTTGGCGGACCGCTACGAGACGGGCGTGGACATCCAGCAGGTGGTCCTCCAGGACGTGAACCCGCCCGACCCCGTCAAGCCGTCCTTCAACGAGGTCAACCAGGCCATCCAGGAGAAGGAGCGCGCCATCAACGAAGCCTTCGCCGAGCTCAACCGCGCCATTCCCCGCGCCAAGGGCGAGGCCGAGGAGGCGCTGCGCTCCGCGGAGGGCTACGCCATCGAGCGCGTCAACCGCGCCAAGGGCGAGGCCGAGCGCTTCACCCGCGTCTACGACGAGTACCGCAAGGCGCCGGAGGTCACCCGCCGCCGCATGTACCTGGAGACCGTCAGCCAGGTGCTCACCAGCACCGGGCAGAAGGTCGTCATGGATGAGAACCTCAAGGGGCTCACGCCCATGTTGCGCATGGACGGCCCGGACTCCGCGGCCGCCGGCGCGGCGCAGACGACGGAGGCCCACCGATGAGCCGCGTGGCAACGATTGTCCTCGGCGTCGCGGTGCTCGCCATCGTCCTGGGCTTCTCCAGCACGTACACCCTGAGCGAGCACGAGCAGGCCGTCATCACCCGCTTCGGCCAGCCCCGCGGCCAGTCCATCACCGAGCCGGGCCTGCACTTCAAGCAGCCCTTCGTCGACACGGTGAACCGCTTCGACAAGCGCTGGCTCGACTGGCGCGGCGACCCGAACCAGATTCCCACCAAGGACAAGAAGTACATCTGGGTGGACACCTTCGGTCGCTGGCGAATCGTCGACCCGCTGCGCTTCTTCCAGCGCCTGCGCGACGAGCGCAACGCCCAGTCCCGGCTGGACGACATCATCGACGGCGAGACGCGCAACACCATCGCGTCCTTCGCGTTGATTGAAGCGGTGCGCTCCACCAACCGCCCGTTCGAGGACGACGAGTACACCACCGAGGAGGAGCGCGGCGAGTCGCTGGAGCAGGTGGCCCAGGGACGCGACAAGCTCACCCGGCAGATTCGCCTGCGCGCGGCGGAAATCGTGAAGGAGTTCGGCGTGGAGCTGGTGGACGTGCAGATTCGTCGCATCAACTACGTCGACGAGGTCCAGGTGAAGGTCTTCGAGCGCATGATTTCCGAGCGGCGGCGCACCGCGGAGCGCTCGCGCTCGGAGGGCATGGGACGGGCGGCGGAGATTCGCGGCCAGCGCGAGCGCGACCTGAAGGAGATTCGCTCCGAGGCCTACCGCAAGGCGCAGGAGATCACCGGCAAGGCCGACGCCGAGGCGACGCGCATCTACGCCGAGGCCTTCGGTCGCGACGCGGAGTTCTACCAGTTCATGCGCACCCTGGAGGCCTACCCCCAGGTGATGGACCGCTCCACCTCGCTCTTCCTCGGGAGCGACTCGGAGTTCTATCGCTACCTGCGCAGCTCCAAGAAGTAGACGCGCCTCCGCGCGAAACCACCCGGGCCGGACTCCATGCGCATGACATGGAGCCCGGCCCGTTCATTTCCGGCGACGTGCGTGCGTCAGTGCACGCGGCCCGGCGGCAGATTCGAGCGCGGCGGGAAGCCCGGCACCGCTGCGGGCTTCGGAGCCATCGAGCCGCTCAGGGAGCGAGGCGTGAGCAACCCCTCGCCCACCGCGCCCAGGCTCGGCGCCAGCGACTGCGGCGCGCCACACACCAGGGTCTCCAAGTCTTCGTCCCGTCGGCCCAGGTCGTCGAAGACGCGGGGCATGCCCGTGAGCGGGTCCGGCACGGACTGCGTCCCGAGGAGGAAGGGCGACAGGAACGAGGGGGCTCCCGCGGGGCGCGGGAAGACGTGGAGGAACGGCGTCTGCGTCTCGCCCGCGTGGCAGCCATTGCACGTGTTCAGCGAGAAGCGATGCCGGACCTCCGGGTCCGCGCCAGGGACGAACCACGCCAGGCCGAAGGGCGTTATCGCCGAGCCGGCGACGAAGGCCTGTCCCTGGTACAGCGAGGGCACCTCGTGCGTGCCGGCCAGGATGGCCGCGGCGTTCTCCTGCACGAAGCTCTCGAGCCGGGGCGACCCGTTGAGGCTGAGCTCCGGCGTCAGGGCCACGGGGGCCGGGACGAGCCCGCTCGGACCGAAGTGGAACTCGCGCAGCTCCCACAGCGGGTTGAGCGCGTTCTCGTTGGTGCGCACCTGGTGGATGGCGCTGCCCATGAAGCGACCCTGCGCGATGAAGGGCTGGGTGAAGCGGTCGGTGATGGCCTGGAGCTTCGTGTTGTAGGCGGGGCTGCCCAGCGGCAGCGAGCCCAGCTCGTGCCAGTCGCGCGCCCAGCGCTGGATGTCCTCCGGGCCGTCACCGGGCAGCATGTACTCGAGGATGACGGTGAAGGGCAGGTCCTGCCCCGAGGGCGTGGTGACGCCGAAGACGAAGCGCCCCTCGCCCGAGTGCGCGCCCTCGCTGCGCAGGTCGATGCGGTTGACGATGGCGAGCAGCCGGAAGGGCGCGGTGTCGAAGTCGAGCGGAGCGGAGGGACCGCCGCTGCGCGTCTCCCAGGGCGTGAGCACGTCGGGGAGGATGCGCGAGCGGGCGGCGACGGGCAGGCCGGCGATGACCTGGTTCGTCTCCCACGTCTTGAGCCACGTGCGCACCATCTCCGACGGGTTCTGTCCGCCGTTCATGCGCCGCAGGAGCGTGCCGAACGTCCAGACGCCACCGTTGGTGGTCCGCACCGGGTCCTCCACCACGGGCAGCGCGGTGATGAGCAGCTCGCGGTCCGGCGACACCTGACACACGCCGGGCGCGCAGGCCGTGCTGGACTCGCAGCCATTGAGGGGGCTGCCGTCACAGTCGAACGTCCCCACCGCGCAGGCGAGACCGCACGTCCCCGCGCCGCAGACGCCACTGGCGGAGGCAGCGCCGCCACACACGGTGCCGCACGCGCCGCAGTTCGCGGGGTCGTCCATCACCGGCGTCTCACAGCCGTTGGTCAGGTTGCCATCACAGTCGAGGAAGCCCGCGAAACAGCGCTCCTCCACGGACACACACGGCGACAGGTTGCCCGCCGGGTCCTGGATGCGGATGGAGGCGGGCACGCCGACCTGGCTCGCGGTCAGGGGCACCAGCGCGTTGCCGCTGCTGTCCACCGCGACCTCGGCGCTCACCGGGTCCAGGCAGCCATCGTTCATGAAGAGGAAGAGGCGCGAGCGGGGCTCGGCCTGGACGCGGATTCCCGCGACGATGGGGCTCTGGGACAGGGGCACCATCCCCGCGGTGAAGGTCGGCGCGGCCGGCGCGACGGTGTCATGCGAGAACGACACCGACGCGGAGCAGACGGACACGTTCCCCGCGGCGTCCACGGCGCGCAGGGAGAAGCTCGTCACCGCGTTGGCCGTCACGGTCGGGGTGAAGCTGAAGGCACCCGTGGTGGCGTTCGCCGGGGTGGTGGTCAGCGGGGCCCCCCCGCAGGTGGGACCCAGGAACAGACGCACGAGCGCGCTGGCCTCGGTGCGGCCCGTGAGCTGCGGCGTGAGCGTGGTGCCCGTGGCGCTGGGGACGAAGGCGAGCTGGAAGGGGGTGGCGGGCACGACGTTGTCGTGCGTGTAGCTGACGGCGGCGGAGCACGCGGAGACGTTGCCCGCAGAGTCCTCCGCCTTCGCGGAGAACGTGCTCGTGGCGTTGGCCGTCACGGTGAGCGCGCGGGAGAAGGCGCCCGCGCTCGTGGCCGTGAAGCTCGCGATGGCCGAGCCCGCGCAGGTGCCTCCGGAGAAGAGGCGCACGGTGGCGTTCGCCTCGGTGGCGCCGTTGAGGGTGACGGCCGTCTGGGTGCCGGGCGAGGTCGGGGTGAAGCCGGAGAACGTCGGGACGATGGGCGGCACGGTGTCGCGCTCGCAGCCGAGGAACTCCAGGCGCGCGATGGAGACGGTCTCCACGCCGGTGCGCGGGTCATTGTCATCCGTGATGTCGAGCTTGAAGCGGGTGAAGGTCCTGGGGACGCTGAGCGGGTATTCACGTCGCTCCGCGCTCGTCCAGTTGAACTCGTCCACGCGCGTGTCGACGACCACCCAGGAAGAGCCGTTCCAGGCCTGGAGGGTCCAGTTCTTCGGGGCGCGGGTGACCGCCTCGCCGTTGGGGAACTTGATGGCGTAGCGGGTGAGGATGCGCGCGGCGCCCGGCCACTCGTAGGAGAGCCAGGAGGGGGTCGCCTTCGAGGACAGCCACATGGACGCGGAGGTGTCGACGTTGTCGAAGGCCTTCCACGGCTCATTGCCCGCCTGGAGGAAGCCGGAGCCCGCGACGGTGCCGGAGGGCGCGGTGGCGCTCGTCATCACGGGGACCTGATTGACGATGGTGGCGCAGGCACAGTTGTAGAAGCTCAGCCGGCCGATGGAGAGCACGTCCACGCCGGTGCCGGCGGTGTTGTCCTCGGTCACCATGAGGCGGTACTTGCGGTAGGCCCCGGGCGTGGTGATGGAGAACTCACGCTCCTCGGCGCCGCCCCAGTTCGTCTGGAGGGTGCGGGTGTCCAGCGTGTTCCACGCGCTGCCGGACCACCCCTGGAGCGTCCAGTCGCGGGGCGCGCGGTTCGTGAGCGAGCCGTTGGAGAACTTGATGGCGTAGTGCGAGAGGGTGCGCGGCCCGTCGAAGAACTCGTAGGTGAGCCAAGCGGTGGACTGGCCGCTCGCGGTGAGCCACATGGTGCTGTCACTGCCGTCCACCGCGTGCCAGGCGGGATTGGACGCGCTGGCCTCACTGGAGGCGATGACGAGGCCGCTGACGGGGTTGTCGCGGGCCGACATGACGGGGATGAGGCTGCCGCCACAGGCGAGTCCTTGCGAGACGGTGCCGAGCGGCTCTGGGGTGGGGTCGATGGGGGACGGGGCGTCCTGACACCCGGGCACGAAGGCCAGGGTGAGGGCGCTCGCCAGGAAGAGGCTGTTGAAAGACATCGGGCGATGCATGCACACGCTCCTCGCTACGGGCCGCCGGTGACGCCGGCAGCGCGGGAGCAGTGACTCGTACCCCGTGTAAAACATGACAACACAAAAGGTGTGACGTAACCGCCCTGGCCCGTGACGAAACCTCCGCCTGGAGGGACGGAGTGCTCACGGAGGGAACGCGACGGACGCGCGCACCGCGAAGTGGTCCGAGCCTCCCCCATGCAGCACCTTGGCGCCCGACAGCGAGAGGTTCCGACCCAGGATGTGGTCAATCTCCACGAAGCTGGGGACGACGGACGCCGCGCCCGGCCAGGTGTCTCCACAGAGCGCGTCCGGCCCATGACAGGCATGCGCGAAGCCCGCGGCGGCGAAGGTCGTCATCGCCTCCTGCGTGCGGGACTCGTTCATGTCGCCAAACAGCAGCACCGGGCCGCGCGCCTTCGAATAGCGCTCCACCAGGGCCTCGGCCTGCTGCTTGCGGAGGGTCGCGTTCTTCCGCATCGTCTCCAGGAGGCCGTCCTCCCGCCGATGCGTGGCCCCCGGCGGCATCAGGTGGAGACAGGCCACCTTCAGCGTCCGCCCACCAACGAGCACGTCTGCTTCGAGCCCAGGCATGCGGTGGGGCTTCTGGGCAAAGCGCTCCACCCGCCGCAACCGGTGTCGACTGGCGAGCCCCACGCCCCACCCCCCTTTCCGGGGCATGAGCTTGAGATGGGGATAGTCCTTCCCCAATCGCTTCCGGAAGGCCGCCGCGAACCCAGGCGTCAACTCGCGCAGACACAGGACCTCCGGCGCCTCCTTCTCGATGACCTCCAGCGACTTGTCGATGCCCTCCGCCGGCGAGGAATAGAGGACGTTGTATGCCATCACCCGCACGGGCGCTGGCGCGGGTGGAGGCGCGCCACCGAGGACAACACAGACAAGGGACACGACGTGGCTGGAAGGACTCATCCCTCCCATCCAAGCAAACCCCGAGCCCACGGCCCCGGGAGCGCGGGCGCCCTCTGAAGAAGCGCCTCGAGCAGTTGGAGCGAGCACCGTGGACAACGGGACACACCGTGGCCAGGGCGCCACATGAGACACCTTTGAAACCCTTTCGCACCCATCCACTGAATTCACAGACACCCGGGGGCGTCGGACGCCACGCAACACCAGGAGACAATCACATGACACGCATTGCGACATCGAAGTGGGGCACCGTCCTGTCCCTCGTGGCGGGACTCATCCTGGGCTCGGGCTGCGGTCCCTCCGACGCCCGTTCCCAACCCGAGGACCTCCAATCCTCGGCCATCTCCAGGGCACGCCCTCGGGCGCGCATCGCGCTGGGTGACCAGCACTCACTGGCCATCCGCGCGGACGGCACGGTGTGGGCTTCCGGGGACAATCAATCTGGACAGCTCGGCACCGGCGACCTCATCAGCACCTCCACGCCGGTCCAGGTCATCGGCCTGACGGGGGTGACGGCGGTGGATGGAGGCAGGAACCACTCCGTGGCGCTGCGCTCCAATGGCACCGTCTGGACCTGGGGCCACAACGGCCAGGGCCAGCTGGGTGACGGCACCACCCTCCCCCGGACCACGCCCATTCAGGTTCCCGGGCTCACCGGCGTGGCCTCGGTGGCGGCGGGCCGCGACTACACGCTCGTGGTGAAGACCGACGGCACCGTCTGGGCCTGGGGCAACAACACCTATGGCCAGTTGGGTGACGGCTCCACCACCGCGCGCCGCGTCCCCGTCCAGGCGCAGGGCCTGTCCGGCATCCTCGCCGTGTCGACGAGCTTCAGCACCTCCCTCGCCCTCCGCTCGGACGGCACCCTGTGGAGCTGGGGCCTGAACCGGACGGGACAGCTCGGCAACGGCACGTACGTCCATGGCGCCGTGCCCGCCCGAATCCAGGGGCTGAGCGGTGTCATCGCCGCGTCGGCGGGGAGCACGAGCGCGTTCGCGGTCCGCTCGGATGGAACCCTCTGGGGCTGGGGCTCGGACTTCGTCCTCCAGGGCACCCGGACCACGCCCACCCTCATCGAGGGCGTGACGGGCCTCCTCGACGTCATCGCGGGCGAGGACACCACCCGGGTCCTCAAGTCCGATGGAACGGTGTGGAGCTGGGGGAACAACGCCCTGGGAGAGCTGGGCATCGGCGTCAAGCAGTCCAGCGCCACGCCGCTCCAGGTGCCAGGGCTCACGGGCGTCCAGGCCGTCGCGGCGGGCCCCCACTCAGTCCTCGCGCTGCGCAGCGATGGGAGCGTCTGGGGCTGGGGCAGCAACCGTGATGGCCAGCTCGGCAACGGCGCGCTCACCCGCTTCACCACGCCCGCCCCCGTTCCAGACGCCCCCGTGGGCGCGCTCCAGGTGGCGGCGGGCAGTGCGCACGCCCTGGCGCTCCACCACGATGGAACGGTGTGGGGCTGGGGGCACAACCAGTACGGCCAACTGGGCGACGGGACCCTCGCGGCTCGCACCACACCCGCCCCGGTGCCGGGCCTCGCGGGCATGGCCGCCATCAGCGCGGCGGGCAGCACCTCGCTCGCGCTCGGCCATGACGGCGCGGTCTGGGCCTGGGGACGACACTCCGACACTCCGCGCCGCGTCGAGCCCCTGCCCTTCATCGTCGCCATCTCCGCGAGCGCCAGCCACGCCCTCGCGCTCGCCGACAATGGGACGGTGTGGGCCTGGGGTGACAATGAGGTGGGGCAGCTCGGCGACGGCACGACGCTCCCCAGTTGGACGCCCGTGCAGGTGCTGAACCTGGACGGCGTCGCGAAGGTGGTCGCGGCGAATCAGCTCTCGCTCGCCGTGCGCCATGACGGCACGGCGTGGGCCTGGGGGCTCAACGCCGACGGGCGGCTCGGCGACGGCACCTTCGAGGACCGCGCCGCCCCCGTCCAGGTACTGACGCTGACGGACGTCGTCGCCATCGCCGGGGGCGAGTACCACGTGATGGCGGTGAAGTCCGACGGCACCGGGTGGACCTGGGGCCTGGACTCCGCGGGCGCGGGGATGCGGAGCCTGCAGGATGGGGAGCCCCACGTGGTCCCCATGAGCGTCACCGGGCTGCGTGACGTCGTCTCCGGACCCTTCACCTCGCTGGCGCCAGGCCTCGACGGCCAGGTGTGGGCCGGCGGAAGGAACACGCGGGGACAACTGGGGGACGGCACCACCCGCGCCCGCTTCGAGCCCGTCCTCGTCCAGGGCGTCACCGCCGGCGCGACGTCACTCGCCGCCGGTGACGAGCACATGCTCGCCCTCCTGCCCGACGGAACCGTGTGGTCCTGGGGCAGCAACTCGGATGGGCAGCTCGGCCACGGCGCGCCGACCGACCAGCTCACCCCGGTGCTCACGCGGCTGCCTTGATGACGGAGGCAAGGGTCACCCAAGACCGCAGCCTTCTCGGATTTTCCTAATTAAATAAGGAGTCCGAGCCCTCGTCTGGACGCCGCTTCAATCACACACGAGGGTCGAATGTCACATCCGTCGTCATCACGGCTGCACAATGTATTGGGTCTCACGTTGGGACTCCTGCTGACCGTGGGCTGTGGTCAGCAGGAGTCGGGTATCGAGCGCGGAGTTGAAGACAGTCAGACAGCGGCGATTTCGCGCATCCGGCCACGGGTCAAGCTCGCCGCGAACGCGAACCACTCCCTGGCCATCCGCTCGAACGGGACGGTGTGGGCCTCGGGGAGGAACTTCGCGGGGGTGCTCGGCAGGGACGGCCTCAGCGGGAGCGCGACGCCCCTGGAGGTCCCCGGGCTGACGGGGGCCCTGTCCGTGGCGGCGGGCAGCACGTTCTCCATGGCGCTGCGTTCGGGCGGCACCGTGTGGACGTGGGGGGCAGGGCGTCTGGGGACAGCTGGGCTCGCCTGACGACCCCGCCGCGGGAGCCACCCGCGCGACGCCCGCGCAGGTGCCCGGCCTGGAAGGGGTCGTGGCCATCGCGGCGGGGAGCACGCATGCCCTCGCGCTGAAGGGCGACGGCACGACGGACTTCCTGGACGAGGCCATCCCGGTGCTGGGCATCACCAGCGGCGTGACGTCCCTCGCGGTGGGCGACAAGCACACGCTCGCCATCCATCCGGATGGGACGCTCTGGTCCTGGGGCAACAACTCCGACGGGCAGCTCGCCCGAGGGCAGGCCTTCGACACGCTCACGCCCGCGCCCTCCCTGCTGGACTGAGCCCTCCACTTCCGCCACTGGAGGGCAATGTGTTGCGACAGCTGGATTTCATGGAATAGCGTGCAAAAACCAGCAATCCCCTGCTGGCCTCCACAGCGCACGCCAGGAGTCCCCCATGCGAATCACCTCGTCTCTCTTCGCTGTCGTCGCGGCCCTCACGCTCTCCATCACCGGCTGCGGTGGCGGCGCGCCGGTCGAGCCCGAGCAGGCCCCCGCGTCGGAGACGGTCACCAGCGAGTCGCCCCGCTCCGAGGGCGAGGTCTCCGCGATGGCCATCTGCCCGCAGAAGTGGACCTGTAACCCCATGAGCAACTACTACGGCACGCTGGAGTCCTGCACCGCCGCGTGTGGCACCAACATCTGTTATCGCGACTTCGACTGCCGGGGCGCCTGCTTCTGTCCCTGAGGCCGTCTCGCACAACTGAAGCACGGGGCGGGAAACCCATCCGCCCCGTGTCTCACCGCGAGCCCTGTTGCATCCCCTCCGAAGCCGAGGGCACGGGCATCGGCGCCCCTTGGGGCCGCGTGTCCGGCGCGGTGGAGGCCCCGCCATTGGGGCGCAGCGCGTTCTGTCCCAGGCGCGAGAAGTTGATGGAGCTGCTCAGGAGGCGGTGCGGCGAGGGGTTCGAACCCGTCTGGCTTCAGCGCCGAGCCTTCGCGCGCGTGGGGATCCGCTCCCGCCGAAAAGATGTCATCGGATTGCGAAAACCCGCTTCGAGGTGCGACACGACGCGGGCCGCTCATGCCCGGAGTTCAACATCCGAGGCGCACGACACCTGAAGATTGCTTGAGCCCGCACCTGGATACCGTGAAGAAGACGGAAAACAAGGAGCGTGGCAATGACTCGTCGTCCGTCGCCCGTCGCAGCACGCCGCATCATCCTCGCCGCATGTCTCACCACCCTCGCCGCTTGTGAAGCCACTCCGGAGCCCGGCGGCTCGGAGCTCGAGTCGCAGTCCGCCGCGGTGACGGCGGGCACGCGGCTCATCAGCGCGCAGTCCGGCCGCTGCCTGGACGTGTCCCAGAACAGCCAGACGTCGGGCCAGGGCATCAACATCTACGACTGCCACGGGCAGGGGAACCAGCGGTACCTGTTCACGCCCGAGGGCGAGCTGCGCGTGTTCGACGGCGCCTGGTGCGTGCAGCCGGCCACCGCCACCGCCGGAGCGCGCGCGGTCATCAGCGCCTGCACGGGCGCGGCGGGCCAGCGCTGGGTCCGCAACCCCAACGGCACGGTGGTCCACACCGCGACCTCGCTGTGCCTGGACGTGTCCGGCGCGGCCACGGCGAACAGCTCGCCGGTCGTCGTCTGGGATTGCAACGGCCAGACGAATCAGCAGTGGAACCTGCCAGCCGACACCCAGCCGCCCACCGTGCCCACGGGGCTGGTGGTGACGAACCTGACGTGCAACACGGCCACGCTCTCGTGGGCCGAGTCCACGGACAACCAGGGCATCGCCTTCTATGACGTCTATCATGACGGTCAGCTCATGAAGTCCGTCTCCGGCGCCGTCCTGTCCACCGGGCTGACGGTGGTCCCCGGCGCGACGTGGGGCCTGTATGTGAATGCGCGCGACGCCGCGGGCAACGTCTCGCAGGGCAGCGCCACGCTGAGCATCACCCCGCCGCCGTGCCAGGTGGACACCCAGGCGCCGAGCATCCCCACGGGCCTCACCGCCACCGCCACGGGCACCAGCGTCACGCTCAACTGGACCGCGTCCACGGACAACGTGGGCGTGAGCGCGTACGCGGTGTTCCGGGGTGGCGTGCAGGTGGCCACGGTGCCGGGCACCCCGCCCGCGACGACCTTCGTCGACAGCGGCCTGTCCGCGAACACCGCCTACGTCTACGCGGTGCTCGCCCGGGACGCGCAGGGCAACGCGTCCGCGAGGAGCACGACGGCGAGCGTGACGACGGGCCAGGCGTGCACCAACCCCGTCTGCTCCGTCACCCAGGTGGCCACCGACACGGACATCCCGTGGGGCCTGGTGAACCTGCCGGACGGCACGGTGCTCTACGGACGCCGGGACGCGCAGGACATCATCCGGCTGGACCCGGTGACGGGGGTGAAGACGTCGGTGGGGACGGTGCCCAACGTGCAGAGCACCGACGGCGAGGGCGGGCTGATGGGCCTGGTGCTCTCCCCCACCTTCGCCACGGACCGCTGGCTGTATGTGATGCACACCTCCCCCACGGACAACCGCATCGTCCGGCTCAGGTACGAGAACGGGGCGCTGAACACGGCGTCGCTCCAGGTGCTGTTGCAGGGCATCGGCCGCAACAAGTTCCACAACGGCGGGCGGCTGCGCTTCGGGCCGGACGGCAAGCTCTACGCGGCCACCGGTGACGCGCAGAACGCGGCCTATGCGCAGGACATCAACAACCTGGCCGGCAAGGTGCTGCGGCTCAACGCGGACGGCACCGTCCCGTCCGACAACCCCTTCGGCAACTACGTGTGGAGTTATGGCCACCGCAACCCGCAGGGGCTGGCGTTCGACTCGCAGGGGCGGCTGTGGGAGCAGGAGTTCGGCAACTCGGTGATGGACGAGACGAACCTCATCCAGCGCGGCGGCAACTACGGCTGGCCCAACTGCGAGGGCACGTCGTCCCAGGGCGGCTCGGGCTGCGCGACGCCCGGCTACATCGCGCCGAAGCAGACCTACACCACCGCGGCGGGCTCGTGCTCGGGCATCGCCGTGGTCCGCGACGTCCTCTACGTGGCCTGCGCCCGAGGCACCCGCCTCTACCGCGAGGTCATCAGCGGCACGGACCTGACGAACGTGCAGCAGTTCTTCGTCGGCACCTACGGCCGGCTGCGCACCGTGGAGCCCACCCTGGACGGCCACCTCTGGCTGACCACCACCAACCAGGGTGACAAGGACAGCATCCCCAACAACAGCAACGAGCGCATCTTCCGCGTCGTGCTCGGACAGTAGCGAATCGCCGGCCCCTGTCTCCGGTGCGTCACGGACCGGAGACAGCGGCGGGTGCGCCTGGCACCCACCTTCATCCCCTGCGACTTCCGACGCCCAGCTGCGTTTGCAACACGGTGGCGAATTCCCCTCCCCCGTGCCGCCCCTCCTCGAAAGGTTCCTCTCTCATGCGCTGGCATCCCCCGAGCCTCCTCGCCGCGGTCCTCTCGCTGGTCGGCTTCCCCGCCTGGGCGCAGACGACAAACGTCGCGCTCAACAAACCCTCGACGGCGTCCTCGATTCACCCCAACGGGTATCCGACGCAGTTCGCGAACGCGAAGGCCTTCAACGGCATCCTGAACACGGAGGACCGGTGGGCCGGAGCCTCGGTGCCCTCGGCGACGACGCCCGAGTGGATCGAGGTGGACCTGCAGGCCGTGCACCGCCTCGAGGGCATCACGCTGTACTCGGGCCGCGACAACACCGTGGGCCAGCAGATGCTCGACTTCGACTTCCAGCACCGCCTGGCGGCCACCGCCGCCTTCGAGCCGGTGCCGGGTGGAGCCATCACCAACAACACCCAGCCCACCTGGACGCTCCAGTTGGCGCAGCCCCTGGAGACGCGCTACGTGCGCCTGTCGTGCAAGCGCGCGTCGGCCGACGGCCTGTGCCGGGTGCGGGAGCTGGAGCTGAGGGGCGTGCGGCTGGCCAACCAGCCTCCCACGGCGTTCGCGGGGAACGACACGGCCATCGTGCAGCCGGCCAGCTCCGTCCAGCTCCAGGGCACGGCGGGCGACACGGACGGAACCATCGCCTCCTACCAGTGGCAGCAGGCCTTCGGTCCGACGACGGCCACGCTGACGGGGGCGACGACGCGGACGGCGACGGCGAGCAACCTGACGCCGGGCACGTACATCTTCCGGTTCACCGCCACGGACAACGGCGGCGCCTCGGTGTCGGACACGGTGAGCGTCAAGGTGCACGCGGGCACGCAGCCGGCGGACGCGCGCGCGGGGAAGATTCACGTGTGGTCGCGCGGCGGGACGTATGACACGGCGGTGTTCCTGCCCCTCGAGTACGGCGCGGACCCGCTGAAGAAGTACCCGCTGGTCCTGTCGCTGCATGGCCGGGGCGGCACGACGCTCAGCTCGGACCACACGACGGTGCTCTCGCAGCCGGAGGGCTTCATCCGGCAGCTCATCCCGGGCAAGGCGCTGGTCACCACGTACCCGGCCGTGGTCATCGCGCCGCACGCGCCGCGCATCGGCGCGACGCCGCCGTATGACACGTACTGGAACGTGGACCTCACGCACGCGCTGGTGCTGGAGGCCATCACCCGCTTCAACATCGACCCGGACCGCGTGACGATGACAGGCCTGTCCTTCGGCGGGGCGGGGGTGAACGACCAGCTGCTCAAGTACCGGAGCACCTATGCGGGCGGGATGCCGCTGGCGTACACGTCGCCGGTGGCCAATCCGCTGTGCAGCATCGCGGACTTCCCGCTGTGGGCCTCGGGCAACTCGGGCGACGGGACGTTCAACGCGTGGAAGTGGACCAACCCCACCGACGGCGTGCTGATGCAGCTGCGCCAGTGCCCGAACTACACCGGGGAGATTCAAGTCACGGTGACGCCGGGCACCACCCACAGTGGCTGGGATGAGTTCTGGAGCCGCCCGGAAGCCCAGACGTGGCTCGTGAGCCAGGTGCGCTGAAGCCCCGGGCCCGTGCGTCCCCATGGACACACGGGCCCGCGTGCCCTCCCACCTGGAGCGTGTCCCGGGGCATCGACTGCGCTCGAGAGGTTCTCCTTGCCGAGAACAGTCAATGGAGGGGCACCCTGCAAGCGAAGCGAGGCATTGCTGTCTGGCGGTGCCTGATGGGGCTCGTCGCGAGCTGCGGAGCCGACACGTCGGCGGATGCGCAATCGTTGTCATCCACCCAGGAGGAGGCCCTGGCTCCGCCCTGCATCAACTCCTTCTTCATCGGCGACGACACCGACGCGAAGAATTTGGTCTGGGCTGGCGCTGATGACTGCGACCGCGGGGAGACTCGCAGACGGGCGGGGACGCAGACCCCGTATTCCATCGTCCACGAACTGCCCACGCCCTGCCCCTGATGCACTTCGATGGAGCCACCGGATCCGCTTCGGTGGCGCCATCCACGCGGCGCCTGACTAGACCCGGACGGCGCCAGTCTTTCTCAGCAGCTCGAACAGCTTCTCCCGGTCCAGCGCATTGCCCTTGAAGGTCTGCGGCACGAACACCTTCTTGAGCGCCGCGTCCGAGGCATCGAACCCACCATTCTCGTAGTGGTGCTCCGCCTTCACCTTCGCCTGCACGTCGTGGTCGTCGGCGATGACCACCCCGGCCTTCAACACGCCGCCGACCCGGAGCGAGGCGTCGTTGCCGTGGCCCCAGACGACCTGGGCCTCCACGTCCTTGCCGACGATGACCTCTCCATCCGTGTCCAACCCGCTGACGCGCAGCGTGCCGCCTACCGCGAGCAGCCCCTCCATCCCCGCGTTGCGCAGCACCCCGTTCACCGTCAGGTCTCCCGTCACCAACAGGGGCCCGTCGAGGAGCACGTCACCCTTCACCACCAGGTCCCCCCGGACGAAGCGCGGCGCCTTCTTGAAGGCCGGGGTCTTCTCCTCGGCGGGGAGCACGTCCCGCGCGAGCTCCACCACGGCCATGACCGTCCACGGGAGCGCTCCCTGGAGCGAGGCCGCGAGCGGGTCCCAGGACGTGGCCCCCTGCAGCTCGAGCCCCTTCAGGACCTGCTCGACCGCGTCCACGTCCTTGTCCTCGTAGTACCAGGACGCGAGCACCGCCTTGCGCCGGCGCGCCAGCTCCTCCAGCAGGGGACGCACGTCCAGGGCGCCCGCCTTGCCCTTGGGCGGCTTCGCTCCCAGCAACTGCGCGAGGGCCGCGTGATTGTGCTCCAGCGCCTCCTGCACGGGCGTCTGTTTGCTGGAGTTCTTCAGCGTGACGTCCGCGCCGGCCGCGAGCAGGACCTGGATGACGGGCCCGCGCTCCTTGAAGCGCGCGTGCTGGTGCAGCGGCGTCCAGCCCTTGCCCGCGTTGGGGTTGGCCCCCGCGTCGATGAGCGCTTGGGCCACCTCCGCCGTCCGGGCCTCGAAGAGCGCGGTGCGCCCCGAGTCGTCGAGCGCATCCACGGGGACGCCTCCCTTCGCGAGCGGGGCGATGCAGGACACGCTGCCGTGCTCGGCGGCGACATGGAGGGGCGTGGACGTGTCTCCGTCGACAGCGTCCGTGGGGACCCCCCATCGCAGCAACTCCTTCACCAGCCCAGCGTCATCCACCATCGCGGCGAGGTGGAGCACGCCGTGCTCGCTGAAGTCCTTCGCGGACAAGTCCGCGCCCAGCGCGACGAGCGCCAGCACCCGGCCCGTGCGGCTGTTCCCCTCGTAGCCCGGGCCGAAGAACGGCTTGGCATCGAGCCCCGCCGCCAGCAGCAATCCCTTGTCGAGCGCCTTGTCCTTCTTCTTCGCGGGCTTCTGCTTGCGCAACCACGCGTGGAAGCCCTCATCGGAGAAGGCGCCCTCCAGGCCCTGGAAGTTGAGCGGGTCGTCGTCGTGCGTCACGCCCTGGGCGCACATGCCGGGGTGCTCCTCCAGCAGGGAGAGCAGCTCGCGGTAGCCCTGCTCCTTCTTGCCCTGGGTGAGCGAGCGCCAGGCCTGGAGCCCGCGGCGTCCACGCTGATGGTCCGGCAGGGGCCGCAGGCGCTCGGCCTCGTCGAGCGCGGACTCCACCTCGTCGAGCTGGGCCACGGTCGGCGTGCCGCGCACGAGGTCCTCGGCCCACTGACTCAAGGCCAACGCGCGGGCCTTCTGCGCGAGCGTCAGCTTGCCACCGGCCTTCGTGCCTCGCGTCAACGCGAGGATGCGGTCACGCAGCCCCCAGTGCTCGGCTTTCACCTCGCGCGCCCAGCGATGGGGCTCCACGCGCCGGGTCGAGTCCAGCGACCAGCTCAAGGAGTGGAGCGCCAGCAGGTGCTCGGGGTCGGCCGCCACCACCTGACGCAGCAGGACCATCGCGGGCTCGAGCTGCGGCGGCATCTCGTCCAGCAGCGCATCCGCCTTCGTCATCAGCGCAGCGACATCCACCTTCTTCGGTTCCCGGGCACGCGACATGGCTCCGAAAACTGCCACGTCCCCGAGAGGCGCGCGCGGAAATCGCACCGGGCCTGGACACCATCGCCCTCCGAGAATTCTCCGGGTTCGAGACGGGATGGAAAGCACGAGCAACGGGCGTCAAGACAACTACGCTGCGGGTGTGAACCCCACCCTCCCTGAAAACCTGTTCGCGGCCATCGAGCAATGCAACGTCATCGCGGTGGAGGACCTGCTGGCGAAGGGCGCCGACCCCGACGAGGTCGACCTCCACGCGTATCAGGCCACGCCGCTGTCGCATGCGTGCAGTCACGGCGACGAGGCGAGCGTGCGGGTGTTGCTCGAGGCCAAGGCCTCCCCGGATTCAGCGGCCTTCGCGCCACCGCTGGTCGCGGCCACGGAGCACGGCTTCGCGAACCTGGTGACCTTGCTGGTGAAGGCTGGCGCGAACGTGAACGCGGCGGATGAGAGCGGCGCCAGCGCGCTGTGGATGGCCGCGGCGCATGGCTTCACCGACATCGCGCGAATCCTGGTGGAGGTGGGAGCGAACCGCGAGCAGGCGGACAGCGACGGCAAGCTGCCCGCCATCGTCGCGCTGGAGAACGGACATGCCGCGCTGTCGGGCTACCTGAACGCTCCGGACAAGTACCCGGCCACACATTCCCTGTGGCGAGGCAGCAAGAAGCGCGCGAAGCAGGCGGCGGAGGCTCGGCGCACGCAGGTCATCGACAAGGCGATGGGCAAGGACGCCCTTGGCGCTGCGTCGACGGAGCCCGAGTGGACGTTCTCCGGCGGCATCGCGCACGGGCCCCATGCCACCCAGGATTTCGTCTCGGTGGCCGCCTCCGGAAACCTCGAGTTGGTGGGGCGGATGCTGGACGCTGGGCTCTCACCCGACTGGACGATGAGCCAGGGCACGCCGACGGCCCTGATGCAGGCCGCGAACAGCGGCGAACTGGCCGTGGTGGACCTGTTGCTCGCGCGTGGCGCCCAGGTGAATCACCGCACGGACAAGGGGCTCACCGCGCTGCACATGGCGCTGTACAAGCCCTCGGCGCGCGTGCACGGCCCCATCCTTCGCAGCCTGCTGACGGCGGGCGCCGACGTGAATCAGGCCGATGGCGACGGGCAACGGCCACTGCAGCGCGCGCTGGGCCATGCGGTGCCGGCGCTGGTGAAGATGTTGCTCGAAGCGGGTGCGGACCCGTTCATCCGCGACCGCGCGGGACGCATGCCCGCCGACTGGGCACCCACCGGCGGCAAGCACGCCGAGGCCCTCCGTGAGCTATTGGAGTCGGCGCGACAGGGACGCACCGCCGACTGACGTGAGCGCGGCCTCCGTGGGCTCGCGGAAGACAGGGAGCCCCTGACTGATGCGGTCGAAGAGCACCTCCCGGTCGATCCGTGGCGTCGCTTCTGGAAACACCTCGTCGACGAAGATGGCGCGGAGGGCATCGGCCACGTCATCGCCATACGTGTTGATGTCGAAGTGGTGTGTGGCCTCGACGGTGCCATCGAAGGCGTGGTCGTCCTCGATGACGACGCGGGCCCGGAAGGTGGCCGCGCTCAGCAGGTAGTCGTTGTGGTGGCCGAGCACCACGTCGCGCGCCTCGATGACACCTCGGACGTTGAGCTCTCCATCGGAGCACAGCCCGTGGCATCGCAGGTCGCCCAGGATGTTCACGAGCGAGTCGTGCCCCGAGTCTCGCACCACGCCGTTCACGATGACATTCCCCGTCACCGCGAACGGCCGCTGGATGGACAGGTCACCGTCCACTTCCAGGTCGCCGTGGTGGAAGAAGGTGCGCTTCAGCGTCAGCGGCCCCTTCAGCTGGAGGCGCCGCGCCTCCACGCTCAGCGCGGCGCGCAGGGCGTCCAGCCGGGCCAGGGCCGTGGCCGGGTCACCGGAGCCGTGCAGCCCCGCGGCCACCTCCTGCGCCGAGGCCACCGCGTGCTTGAACGGGAGCGTCTTGCCGGCCAGCGTCTTCTTCAGCGCGTCTGCATCGATGGGGAGAGGCGCGAACGGGTCCGAGGGGTCATGCGGGAACGCGATGCGTGGCTTGCCTCCCGCGGCCTCCACCGCGCCGACGGCGGAGACGTAGGCCCGGGCGCGTTGGCCGTGGGGCGCCCACACCTCGTCCCAGGTGTGCAGCGCCACGCCCAGCGGCGTGCGCCCCATCCCGTCGAGCGCGTTCACGTCGGCGCCGCGTTCGAGCATCAGCTTCACGAGCTCGGGCTCCACCGCGCGCAGGGCCCAGTGAAGCGGCGTCTGGGCCTCGTCATCCCGCACATCGAGGGACGCGCCCGCGTCCAGGACCTCGCGATAGAGGGCCGGAGTCGACAGGCTGAACGCCCCCGCGTTCCTGTCCTTCACGTCCGAGGGCACCCGGCCTCCCGCGGCGCGCAACAGGCGGATGAGCTCCAGCGCCCGCTCCTCCATCGCCGGGTCGTGGGGAATGGCGCGAAGCAATGGCGTCTGCTGGTGGTGGTCGCGTGCATTCACGTCCGCACCCGCCTCGATGAGCACCCGCGCCACGTCCACGCCAGGGAGCGGCGCAATCTTCGAGTACGGCTGCTGCACGACGAGGTGCAGGGGCGTCATGCCGTCACGGTTGCGCGCATTCACATCCGCGCCATCGGCCACGGCCTTCCTCACGGCCTCCGCGGTCAGCTCGTCCCGCCAGCGGGTCTTCGATTCGCAGAGCGAGAGCAGGGCCTGGGTCGCGTCACGGTTCGACATCTCGTCCTCGCCGGGTGTTGGCCCGGACTCTACGCAACCCAGATGCGCTGCTCGAACAGTCGGCCGTCGGAATCCCGCTCCAGCCGCAGGCCATGCGCGTCCCGAGGTCCGAGGTGGCCCGCGGCGTACACAGCGGTCCCACCCCGGTAGAGGGCCACTTCGAGCACGCCCACGTCCGTCGCCAGCGGGGAGAACCTGGCGGAGTACCGCAGCGCGCGGTGGCGCAGATAGCGCCACACGTCCTGCCGCACGAAACCGGCGCCGGTCAGGAACCAGGCCGCGAGCAGCGGCACCGCCACCGTGGGCCCTTCGAGTTCCGCATTGCTCTCGATAGGCCCCCACAGCAGCACCCAGGTCCCATGAGGACGACGCTGCTCGTCACGGGACGACCAATCCGCCACGAGCCGCCGGACCGCCTGCTCGATGAGCCACCGACCTGAGGTGTCCGCTTCCTTCACGGCGTCCGTGAAATCACGACTCCGGCATCCACGCCATGCGCCCTGCCGCTGCGGGTGCCGAGATGAAGGGCCACTGCAATCCAGGGGGTGGCTCCCGCGAAATCGCGCGGATTTTGAATCTTCTCGCCGCCGATGCGTACATTGCGCGTGCATCCACACAAGAGGTCCACCGCAATGCGCAACCAATTCACGTCGAAGGCCTTCATCGTCATCGCATGTGTGCTCGGGTCCATGTCGGCCAGCGCCCAGGACGACGATGACGAGGCCGCGTCGGTCAAGGTCGGCAAGGACGGCAACGTCCGGGTGAAGGCGCCGGGCGCCACCATCGAGACTCGCGGCGGCTCGGCCCGGGTTCGCGGCGGGGGCGTCGACATCCAGGCCGACGGCGCCGCGGCGCGTGACGATGACGACGCGGCGGAGACGTCCTCCCAGAGCGAGGGCTCGCTCGAGCTGGTCGACTCCGACCGCACCGTGAAGCACGACTGCGGCGAAGGCGGCAAGGTGGAGATCGTCGGCTCCAGCAACCAGGTCATCCTGACCGGCAACTGCGAGTACATCGAGGTGACGGGCAGCGAGAACAAGGTCAGCGCCCACACCGTGCGCCGCATCGAGACGACGGGCAGCGACAACAGCGTCGTCTGGAAGCACGGCCCCCAGAAGGGCAAGAAGCCGCGCATCAGCAACACCGGCACCAACAACCGCATCTCCCAGGCGCGCTGAACCAGCACGCCGCGAAGGTGGGGCGGGCAGCCCTCCGCCCCCCTTTCGGTTACACTGTCCCCCACAGGTCCGACGAGGGGGACGTCCATGGGCTCGTTGCACTCCGCGGCTCGCGCATCCACGCCCGCACCGGCTCCGAAGGCCACGCCTCCACGGGTGACCCGCACGGTGACGCCGCAGCCCTCCGCCGCGCCCACCCAGGACGTCTCGCCGGGTGACTCCGCCGACCGGGCCCCGCGCTTCGACATCGGCACCGTCGCGCTGTATCCGCCCGTCCGCGCCTTGCGTCCCATGCCGGGCGGCGCGACGACCCGGCCGCTGGGCAGGGTGCAGGCCCCCAGCGCGCCCGTCAGCGCCAGCCCCGACCTCGGTGCCATCCCGACCTCGGTCGCGGCCACGGTGGGCGCGTTCGGAACGAACCTGCTCCGCGCGGCGTTGGCCCCCCGCGCGCCCGTGGGCGACGCCTCCCCGCCCCTGTCCCGGCTCGCGGGAGGCAACCCCCTCCCCGCGTGGCTCCGGGCGCCGTTCGAGCAGTCCTACGGCTATGACCTGTCACCAGTCCGCCTGCACACTGGCCCCACCGCGAGACAGGCGGCGAGGTCCGTGGGCGCCGCGGCCTTCACGCTGGGCGACCACATCGTGCTGGGCGGCGACGTGGACGTCGCGAGCGGCGCGGGGCGGCACATCCTGGGACACGAGCTGGCGCACACCGTCCAGGCTCGGCTCGGCGGCGGCCGGGGCCGCATCAGCGAGCCCTCCTGGCCCTCCGAGCGCGAGGCCGAGCGCGCCACCCGGGCGGCCCTGGTCCAGTCGCCCTATGAGCTGACCGAGGGCGCCGGAGAGGACCTGCACCGCATCGCGCCGTGGCTCGTGCTGGCCGGAATCGGCTTGGTGGCGGGCGTCGTCACCTGGGCCATGTCCGACAGCCCCGAGGAGAACCAGCGCCGCCACGCGGAGGGAGCTCCAGACCCGTCCAGGAGCCTCTGGGCGCTCGTGCCCATCTACGGCTCGGTCCAGCAGATTCGCGAGGCGGAGTCGTACTTCCAGCGCGCCCTGGGCACCGGCTTCCTGATGGTCGACTTCGCCACGCTGGGCGCCGCGGGCGTCGCGGGCCGGGCGCTCATCCGGGCTCCGGCCGCCCTCGTGCGCACCGCCATGGCCCGGCGCGCGGCGGGGACGCTCGTCGTCCGCGAGGGCGGCGAAATCGTCACGGAGGCGATGGCACGCGAGACGGTGGCGGCGTTCACCCGCGAGGGCGGCGCGGTCTTCGCCACGCGGACGGCCGCGGCCACCGAGCTCGAGAGAGCCCTGGGACGCGGCGCCATGGTCGCCGTGACGGAAGGCGGGCTGAACCACGCCGTCATCTACGCTCGCAACGCCGCGGGGCAGGTCATGAAGATTCACGGCGGTCCGCTGCGCGTGCTCTTCCAAGAGGTCCCCCAGGCCCTCACGCCGCAGCTGGCGGAGAGTGTCGCGCGGCGAGCCAACGCCTACGTGGTCATCGAGGCCGCCGAGGCCACCGTCAGCATCGAGCAGGCGGTCGCCGTCGCCCAGCGTGGAGGCAATGCCATCCTGCGCTGGTTGCGAGGCACGCCCACCAGCTGCGGCATCATGCAGGGCGCGATTCTCGAGGCCTCGGGGCTCCCCGCGCAGACGCTCGCCAGGCTCCTGCCCTCGGGAGGCGCCGCGGCGCGGCTGCTCCCCATCACCCTGCTCGAGCACATGGGAGGCAACGCCGGCCTGCGCTTCGTCGAGGGCGGCATGGCCCGCATCATCGGCGGCACGCTCATGCAGGGCGGACTGTCCGCGTTCGGCGGAGGCGTGGGCGTCGTCACCTCCACGCTGATGCGGGTGTTCACCAGTCTGCTGGCGCCCGAGCCCGACGCCACGCCCCCGACGCCCCGTCGCCCCAGGACGGGGAGCACGGCGCGACGCACGCCCGAGACAGACGCCTTCGCCCGCACCATCATCGAGCGATGGGGACGCACGCTCCTGGGGCCGGCGAGCATGGTCAACGCCTCGCTCCCGGACATCATCCCCGGCTGGCTCATGACCACGCCCGAGTTCAGACAGTCGCTGGTGCTCTCGCTGGTGGCTCAGGGAATGTCCCCCTCGACCGCCCTGGCCGTGGTCGCTGACAGCTGAGCCGACGGCGTCACCCGGACGAGGTGACACCGCCGCGCGCCCGCTCCTGCCGCCACACGCAGACCTGGCACACGCCGGCGATGAGCAGCAGCCCCCACGTGCACCGAGGCTCACGCGTCGCGGCGAGCACGAGCACCGACAGCCCCAGCATCCACGGCGCCCAGAGGGATTCCCCCTCCCGATAGCGCACGTACACGCGCGCGGGGAACACCAGGAGGACACACGGCACGGCGAACGACAGCCAGTCCCCGGAAGGCGCGCGGAGCATGAGCCACAGCGACAGCGCCGTGAACACGCTCCACTCCGCAAGGACCAGGCCCGCGCGCCGCGCCAGCACCCTTCGCGCTCCGCGCCACGCCAGGAAGGCCCGCGCCTGCGCGACGGACGGCCCGGGAGACGTCGCGTCCTCCGCTGATGGCGGGGGCGTCGCGACCTCCTGGAGCAACCGCGAGCGTCGGGAGTGGGCCTGCGCCCCGAGCGCCACGAGCCCCAGGACACCGACGCCCAGGATGACGCCCCAGTCCCGGGACGACGGGGCTCGCGCCCGCGGGGCGAGCGGGGCCACACGAGGCCCCTCCGCTCGAGGCGAGGACCCATCCAAACGGGTCGCGATGACGTGAGCCATCATCGCGGCCAGCGCGACGAAGACGCCAAGGATGATGGGGACCTCGCGAGGCGCGGCCATGTGGACAGTGCAGGGAAGACCGGGCCACAAGTCAATGGCCCGGTTCACGCCCCTGCCCGAGGGCATGGACCGAGGGCTCGGCTCAATCGCCGCAGGTGGCGGACTGCGAATCCCAGACGCATCCCTTGATGCGACAAAGGGACTCGCTCGTGATGCGCCCACAGATGATGTCCGCGGAGGTCGACTCCTCGGGGGATGCAGCCGGCGCCTCCGTGCGCCCGGTCCAGCCAGACAGGGTCAGGAACGCAGCCAAAGCAATGAAGCCTCGCATGGTCACCTCTCCTCGTGGGCTCATGGACAGCCATGAGTCCAACCAGCGTCTTCCTTTCATCCCCGCAAGTCAAACACACCCACTGGGCACGGGCACCGCCGCCAGAAAAATCCACCGCGCGCCGAGTCACGTCCCCACGGAGCCGTCCTCGTGGGTTCCCGTCAGGGAGTCACGGATGACAGCTCATGGATTTCCCGACAGGAACTCAGGACGTCGGGAGGTGCGCTTCCTCCGAAGCGCTGCGTCAGCCAGGCCACGGCGCCAGGGATGTCATCCCCCAACACGCCGAAGTGGTCCGCCACCGGGCACCCCACGTACTCCACCGAGGCGCGACGCGCGATGAGCTCGTTGCGGACGGCCCATGTCTGCGCTGGATTCACACGCGCATCCAGCCGGCCCTGCACCAGTCGCACCGGGACTCCGATGGTCAGATACCCCGGATGCATCGCGCTCAACTGCGCGAGCAATGGCCGCCAGTTCGCCGTCTCGCTCATCACATTTCCCTTGGGGACGAAGTTCCCCCAGGAGTCCGTCTGGCTCAGCTCGATGCGGCACTTCGAATCGACATCGGCATACAGCTTCAGGGCCTGGGGCTTGAGCAACTGCTCCAGCTTCACCCCGTCCGGGTCTCCCTCGGCAGCCCCTGTGAGGAACAGGGGAATGAACGCGACGTCCGGCGAGGGCTCCGCCACTTGCACTGCAATCGGGAAGGTCAAGTGCATCGCGGACGCCGGCGCATAGGCCAGCACACCCACCAACTCAAAATCCTTGCCACGCAGGCGCTCCGGAGCCTCGGCGGCGGAGAACAGCGCGGCCTGTCCTCCCTGGGAATGGCCCACGACGGCGTACTTCTTCGACAGCTTGCCCGGGTACAGCTTGTGCGCCGCCACCACGCTGTCGAGCACGCCTCGCGCCTGCGAGCGCCCCAACAGGAACGGGTGCCGCCCCTCCGTGCCGAGCCCCTCGTAGTCGGTCATCACCACGGCCCACTTCATCTCCCCCAGGAAATAGTTGAGCAGTCGCTGCGGCGCCTGATTGAACCAATGGGCGCTCGCGCCCAGCACATCGCGCGACGGCGCGCACTTGTCGGCCACGCCCACCGTCCCGTGCGCCCAGGCAATCACCGGCCATCCGCCTTCCGGAGGCTCTCCCTTCGGGAGCGCGATGATGCCGGACACCGCGATGGGCCTGTCTGCCTTCACCGCATCCGAGCGATACAGCACGCGCACGTTGCTCCCCGCCTGCTCCAGCGCGGCGAACCCCGTGAGCGGCTCGTGCCGGAGGACGTCGCCAGGAGAGGAGGTCGGGAGCGAGTCAGGCGTGCGGTAGAACGGCGGGAGTTCGTCCTGCTGCGGCCGGGGCGACCCGCGAGAACACGCGAAGACGAGGACGGACAGGGACACGAGGGACGCAACGCACCTGCGCGAGACAGGCATGACGACTCCCAGGAGAGTGCCGCGTGCGTGGGAGCTGGACGAGGGTGTCGGCGTGGGTTTCCACCAGTCTCGAAGAGCGGGCCAACGGCTCACAAGGCCGACACCGGGCCTCGGGCGGATGCACTTCGAGTCGCGAGCCGCCGTCGTGCACCAGCCGACACGCGCCTGCCCTCGTGGGCCGCGCTCGTCGAGGCGACTCCCACAACGGCGAAGGCGGCACCCTGTCCGAGCAGTGCCGCCAGCGTCCTACTGAGTCATGAGGCCCGGAGTGAGCGGCTCAGAGGTCCACCTGCCACAGCTGGTTGTCGGCCGCCTTGCGATGCATCGGGTAGACGATGAGCCGACCCGAGCCATCCGTCCTGGCGCCCTCGACATCCAGCACGAAGCCATTGAGCGCGCTCTGGATGTAGTAGGTGCCGCGGGCGCGACCCGGCACGAGCTTCCACACCTGGTTGGGGCTGCCGTGGGCTTCCCACATGATGACGCGGGTTCCCTCGGCCTTGTTCGCGCCGTCGATGTCGAGCACGAGTCCGTTGAGCTTGCTACGGATGAGGTAGCCGCCTCGGGTGGGCACCAGCTCCCACTGCTGGTTGTCGTTGCCCTCGCGGTGGGACTTCGCGCGGTGGGCGATGATTCCGGCGCCGAGCGAGCGGTTGTTGCCCTCGATGTCGAGCACGAGCCCCGCGAGCTTGCTGCGGATGAAGGTGGTGCGCTGGTGGCGCGGCTCATCGCGGCCATGCCCATGGCCACGGCCCGGCGGCGGGGGCGGCGGCGTCGGGCGAGACTCGCCCTGGCACCAACCGGCGGGGCTGCAGGTGCGCGCGCCATCGCACTGGTTGGAGCTCTGGCAACGGTTCGGACCGGGGCGGTTGCGAGACTCGTCCCAGCGGTAGTCCGGCCCGGGACCCGCCGCCGCCGTCATGGGCAGGAGCAGCAGCGCGAGCGCCATCCATCCCCTGCCCTTCGCGGACGACCGGTTTTCACGCGCACGAACACCTTCGGAGCCACCGCGAACCGCCAACATGGGACTTCTCCTTGTCTGGAATCACTCGCAGCGGGGCCGCTCTCGCCGTCCCGCTCACCGTGTGTTCTTCATGACGGGGGCCGGGGGATTTCATTCACGCCCGGCCCACGTCACTCGGCGGAAACGTGCTGTTGGAGGAAATGTCCCACCCACCCCCGAGCGAGCTGTCGGCCGAAGCCGCCGTCCCAGATGTCGAAGCCGTGCTCCGCGTACGGGAGCATGAAGAGCGCGTGGGGCACCCCCGCTTGGGAGAGCCGGGCGGCCATCGCCAGGGAGGCCTCGGGCGGCACGACGCTGTCGGCGCCGCCGTGGAGCAGGAGCGTGGGAGGAGTCCGTGGACCGACGTGGTGGATGGGAGAGAGCAGCTCGTACAGCGCGCGGTGGCCGTCCAGCGGCGCACCCGTGAAGCCCTCGAGCGTGGCGGCGTTGCTCGCGGCATCGGCCACCAGATCGCCCGGCGCGTAGAAGCTGATGACGGCCGCGATGGAGGTGTCCCCCGGGGAACCACAGGAGGACGGGATGCGGGTGTCGTCCGCTGAGTACCCCGCCAGCATCGCGAGGTGTCCACCCGCGGATTCACCGAACAGGACGAGTCGCGACGGGTCGATGCCGTAGGTCGCCGCGTGGTCCTTGACCCAGCGGATGCCACACTTGACGTCTCCCGGGGCGGTCATGCCGGTGGCCGGTGGAAAGAGGCGGTAGTCGAGGGAGATGAGGACGTAGCCCTTCGCGGTGAAGAAGTCGGCCCAGGCTCGGGCATAGGCGCGCTCTCCGCCGCGCCAACCGCCTCCGTGGAGATAGAGCACGGCCGGGCGTGGCGCGGGTGAGGCGCCCTGGGGAAGGAAGATGTCCGCGTGCAGTTCGCGTCCCGGGACTTCGGCGAAGCGGACGGTGTGACTCGGCGGAGGGCGGGCTCCGACGAGGGGCCGGAGGTACGCGCGGAGGTCGAGCGGGAGGTCGTTCGCACGGGCCATCCGCCAGGCGGAGGCAGCGGGCCATACCGCGAGGACTCCGATGAGCAGCGCGGACGCGGGGGTCCCCCAGCGCAGCCACTTCCACACGTCCGCGTGAGCGCACCAGAAGGCCACCAGCGCGGTGAGGAGCGCGGGCACCAGCATCACCAGGCTGTACTCGCGCAGGATGCCCTTGAGCAGATGGACGAGCGTGGGCACTCCGGCGGGAGCGAAGAAGACGGCGGCGAGCAGCACGCAGCCCATGATGTGAAGGAGCGCCAGGACGGTCGGCATGGAGTTCGAAGGCCCTGGGCGATGCATGCCCAGGGGCGAGGGCCCATGGTATCGCGCCAGCCCCCAGCACAAGCGCACGATGATGGCCCCCGCGGAGCCGAAGGTGGCGCCCGCCACCGCCGACTGCCATCTTCAAGGGATGGATGCGAGCGCCCTCGAGTACCGCGCGATTCAGGCGTTCCATGGACAGCGCCGCGCGCAGCGCTCCGGCGTCCCGTACATGCACCACATCGACGAGGGGCTGTGGGTGCTACGGGCCCTGTGCGCGAGCGACCTGGCCCAACGCGCGTACTGTCTGCATCCCCTGGTGCAGGACGATGACGACCGCGCCGCCGCCTGGGCCCGAGCGCTCGCCACGGGAGCGGACCTCTCCATGCCACCCGTCGACGGCGTGAGTGATGACCCGCGCGTCCTCGCACTCGCGCTGGCCTACCGGGAGACGGCCAACGCCGCCCTGTCCCATCGACCGGACCTGAAGGGGCCCGAGGACATCGCGCTCAGCACGGAGCCCGAGGTCAACGACATGCTCCGCGCCGACAAGGTCCAGAACTACAAGGACTTCATCATCCATCACCGCGGAACCCATCCCCGGTCCGCGGAGCTGGAGCGCTATTTCCAGGCATGGCTCACGCGCCTTGATGTGTCTCCAGCACAGGTCAGGCACTGGCACGAGGCGCTCGAACACCTCCACTCCACCTGAGCCCCCCGCCGCAGCAGAGCGGGGGCGACCAGCTGCCTCGCTACGGACCGACCGTGGCCTTCATCACGGTGAAGAAGTCAGCGGGGTAGACAATCTCGTAGCCATAGAAGCCATAGGACTGGGTGAAGGAACCGACGGTCTGGTTCTGGAGCTCGTCATGGCGACGGGTGGCGAGTGGGCCCCAGGTGCTCTGGGTATCGAACCAGGCGGGGTTGGCGATGCGTCCCGCCGCCAGCTCCTGCTTGTACAGCCGGTCCAGATACGCCAGCGGGTAGAGGATGTGGTGGTCGCCGCCGTCGTAACCGCGCTGCGCCTCCGAGTAGACGAAGAACTTGCGATTGCTGTCGTAGCCGTACTTGACCACGTAGTTCATGCCCTGGAGCAGCATGTCGACCATCTGGGCATGGCTCACGCCCGAGGGCTTCCCGGCGGCGGCGAACTCCAGGTCGGCCTGGTGGAACTTGATGAGGTTGCCCATGAAGGCCCCGGCCATCCACGGGTTCGTCCCCGTGGCGTTGAACCCGGCGTTGTTGTCCATCTTGGTCATCGTCCAGTAGCCCGTGCCCTGGGCGGCGTCGTTCACACCGAGGACGGTGTTCGAGACGGTGTTGGTCGCCGGGTCGTAGCCCACGTGGTTGCTCGGGGTCCGGAACCACTCGATGAGGTAGGCGGCCAGGTTGCCCGCCACGTCCTTGTGGTACGTCGCGTCCCCCGTCACGCGCACGTACTCGTTCATCACGTAGAGCGGCCAGCCATAGTCACGCTCGGCCTCGCGGTGCCGGTCCGTGAACTTGAATGGACGCTTGAAGAAGTGCGGGGAGACGAACTTCCACCACTGGGCAATCTCCGTGAGCACGTCGAGCGAGCGCTTGTCACCCGTGAGCAGGTAGAGGTTGCTCAGGCCGCTGACGTGCGCGTGGCCCCAGTGCAGGTTGCGCACCTGATGGTCGATGTTCTCGTGGTTGATGGCGTGCACCTCACCCGCGGGCTGCGGCGTGTTGCCCGTGGACCAGTAGCCCGCCCGTGGACCGTGAGACACATCGATGTCCATGAAGTGGCGCGTGCTGATTTCTCCGAGCTGGAACCAGCGAGCGTCCCCACTTCGCAGGAACTGCGTGAGGAAGTTGTTCGCGCCGACATGGGTGTCATTGTAGAAGCTGGGGACGTACACCCCGTTCGTCTGAAGGGCCCAGCCTGCGCGAAGCCGGTCGCCGTAGTCGCGCCAGCCGAACATCGTGGCGTTGCCGTCGGACTGCTCGATGCTCCGCTCGTAGATGTCTCGCATCAGGACGTTGTCGTAGCCCTTGTTGCTGCTGAGCTGCGGAGTCGGCGTCAGGTCTCCGAACACGCCGGATGCGGTGTACCAGGCCGGGGTGGCGGTCAACTCCAGGCGGTGGCGTTGATAGCTGTCATTGGCGGCGTGAAGGGCGCTGGTGGTGGGGAGGGCGGTGCTCGAGGCCAGTCGCAGTTGGTAGGTCTTCGCGCCGCCCTGCCGCGCGAAGTACAGGCTCTGGGCGCGGTGGTAGCGGGTGCCTGACAGCGCGGGCTGGGAGGTCTCGGCGGAGCCGCCTCGCGCCGGGAAGAGGGAGGCCGTCAGGGTGTTGCCATTGACGCTCAGCTCGCCGGGGAACTGCTGCCAGAAGTCCCGGACCATCAGCGCCAGGTGACGGCTGCCGGAATCCAGGGCCACCCAGCCGGCGGCCTTGGCGCCCGTGCCCACGCCGCTGTAGTTGAACGTGTGGCCCAGGTCGACGCCGTTGTCGAAGGTGAACTCACCCTTCTGGAGCAGGGAGTGCTCGCCGGAGACCTTGGCGCCATGGGCGGCGCCGCTCTCACCGCCGAAGCGATAGTCGGCCGCGCTGTCGGAGAGGTAGGTCCAGCGCAGGCCCAGGGCCTTGGCGGCGATGGCGAACGACGTGGGGTTGGTCTGGACATTGGGCTCCAGCCGGTCGTCGATGACGGTGACCTCCAGGTCGACCTTGTCGGAGCCTTGATGGGCGTAATAGCGGACCAGGAACTTGATGAGCTTCGCGCCAGCTGCGTTGGTGAGCGAGCCCTGGGCCTTGATGACCGCGCGCAACGGCCCGGTCTCTTCCACGGTGACGACCGCGTCGGTGGCGGCGCCGGCGGTGTACTCCTGGTTGTCGTAGGCGTTGACCATGAACAGGTCGCCGCCGTTGAAGAGCTGCTCGCCGGCCTCGAACGCGCCGTTGGCGTTGGTGTCGCGCCAGAGCCGGGTGAGGACGCCCTTGTTGTTGACGGCGAACTTCACGAGTCCCGTGTCGACGGTGAGCTCCGTCGATGGCGTGCCGCTGATGGCCACGTTACGCGGTAGGGCGGCGCGGACGACGCCAGGGCCATAGGCGACGCGATAGGCGCGTGCTGCGCCGAGGTCCGCGACGAGGTGCACCAGGGCGACCTTGATGGAGCCATCCGGCCAACGGGAGATGGCGTCGAACTGTGCGGGGACCTCCTGGCTGCCGTCACCGGTCTCCAGGCGCAGCTCCGCGAGGCTGGACAAAGCGCCCTTGGGCAAGGGGACGCCCGTGCGCAGCGGCGCCTTGTCCGAGACAGGGCCCGAGGCGAGGCTCAAGGCGATGTATTGGGTTCCCGCGACCGTCACAGGAGTGAAGCTCCCCTGCACGGTGGTGTCGACATCGAGCGTGGTGGTGCAGGCGGCGGTGCCCGTGCAGCCACCTCCGCTCCATCCGCCGAAGGAGTACCCAGAGTCAGGCATCGCGGTCAGCGTGACGGTGCTGCCCTTCGCGAAGGAGGCCAGACAGGTGCCGCCACAAGAAATCCCCGCGGGGTTGGAGGTGATGGTTCCCGAGCCCAGACGCGTGAGCGTCAACCGGGCGGTCGTGCCATCACCCTCCCCAGGAGGTCCTCCCGGAGGCGCAGGTGTGTCACTGGTGCAACCCAGGATGAGCACGGTCGTGAGGACCAGTGACCGCCATTTTTCTCTGAGCGTAAGAGTCGTCATTGTGCCCAAAAGAGCAAGCGTTGGACCAAGGGCATGACACAGGGATTCTCCTGCGGGGATGACCTCCGCACATCGCGAGGCGTCGGGAACCTGTGGTGGACAGCACCCACTGCTCTGTGGGGCAGTGCCCCCGAAGAGGGAAGACCGGCGGCGGCGCTGTTCCGCCTGGCGAACGAGACCTTCAGCACGGGCAGGCTCGCCAGCACGTCGTCCCGCGAGGTCATCCGCGTGGACAGGAGGACTCGAGCATCCGGAATGCCTTCGGCGCGACCCAGGACGGCGTGGCGGCGATGCTGACCGGCTTCGCCTTCGAACCCCCCAACCATGCGCGTTCGCTGCTCCAGCGCACGCGCATGCGACCAACGAGTGTCACCGCAGACCCATCACAAACGTCCACCACGACTGCAATGGAAACAAAACCTCTCAAGAGTGGACATGAGGTCGACCGGGTCCCGCGAGGCGACCGGCGTCGACTGACGCCAGGAGATGCCGCCCCCACACGTCTGTTATGCTATTCCGAATGCAGCTCCGTTTCCCGTTTGCGTGGGAACCCGAAAGGAAGCCATGCCAGTGATGCCTGTAGGGCTGTCCGGCCGCGCGCCAGTGGGCCTGCTGATGTGTCTGTTATGGGTGGCTGGCTGCTCCGGCCCGGTGCTGGAGAAGGACGACACGGCCGCCCCAGGGACGGCCCACGCGGCCGTGGCCTCACCAGTCTGGAAGATGGCGCGGGCCGGCCGTCTCCATTCGGTGGGCCTCAAGCTGGATGGAACGGTGTGGACCTGGGGGTACAACGCCCAAGGTCAGCTCGGGGATGGCACCACCTTCCGCCGGCTCGCGCCCGTGCGCGTCACGGGACTCACGTCCATGGTGTCCGTGGCGGCGGGGCGCTCCCATTCCCTGGCGCTCAAGTCGGACGGCACGGTGTGGACCTGGGGGCTCAACGCCCAAGGTCAGCTCGGGGACGGCACCACCCTCCAGCGGCTGAGGCCCGTGAAGGTGTCGGGCCTCACGGGCGTCACGTCCGTGGTGGCGGGCGACGAGCACTCCCTGGCGCTCAAGTCGGACGGGACGGTGTGGGCCTGGGGATACAGCTCTGATGGCCTTGGCGATGGCACGTCGCTGCGGCGCTTGACGCCCGTCCAGGTGGTGGGGCTCACGCGCGTGGTGGAGCTGTCCGCGGCGAGCAGCTCCTCCATGGCGGTCGATGAGGATGGCGCGGCGTGGGGATGGGGCTACAACGGTACGGGCCTGCTCTGTAGCGGCACGACCACCCGGCAACTGGTGCCCGTGAAGGTCTCGAGCCTCGCCTCCGTGGTGGCCGTGGCCTTGAAAAGCAGCAACGCCTTCCTGCTCAAGGACGATGGCACCGTCTGGGGCTGCGGCACGAACTTCTCCGGGGAGCTGGGCGATGGCACCACCACCCGGCGCCTGACGCCCGCGCAGGTGCTGGGGCTCTCGGAGGTCGTGCGCCTGGGCGCGGGCAGCAATCACGCGCTGGCGGCCACGCAGGATGGCCGCCACTGGGCGTGGGGCTCGAACAGTTGGGGACAGCTCGGCGACGGGACGACGACCTTCCGGCCCCTGCCGGTTCCCATCCAGGGCCCCTCCGGCGCGAGCTTCCTGTCGGGAGGAGAGTCCCATTCCCTGGCGGTCCAGCCCGATGGGACGCTGTGGGTCTGGGGGAACAACTACTCGGGCCAGTTGGGCGATGGGGTCCCCACCGACTTCCTGAGCCCCGCGCCCTCGCTCTTCACGGGGGCGTCCATCGCGGGTGGGGGACACCATTCCGTGGGCCTGAAGTCGGACGGAACCGTCTGGACGTGGGGCTTGAATACCTCCGGTCAACTGGGCGATGGGACCACCGCCACCACTCCACGGACGGTGCCTTCGCAGGTGCCGGGGCTCTCGAACGTCACCCTCATCGCGGCGGGCTCGGAGCGGTCCATGGTGGTCCTCGCCGACGGCACCCTGTGGTCCTGGGGGAGCAACACGGAGGGCGAGCTGGGGGATGGCACCACCACGACGCGCTCCTCCCCCGTCCAGGCCGTGGGCCTCACGAACATCGTCGCGGTGTCAGGCAGGAGCGGTCACACGCTGGCGCTCAAGGATGACGGCACCGTGTGGGCGTGGGGCGCGAACGGCCACGGCCAGCTCGGTGACGGCACGACGACCTGGCGGTCGACTCCGGCGCAGGTCCCCGGGCTCACCGGAGTCATCGCCGTGGCGGCGGGCGGCCTCTTCTCCGTGGCGCTCAAGGCCGATGGCACCGTCTGGACCTGGGGCACCAACTACCAGGGCAAGCTCGGCGACGGCACCACCACCTCTCGCTCCACGCCTGGACAGGTGCCAGGGCTCACCTCCGTCGTCTCCGTGTCGGCGGGGCTTGGATACACGGTGGCGCGCAAGTCCAACGGCACGGTGTGGGGCTGGGGCGAGAACTATTATGGCCAGCTCGGTGACGGCACCGCCGCCTGGTCGTCGTCACCCGTGCAGGCGCTGAACTTCACGGACTGCGTGGAGGTGGTCACGGGGAACTCCCACACCCTCGCGCGCCAGAGCGACGGCACGGTGTGGTCGTGGGGCTACAATGCCAGCGGGCAGCTCGGCGATGGCTTCACCACCAGCCAGAGCGCTCCCGCGCAGGTCCCGGACATCATCGATGCGACGGCCCTGGGTGCGGGCGACTACCACTCCATTGCGTTCCGCGCCAACGACATCCTGTGGGGCTGGGGCTCCAACTCCTCCGGGCAACTCGGGACGGGAACCGAGGAGATCCGGATGGTCCCCTACGCCCTCTGAGGCCCCGAGGCCCGCCCCCCTCCCGAGGCCCGGAGGGGAGGCGGGCACGTGCGCCAGAGAGTCCTTTGGGGTGCCATCCTGGCGTCGGCAAAGCGGGCCTGCCTCCCGGAGATCCACGCCGTGTTGCGCCAGAAGTGCGTCGGCATTTCGGAGCGCACCTGCACCAACAGCGAGGAGCCCGGAGTGTTGATGGGAGCAGGCGCTGGCCTGCCCCGGAGCCCCCCACGACACAGCGTCTTCGCAGGTTTCAGACCTGCCCGGCGCCACCGTCCACGAAGAGCTCCGCGCCGTTGACGAAGCTGCTGTCATCCGAGGCGAGGAACACCGCCGTCTTCGCCACCTCGTCCGGCTGGCCCATGCGACCCAGCGGGATGAGGCTGGTGAGGTATTCCTTGAACTGCTTCGCGCCCTGCGTGTCGGGCACCAGCCCGTTGAGTCCCGGCGTGTCGATGGGGCCCGGGCTGAGCGTGTTCACCCGGATGCGGCGCCCCTTCAAATCCAACGCCCAGGTGCGCGCGAAGGAGCGGATGGCCGCCTTGGTCGCCGAGTAGACGCTGAAGGCCTCCGAGCCGGCAGAGCCCGCGGTGGAGCCCGTGAGGATGACGGCGCCGCCGTCCTTCAAGAGCGGCAGCGCCTTCTGCACCGTGAACAGCATGCCCTTCACATTGATGTCGAACGTCTTGTCGAAGTGCTCCTCCGTGATGGAGCCCAGCGCGGCGAACTCGCCCACGCCCGCGTTGGCGAACACCACGTCCAGGTGCCCCGCCTCCTGCTTCACCCGCGCGTAGAGCGCGTCCAGGTCCGTCAGCACGGACACGTCCCCCCGCACGCCCACCGCCCCGTGCCCGATCTCCTTCTCGGCCCGGTCCACCTCCGCCTGCCGGCGGCCGGTGAAGAACACCTTCGCCCCTTCCTGCGCGAAGCGCTTCGCGGACGCGAAGCCGATGCCCGTGGTCCCACCCGTGACGACAATGACCTTCCCGTCGAGCCTGCCCATGGTCCTGCTCCTTCCCTCTCGCCACCGAGGGGTTATGGACTTCATGGTCCATATCTAAGAATGGTGGACCGGACGGTCAATAACTTTTAATTTCAGGGCATGGCCCGGCCTCGGACATTCGATGAAGCGCAGGTGCTGCGCGCGGTACGCGACCAGTTCTGGAGCAAGGGGTACGCGGCGACCTCCATGGACGACCTGATGAAGGCCACGGGGCTGGGAAAGGGCAGCCTCTATGGGGCCTTCGGCGACAAGCAGCAGCTCTTCCAGAAGGTGTTCGACGCGTACTGCGTGAGCTCGGTGGCGGCGGTGGAGAAGACGTTGGCGGGCCCTGACGCGGGCGCGCTGGAGCGGCTGCGGCAGTTCCTGCTGGGCGTGGCCACGGCGTCGGCGGCGGAGGTGAACCGGCGTGGGTGCCTGTTGTCGCGGGGCACCGCGGAGCTGGCGGCGCAGGACGCGCAGGTGGCGGACCGGGCGCTGGAGACCTTCCGGGGGCTCGAGGCCGCGTTCGTGCGCTGCCTCACGCAGGCCCAGGCGCATGGGGACCTCCCGGCCCAGGCGGACCCCAGGCGGCTGGGGGCCCTGCTGCTCGCCCTCTTCCGGGGAATGGAGGCCGTGGGCAAGGCGGGCATGGAGGAGGCCAGCCTGCGCGGCATGGTGGAGACGGCGTTCGAGGGGCTGCCCATCGCGTCGAAGCGCCGCCGCTGAACGCTCGGGGGGATGCCGGAGCGACTCGCGCGACGGCAGGGCGGGCCCGGGCGTGGCGTGGACACGTTCGCGCTCACGGAGCGCGCCGCGCGGCGTGCGAGCCATCGCACGCGCTCAGCCCACCCGGCGCAATCGGGTCATCGGAGGCACCAGCTCCCGCGCGCGGGCTCACGGGCAGGGACACGCGGAAGGTGCTGCCCCGGCATGGCTCACGCTCCACGGAGGTGCCGCCGCTGGAGCCGGTGACGATGCCGTGGCGGATGGACAACCCCAGGCCCGTGCCCCCCCGACGGGCTTGGTGGTGAGGAACGGCGCGAAGATGCGTGCGCTGCTGGGGACGACACCCTCGGAGGCGACACGGGCCACGGTGCTCGCGGCGCGGTCCCGACGCACCGACGCCACCAGCGATGACGGAGAACCGCGCCCAGTGGACGTGCAGCTCGCCACGGGATGGCTTCTTGGCTCGCCGGAGTTTCAGCGACAATAGATTGTTCTTGTCGCGGGTCGGATGTCTGGCGCTGGCTTGCGAGGCTTGCCTGTATTGCCGTAATTTTTCGGCATGGGCCTGGGTGGCATTGATTGCCGGGCCCAAACCGAGCCAGGAGCATCCTTGTGAAGACGTTTCATCCGAGACGGGCCGCCGCCGGAAGTCCATCCTCCGAGCCACCTGCGGGGTGTCTGGATTCACGCGCGCCCTTGCGTGTCGCAGTGATGTCCATCGTGGTGGGGCTGATGGGCTGTCAGGTCGAAGGGCGCGACGAGGAGGTCGCGGACCTGGAAGCGGGAGCCTTCACCGAGGTCGTGCTGGAGCGGCACCCTCGGGACCTCCCAGTGGTCCATGGTTACGTGGATGCACGAGGCGTCGAGCACGCCCTGAGTGCCGAGCCCCCCACCCACCGCACGGTGAGGGCCCAGGTGGACTATCCGGGCTGCGAGTTCGACTACGCGGACGCGTCCAGGCTCTCCTACCGGGGCTACACCATCACGGGGAGCAGCGGCGTTCGCACCGTCCGGGTCTCATGGTTGCACGCGGTCCCAGCCGACATCGCGCTGCTCCCGGGCTCGAGTGGCTCCTATGCGAGGACCCGGCTCACCCAGGCGCCTGGCTGCGGAACGAACAGCGCCTATACGACGGCGCCCCTGAGCGTCACCTTTCTCGACAGCTATACGGACACCTTGACCGGCCTGCTCGTCAATCGATACGAGCTCTCACACACCTTCCAGGTCAGTGATGTCGACTTCGGGCAATACTCCGGATTCTCATCCACGTTCCGACTGATGACCGACTGTGGGGGCATGGGCGCGGTTCTTTCCCAGACCCAGCCCGATGTCATCTCTCCCCAGACCTTGCTGGCCGCGGGAGATGATACTTCATTGGCGGTGCGCACCGACGCCAGCCTCTGGGGGGCGGGCTACAGCGGGCATGGCAGCCTGGGGGACGACTACCCCGAGGACCACTCCGCGCAGAATCCGATGCGAGTGTCGGTCGTGAGCTGCATGAAGGCGGTGTCGACCTCGGGCTGGAACGTGATGGGGCTGCGCTCCGACGGCACGGTCTGGGGATGGGGCGCCAACTTCTTTGGCCAGACGGGCACTGGAACTCAAGGCAGCGTCAAATACACGCCTGCCCAGGTGCAGGACCTCACGAATGTCCGAGGGGTCTCCGCCGGTCCCTTCCACTCCCTTGCGCTGAGAGGAGACGGAACCGTCTGGGCTTGGGGGGCGGGTTACTATGGGAAGCTCGGGACTGGAACGGAGGACTCCACCCTGGTCCCTGTCCAGGCGATGACTCCCACGGGGGTCATCTCGGTCTCGGCGGGAGGTTCGCACAGCCTGGCCTTGAGGTCCGACGGCACCGTCTGGCTCTGGGGCGCGGGAGCCACCGATGGACCGACGTCGCAGAGCAACCTCCCCGTGCAGAAGCCGGGACTGAGCGGCGTCATCTCCATTTCGGCGGGAGAGGGTTACTCGCTCGCGCTCAAGTCGGATGGCACCCTCTGGGCATGGGG